>NZ_JAGPYQ010000001.1:5422814-5724081 GCF_018070025.1 Streptomyces liliiviolaceus
TCATGGGCGCCGGCCGGAGGCGGCTCACCGACGTCGGCAGACGCATCGGAACCTTTGGCGCGGCGTCGGCAGGCGTACAGGAACCGTTGGCGCAGCGTCGGCCGGACACTCGTCGGCATCGGCCGGCGCACCGGAACCTCCGGCCGATCCACCCGGCTCAGCCCTCAACTCCCGTCACAGGCAAGGCAGTAGGGACAGTGGCGGGTTCATGGTGCCCGCGGAGGGGTACTCATGAGCCCTATGAGGGAGACCGGAAGATACCAGGCGCGGGGGCCCTGCGACCCAGCAAGCGCCCTGAAGACCGAAAGCCCTTGCCCTTAAGCCGCCGATCGACCCCCACCGGCCCTCACCTGCCCCTTCACGCACATTCCGCACCGGTCGACCGGCCCACCGTCCGAGGCCGGCACCACTGACACGCGCAAACGAGCCAGATCGACCAAAAGGCCTCGCTTGACGGTCTCGCCGAATAGCGTGCGAGAAATCGAACACCTCTCCCCACCTCCCTGCGGTCCGCGCATGTCACGGACCCCTGCCGCGCTAGGAGAACCGGGATGTCCGACGACCCCTCGGATGCGTACGCCCCACCGCCCCACCGGGCCAGGCACCCCACCACCCCGCCCGCCTGGGCCGCCGCCGAAGAACCCTTACCCGAGCGCGTCACGCGCGGCTCCGCACCCGGACACCACCGTGACCTGCGCATCCTGCGCCGGGCCTACCGCAGACAGCGCCGGGTCGCCACCTTCGTCGTCCTCGCCTACTTCACCGCCTTCCTGGTCCTCTCCGTCCGCGCCCCGGCCTTCATGACGAAGCCCGTCACCGGCGGTCTGTCCACCGGCATGGTGCTCGGCCTGGTCCAGCTCCCCGTCACCTGGCTGGCGATCGTGCTCTTCGAGTACACGGCGAGCCGGTACGTCGATCCGCTCGCCCGCCGCATGCGGCAGCGCACGGCCCTGCTCGCCGAGCAGGAGCCCGGACGATGACGGAGTTCAGCGGCACCGCACAGACCTGGTCCCTGGTCGCCTTCTGCACCGTCGTCACCGTGACCCTGCTGCTCTGCGTCATCGCGGGCCCGGACCGGGACGATCTCGACGAGTTCTACACCGGCTACCGCTCGCTGTCCCCGATGCGCAACGGGCTGGCCATCGCGGGCGACTACATCTCCGCGGCCACCGTCCTGACCATCGGCGGAGTCATCGCGCTGTGCGGCTACGACGGTGTCGTCCTCGCCCTCAGCACCCTCCTGTCCCTGCTGCTCCTGATGTTCCTGCTGGCCGAACCCCTGCGGAACACCGGCCGGTTCACCACGGGGGACGCCATCGCCCGGCGGATGCCCGGCCGTGCCGTGCGCATCACGACCTGTGTCGTGACCATCGCCTCGCTGATGCCGATGATGCTGGTCCAGCTCGCCAGCACCGGCCAGTTGCTCGCCTTCATCCTCGGCTTCAGCAGCACCACGATGAAGACCGGGTGCGTCATCGGCGTCGGCGGCCTGATGATCACCTACGCGGCCATCGGCGGGATGAAGGGCACCGCCCTCATCCAGATCCTCAAGATGGTCATGCTCCTCGGCTCGGGGTCCGTGGTCGCCTTCCTGATGCTCCGCGCCTTCGCGTGGGACCCGGGAGAGCTGCTGCACACGGCCGCGGAACACAGCGGGGCGGGCGAGGCGTTCCTCCGTGCCGGTTTGCAGTTCGCCGGGGGTCCGCACGCCGACCTGGACATGATCAGCACGCAGTTCGCCATCGTGCTCGGCGGCGCCTGTCTGCCCCATGTCACCATGCGCATGTTCACCGCGGACAGCGCACGGCAGGTCCGCCGCTCGATGTCCTGGGCGGTGTCGTCGGTGGCCCTGTTCATGCTGATCATCACGATCGTCGCGATCGGGGCGACCGCGCTCCTCGGCCGGACCGGGATCACCGCGGCCGACCCGCGCGGCAACACGGCCTATCTCGTCGGCTCCCGCGCGGTCTTCGGCACCCATGTCACCCGCGCCGAGACCTTCCTGTTCACCACGGTCACGGCAGCGATCTTCCTCACCCTGCTCGCGTCGGTCGCCAGCATGATCCTGGCCTGCGCCAACTCCCTCGCCCATGACGTCTACGCCAGCCGCGCCACCCCGCATTCGCCGGTACGGGAGATGACCGTGGCCCGGGTCTCCGCGCTCGCCGTCGGAATCCCGACGATCGTGCTGGCCGGCCTCATCCAGCACCGCAGTCTCCAGCCCCTGGCGACGCTCTCCTTCTGCCTGGCCGCCTCGGCCATCGCCCCCGCGCTGGTCTACAGCCTCTTCTGGCGCCGCTACACCCGCGCCGGACTGCTGAGCACGATGATCGGTGGCTCGCTCGCGGTCCTCGTCTTGATGCCGGGCACCCGGCTGGTCTCCGGGACACCCATGGCGGCCTTTCCCGACGCCGACTTCAACTGGTTCCCGTTCACCACGACCGGGCTGGTGTCCATCCCCCTGGGCTTCGCGTTCGGCTGGCTCGGCACGATGTTCTCGGGACGGCGTGAGACCCAGCGGCGGAAGAAGGACTACGAGCGGATCGAGGCCAGAATCCTGGCGGGCCCGGAGCCCAGGCCGAGATGACCGCACCGGCAGCGGAGCCCCGGCCGGGATGACCACACCGGCGCCGGAGTCCAGGCCGGGATGACCACATCGGGACCGGGTGCGTACAGCATCTACCTTGGTGTTAGGTTTGGCTTACCTTACTGAACGGAACACCCAGTTCCGTAACTCTGCGCTGCCCGCGAGCGGGCGGACAAGGACGACCTCAAGTGCGCTTCGCCCCGTCGCCGTTCACCCGCGGCACGCACCCTCGGATACGCGTCGCGTGACCGTCTCCCTCTCCCCGCCCGACCTCGCCGACGCCCCGCGCGTCCGCCGCCGGCACACCAGACCCGCCCTCAGCGCGGGGCTGCTCGCCGCGGCCCTGGCACTGACCGCCATGAGTGTGCTCAGCCTCGCCGTGGGCTCGGGCGACGTGGCACTGCACGACGTCGTGGCCGGGGTGTTCAGCCCCGACCGTTCCGTCCACGGCCAGATGATCATCCAGGAGGTCCGCCTCCCCCGCACGCTCGCCGGTCTGCTCGCCGGATCCGCGCTCGGGGTCGCCGGAGCCCTGATGCAGGGCGTCGCGCGCAACCCCCTCGCGGATCCGGGCCTGCTGGGCGTCAACGCGGGCGCCTCCGTCACCGTCGTCTTCGCCATCAGCGTCCTGTCGCTGACCGAGCCCGCGCAGTACATCTGGTTCGGTTTCCTCGGGGCCTGTGTCGCCGCCGTGCTCGTCTACGGCATCGGCAGCCTGGGCCGCGAGGGCGCCACACCCGTGAAACTGGCCCTCGCCGGAGCGGCCACCACCGCCGTACTGGGCTCCCTGACCAGCGCCATGCTGCTCAGGGACAGCCGGACGTTCGACCAGTTCCGGTTCTGGCAGGTGGGCGCGCTCAACGGCCGTGACATCGATGTCCTGTGGCAGGCACTGCCCTTCATCGCCGTCGGCGGAGTGCTGGCCCTGCTGCTGGGCCCCTCCCTCAACGCCCTCGCCCTCGGCGACGACATCGCGCGCGGCCTGGGCCAGCGCATCGTCGCGGTACGGCTGACGAGCGCCGTGAGTGTCGTACTGCTCTGCGGCGCGGCCACGGCGATCGCGGGGCCGATCGGATTCCTGGGCCTGGCCGTTCCGCACGCGGCACGCCTGATCACCGGCCCCGACTACAAGTGGATCCTCCCCTACAGTGCGCTGCTCGCACCGGCCCTGCTGCTCTTCGCGGACGTCGTGGGGCGCCTGATCGCGCGCCCCGGCGAGGTGCAGGTCGGTGTGATCACCGCCGCGCTGGGCGCCATCCCCTTCGTCCTGCTCGTCCGCCGCCGGAACGTGGTCGAACTGTGAACCGTAAGACCATGTCAGCGGGCGGTACGGCCACCGCGCCGCCGGAGCCGACCGGCGCGACCGGTACGACTGGTACGACTGGTACGACTGGTACGACCGGTGGTCCCTCCCCCGCCGCCTCGCACGACGCCGTGGCCCGGCTGGTCCGCGTCAGACGCCGTGGGCAGGCCCGCGGCGCCCTCGTCAGCGGCGTCCTGCTCGCCGTCGTACTCGCGGCGTTCACCCTGTCCCTCACCACCGGCGACTTCGTCATCCCGCTCGCCGACGTCCTCGCCACGCTGGCCGGGGGCGGCGACGCGGGAACCCAGTTCGTCATCCTCGAACTGCGCCTGCCGCGAGCCCTGCTGGCCCTCCTGGTCGGCGGCTGCTTCGGTCTCTCCGGAGCGGTGTTCCAGGGGCTGCTTCGCAACCCGCTCGCCAGCCCCGATGTCATCGGCGTCAGCGCGGGGGCCAGCGCCGCCGCCGTCCTCGCGAGCATGGTCCTCGGCCTGAGCGGTCTCGCCCTGTCGGCGGTCGCCCTGTCGGGCGCGCTGCTGACCGGGGCGGCCGTCTACCTGCTGGCCTGGCGCAAGGGCATCAGCGGCTACCGCCTGGTCCTCGTGGGCATCGGCATCGGTACGGGCCTGTCGAGCGTCGTCTCGTACGTCATGACGCGGTCGGACGTCACCGAGGCGCAGAACGCGTTCCTCTGGCTGACCGGCAGCCTCAACGGCCGATCCTGGACCCACTTCTGGCCCCTGTTCAGCGGTGCGGTCGTGCTGCTGCCCCTGGCGCTGCTGGCCTCGCGCGCCCTGCCGGCCCTGCAGTTGGGCGACGAGGCCGCCGGCGGTCTGGGAGCGCGGGTCGAGCACAGCCGGCTCGCCATGCTGGCCTGCGCGACCGCCCTCGCGGGCCTCGCGACGGCCGCCGCCGGGCCCGTCGGCTTCGTCGCCTTCGTGTCCCCGCCCATCGCCCGGCGTCTGCTCCCCGGGCGCGGCGCGGCCCTGGTGCCCTCGGCCCTGGTCGGGGCCGCGCTGGTCCTCCTCGCCGACTACGCGGCCCAGCACCTCGTCCCCGGTACGCAGTTGCCGGTGGGGATCGTGACCAGCCTCGTCGGTGCGCCGTACCTGCTGTGGCTGCTCGCGCGCGCCAACCGCGTGGGCAAGGGCGGCTGACCGTGACACGACCCTCAGACGAAGGTTCCGGCGAGGTCCGTGAACCGCTCGGCACCCTCAAGGAGACGACGGTGACCTCCCCGCACGACCGGTCCGCCCCGCACGACCGCTCCGCCCCGCCCGCCCCGCACACCCTTCAGGCCCGGGACCTCACGCTCGGATACGGAGAGCGCGAGATCATCTCGAAGCTCGACGTCGACCTGCCACCCGGCCGCATCACCTGCATCGTGGGCCCCAACGCCTGCGGCAAGTCGACGCTGCTCCGCTCGATGGCACGGCTGCTCGTGCCGTCGTCGGGAGCGGTCCTCCTCGACGGCCGCAGCATCCAGGAGCTGCCCACCCGCCAGGTGGCCGCGACGCTGGGCGTGCTGCCGCAGTCCCCGGTGGCGCCGGAGGCGATCACGGTCGCCGATCTGGTCGGCCGCGGCCGGTATCCGCACCAGGGCTGGTTCCGGCGCTGGACGGCGTCGGACACCGAGGCCGTCGCCGCGGCCATGCTCGCCACCGACGTCCTCGATCTCGCCGACCGGCCGCTGGACGAACTCTCCGGCGGGCAGCGCCAGCGCGTCTGGATCGCCATGGCCCTGGCCCAGGAGACCGACCTCCTGCTGCTGGACGAGCCCACCACCTACCTCGACATCAGCCACCAGCTGGACGTCCTGGACCTGCTGACCGACCTCAACCGGCAGCGCGGCGTCACCCTCGCCGTCGTCCTGCACGATCTCAACCTCGCGTGCCGGTACGCCGACCACCTCATCGCGATGAAGGACGGCCGGGTCGTCGCCGAGGGCACCCCGACCGCGATCGTCACCGAGGAGTTGGTGCACGAGGTGTTCGGGCTGCGCAGCGCGGTCGTCCCGGACCCGGCGTCGGCCACACCCCTGATCGTTCCGATGGGGCGGCACCACATCACGGTGCCGCAGGCCGACGGCGCCCCTCTCACCTCGTCCCCGTCCCCGTCCCCGTCATGAACCCCTGACCCCGTTTCTCCCCTCTGTGTCGAGTACTTCGATGAACCTCCCGGAAAGAGCACCCACCATGTCCTCTCGCCCCGCCGACTCCGGCTTCCGACGCCGCCCCGGCCGTCTGCGCCTGCTGACCGGCGCCCTCGCGCTCACCCTGATGGGAACGCTGGCCGCCTGCGGTTCGTCCGACGAGTCCAGCACCCAGGACAGCGCCGCCCAGCCGTCCGACGGCGCGTTCCCGGCGAAGGTCGCCACCAAGTTCGGCACGGTCACCGTGGACGAGGCGCCCAAGCGTGTGGTGGCGCTCGGCTGGGGAGACGCCGAGGCCGCGCTCTCGCTCGGCGTCCAGCCGGTCGGGGCCAGCGACTGGCTCGCCTTCGGCGGCGACGGCCTCGGCCCCTGGGCCAAGGGCCTCTACGACAAGAGCCCGCAGAAGATCGGCACGCTGGAGCCCGAGTACGAGAAGATCGCGGCCCTCAAGCCCGACCTGATCCTGGACACCAAGTCCAGCGGCGACCAGACGCGTTACGACACCCTGAGCAAGATCGCGCCGACCATCGGTGTGCCCAAGGGCGGCGACCAGTACAAGATCTCCTGGGCGAAGCAGACCACCATGGTCGCCCAGGCCCTCGGTCTCCCGGACGACGGGGAGAAGCTGATCGCCGAGACCGAGAAGAAGTTCAGCGACGCCGCGAAGGCGCACCCGGAGTTCAAGGACAAGACCATCACGCTCGGTTCGCGGACCGCGTCCGCCTGGGGCGCGTACGTCCGCGGCACCGGCCGGGTCGACTTCGTCGAGCGGCTCGGGTTCAAGAACAGCCCCGCCATCGAGGCCAAGGCCGGGTCCGCGTTCTCCGTGCCCGTCTCGGAGGAGAACCTCAACCTCCTCGACGCCGACCTGACCGTGATGGCGCCCATCGGCATCACCGCGAAGAAGATCAGCTCCGACCCCCTCTTCAAGGCCGTACCGTCCGTGAAGAAGGGCCACTCCGTCGTCTTCGACGACCAGAACATCAGCTCGGCCTTCGCGATGGACTCCGTACTGTCGGTCGACTACGCGCTGGAGCACGTGGTGCCCCTGTTCGCGGCGGCCCTCAAGTAGGTCCGGCGCTCAAGCATTCCTCACGCGGTGGCCGCCCACACCCGGTCCGCGTAGTCGAGGAAGTTGCGTCCGAGGATCTTCTCGATGCGTTCGGAGCGGTATCCGCGCCGTTCCAGGAGGTGGATCAGTTCCCTGAACTGGTCCACCCCGCGCAGGTCCAGGACGAAGGGGAGTGTGTCGGCGCGCTCGCCTGCCGCGCCGACCCCGGCCGCCCGGCGCAGCGCCACATGCTCGGCGAGATCCGCGCGATAGGCGTCGAGGTCGTCGATCGAGGTGACGGGCCCGTCGGTGCCGATGCCGACGTGGTCCTCACCGCACACGTTCACGGCGTGGTCGATGTGCTCGACGACGTCCGCGGCCGTGGCGTGCCCGGACAGGCTGAGGAACGGCATGAAGTAGATGCCCACGAACCCCCCGCGCGAGGCGACCAGCCGCAGTTCCTCGTCGGTCTTGTTGCGGGGCAGATCGGCCAGCGCCCGGCAGCCGGTGTGGTTGATCGACACCGGCGTACGGGAGAGGGCCGCGGCCTCCAGGCAGGTGCGCTCGCCGCTGTGCGAGAGGTCGACCATCACGTCGTGTGCGTTCAGCGCCTCGACCACATGGCGGCCGAAGTCGCTCAGGCCCCGGTTGGCCGGTGCCATGGAGCCGTCTCCGATGTGATTGGCCTGGTTGTAGGTGAGTTGCACGACGCGCACGCCCAATTCGGCGAACGTGGCGACGCGGTCGATGTCCTCGCCGACCGCGACGGCGTTCTGGAAGCCGTAGACGACACCGATCCGGCCCTCCTCCCGTGCCCGGTGGAGGTCGGCGACCGTGCGCACCTTCAGCAGGTCGGCCGCGTGCTCCCGCACGATCCCGTCCCACACGTCGATCTCGTGCAGCGTGTGCTCGTACGGCGGCAGGTCGCCCATGGTGTAGCCGAGGGTGATGTTGACGGCGATGAGGCCCGAGGCGTGGGCGTCCGCCAAGGTGCGGGCGTCGATGGTGAGTTGCTCGCTGCTCTGGTTGAGCTGTGCGGCGGCCCCGGCCGACCGGGGCGCGTTCGGGTTGTCGAGCTGTCCGAGCGCGTTGATGATCATGGGTGTGGAGTTCATCGGGTTTCCTTGTACGCGCCTCGCTCGAAGCGGTGGCCGCGCTTGACGGTCAGCGTGACGCTGCGCAGGTGGTCGATGTCGAGCAGCGGATTCTCGTCCAGGACGGCGAAGTTGGCGAGCTTGCCCGCCTCGACACTGCCCATGAGGTCCTCGGCTCCGGCGCTCCGGGCGCCGATCAGGGTGGCCGAGCGCAGTACTTCCTCGGGCGGGATGCCGCAGCGGCGCACGAGGAACGCCAACTCCTCGAACAGGGCGGGGAAAGGGTCGCCGGGAGGGGTCTCGTAGTCGGTGCCGGTGGAGAGGTCCACGCCGGCGCGGTACGCCTGAGCCGTGATGTGCGCGGCCAGTTGCGCGTTGGCCCGCGCGCGTTCGGCGTCCTCGGGCCCCTCCCCCGTCAGCTCGTCGCTCTCCCACATGCCGGCGGTCGCGTCGAGCACGGTTCCGCGGCGGCACATCAGGGCGAAGAGTTCGTCGAGGTGCGGATCGTCCTCGGCGGCGAACCGCTGGTGATCGACCCGTGGTTTGTCCTTGTACGTCGTCAACGGCCCCTCGGCGCCCTCGAAGGCGAGCAACGTGACGTGGGAGACGCTGTCGACACCGGCCTCGACGACCTGTCGGGGCGTGGCGGGGAAGACCGCGGCGTGCGCCCAGACGGGGATGCCCTGGCGGTGTGCCTCGGCGGTGATCGCGGCGACCGTGGCGTGGTCGAGGTCGGCGTACACCTTGATGGCGGCGGCGTGCGTGCCGCGCGCGAGGGCCACCGCCACGCGCAGGTCCGTGTCGGGGGTGATGGCCTGCATCCACGGCACGGCGCCCGGGATCTCCCCCTGGGAGACCTGGTGGGTGCGCGGGTCGTCGAAGAAGCCGGGCCCGGCCATCAGTGCGGCGTAGCGGATGTCCGGGCCGGGGATCTCGCCGACGAGGGTGGCCCGCGCGAGGTCGCCGACCTGCCGCAGATCGTCCGCCATGTCGCGGATCGCCGTCACGCCGCTGTGGACGAGCCGGTCGAGGACCGCTTCGGCGGCGGGCCGGTCGGGCGGTGTGGCGATGTGCTGGTGGGAGTCGATCAGCCCCGGCATGACGAAGCGTCCGTCGAGGTCGTGGACGCGCGTGTCGGCAGGGAGCGAGGCGGCGATCTCCGTGTCGTCACCGACCGCCCGGATCGTCGCGCCGTCGACGACGATCGACGTCGAGGGGCGGGGCGCCCGTCCGGTTCCGTCGAACAGCGTGGCGCCGCGATACACGGCGACCGTCCCCGTCGGCGGCGGGGCGTGCGGGGTCGGCGCTCCCGAGGCCTCGTTCGTCATCTTCGCCTCTCGCTCATCTCGCTCATCTCGCCCGGGGTGGTCAGGGTGGTCGTCCCGTTCAGGATCACCCTGCCAGTTGTTGCGCTGTACGTAACACATGTAACATCTCCCGCAACAGACAGCACCGTACGCCGCCGTGCCCCGACGCCACAAGGAGTGGTCGGACTTGCCCGAAGCACCCCGCACCGCCGTGGACAAGGCCCTGGACCTGGTCGAGGCCGTCGCACGGGCGCCGTACCCGCCGCGCCTGACCGACCTGGCCGAGGAGGTCGGGCTGCATCGGGCGACCGCCTACCGCGTCCTCCTCGATCTGGTACGCCGGGGGTGGGTGCTGCGGGCCGGTGACCGTTATCTGCCCGGCACCGCGGTGCTCCAGTTGTCGTCGTCCGCGGCCAGGAACTCACTGACGGCCATCGCCCGCCCGGTGCTCACCGAGCTGTCCGCGCGCACCGGCATGATGGCCAACCTCCAGGTCCTGGAGGACGACCGGTCGCGGGTGATCGACGCCGTACGGCCCGAGCGGCTCGCGATGATCACCGACCTGATCGGCGAGGGCCTGCCGGTCCACCGGTTCGCGGGCCCCCTCGCCCTGGTCGCCGCGCTCGACCCCGCCGCCCGCGCCCCCTATCTGCGTCCCGCCGAAGCGGCAGGGCACCCGCTGGAGGGTCCCGACGGGCTGCTGGCCGACATCGAACGCGCGGAACGGACCGGGTTCGCCGTCGAACACGGCCGCAACGAACAGCCCGTCGCCTCGCTCGGCCGAGTCGTCTCACCGACGTCCGGAGCGCCGGTCTGCGCGCTGACGGTCGTCGGCCTGGACGCCGAATTCACACCCACCCGCCTCCTCGAACTGCGGGAGCACCTGCGCGAGGCCACCGACACGCTGCGACGGCTCCTGACCGCCCCCGGCGCATCCGCGCCCTCCTCCTCCGACCCGGCGAACGGACCGACATGAGTGGTGTCCTCGTTCTCGACCGCGCCCGGACCCGCGCGGCGCTCGACCCGCACCAGGTCATGGACGCGGTGGCACAGGCTCTGATCGCCGTCAGCCGGGGCGAGGCCTCCGCACCGCCGCGCGTCGCCGCCCGCGCCCCCGGCGGGCTGCTGGGCGTCATGCCCGGGTACGTCCCCGGGCTCGGGCTCGCCGCCAAGCTCGTCTCGGTGTTCGCGGACCCGGCTCAGGCCGGACGGAGCAGCCACCGCGGCATCGTCGCCCTCTTCGATCCCGAGGACGGCCGCCCGCTGGCCCTCCTCGACGCCGAGGCCCTCACGGAGACACGTACCGCCGCGGCGGCCACCCACAGCGCCCTCGCCCTGGCCGCGCCCCGGCCCGGCCGCATCGCCGTCATCGGTGCCGGAGCCCAGGCGCGGGCACAGCTCTCGTTGCTCGCGCTCCTCGACCCCACGACGCCCGTAGCCGTGGCCGGACGCGATCCGCGGAGGGTCCGCGACGCGGCCGCTCTGCACCCCGCGGCCGAGCCCGCGCCGAGCGCCGAAGCGGCCGTGCGCGATGCGAGGGTGGTGTTCTGCTGCACCGGCGCCGTCCGCCCGGTGATCCGCCGGGACTGGCTCGCGCCGGGCGCCCATGTCAGTTCGGTGGGCGGCTCCCACGGCCCCGAGGTGGACGCCGACACCGTCCGGGACGCCCTCCTCTTCGCGGAGTGGCCCGGCGCCCACACCGCCGCGCCGCCGGCGGGCGCGCACGAGTTGCAGGACCTGCCCGAGGGAAAGGCCGTCACCCTCCTCGGCGCCGTCCTCTCCGGTACGCACCCCGGCCGCCGGGAGGAGACCGGACCGACCCTGTTCAAGTCCACCGGACACGCCGCCCTGGACGTGGCGGCGGCGCATGTCGCCCACGCTGTCGCCGTGCGCGAGGGGTGGGGCACGACCGTCGACCTGTGAGCGCCCGCCGCCCACTTGGTGCCGACAGCCCTGTGTCGGTCGCCTGTAGACACCCTTCGAGAGCTGTCGGTCAGGTGTCGGCGGCATGTCGGCGCGGGCTGAAACCTTGCTGGAGATCCGCCGGGCACCTCCGGCAGACGTACGACAGGCGAGGACCCACCATGACCACTCAACCCACCCCAGGCACTCAGAACGCTGACAGCACTGACCGCAGTGACAGCGCTGAGGGCACTCATGTGACGATCATCGGCGCCGGGCTCGGCGGGCTCACGCTGGCCCGCGTCCTGCACGTCCACGGCATCCCGGCCACGGTCTACGAGGCCGAGGCCTCACCGACGGCGCGTGCGCAGGGCGGAATGCTCGACATCCACGACTACAACGGACAGCCGGCCCTGGAGACGGCAGGCCTCCTCGACGAGTTCCGCGCCCTCGTCCTGGAGGGCCGCGAGGCGATACGGGTCCTCGACGTGGACGGGTCCGTCCTGTTCGACAAGGCCGACGACGGCACGGGCGTCCGCCCCGAGGTGCTGCGCGGCGAGCTGCGGCGGATACTGCTCGACTCGCTCCCGGCCGGCACCGTCCGCTGGGGGCACAAGGTCAGCGGCACCCGTGCGCTCGGCGAGGGGCGGCACGAGGTGACCTTCGCCGACGGCACCACCGTCGTCACGAGCCTGCTGGTCGGCGCGGACGGCGCATGGTCGCGGGTCAGGCCGCTGCTCAGCGCCATCACCCCCGAGTACGCCGGCATGTCGTTCGTCGAGACCTATCTGTTCGACAGCGAGACCCGGCACCCGGCCAGTGCGAAGGCGGTCGGCGGCGGGTCGATGTTCGCGCTCACCCCTGGCCGGGCGATCCTGGCCCACCGGGAGAGCGGCGGCACCCTCCACGCCTATGTGATGCTCAGCGAGTCGCGGGAGTGGTTCGCGGGCATCGATTTCGGCGACTCCGCCGCGGTCACCGCGCGGATCGCGAAGGAGTTCGACGGCTGGGCACCGGAGCTGACCGCGCTGATCACCGACACTGAGACCGCGCCGGTGCTGCGTCCCCTCAACGCCCTGCCCGTCGGACACCGGTGGGACAGGGTGCCGGGGGTGACCCTGCTCGGCGACGCCGCCCACCTCTCGGTCCCGAACGGCGAAGGCGCCAACCTCGCCATGTACGACGGCGCCGAACTCGGCAAGGCCCTCGCGGCCCGCCCCGAGGACGTCGAAGGCGCCCTCGCCGAGTACGAGGAGGCCATGTTCACCCGCGGCACCGAAGCCGCCGCCGAGGGCACCGAACTCCATGAGCTGCTCTACGGCGACAAGACCCCCCACAGCCTGATCTCCATGTTCAACGGAGGCAACGGGGCCACCGGAGACAACGGGGACGGCGGGGACGACCGGACGCCGTGAACCGCGGACGGTCACCGCGCCGCGGGCGCGGCGGGCACTGACGGCGCCGACAGGCCTCGTGCGCCATCCGGGCACTCGTGCCACCGCGGCGGCATAGGTGTCCGCGCTCCGCGGGCATGCGGCAGAGCATGAACCAACCGAACGACGGTCCCGACCGGGCCCATCGGCGCCCCGAGGGAGTCAGTGACGAGACCGTGGAAGCGCTCGGTGCGCTGTCCAAGGCGCTGGAGACCACCGAGCGGGCCCGGGGCCATCTGTACTCCTTCCATCAGCTGACCGGAGGGGCCGACCTGGAGCTGGACCGCGCGGTCGGCCTCCTCCGCGAGGCGGGCCACACCGAGTACGCCGACCGTGTGGAGCGCGAGATCCTGGGCCGCAATGTGATCCCCGGTCACTGGACGTTCCAGATCGTCGAGGCCTACGACGGGACCTACTACCAGCCCTTCAAGGAACTGGAGCGAAGTGCCCTGCGGGACCTCGCGGACGGACGCGACCACCTCTACGAGGCCGAGATGAAGGAGAACCGCCGCACGACGGGCCACCGCGATCACACCGCCCGCCCGGACAGCCCGAACACCCCGGGCACACCAGACAGTCCGGACAGTGCGAACAGTGCGTCTTAGTCGGTTTCCCGGGCCCGTCCCGTCTCAGGTGGATGTCGGCAGTCCGTCGGGCGTGATGAACTCCATGAGGGTCGTCCTCATCGTGGGGCCATGCTCTCGGCGAGCGCCGCCAGTTGACCCGCGACCGTGCCCCAGCCGTCGGCGAAGCCGAGCTTGTCGTGCCGGGCACGGGACTCCGGGTCGCCGTGCCGCACGAGCATCCGGTAGTCGGTACCGTCCGGGTGCTCGTGCAGCGTGATGGTGGCGGTCATCGTGACCGGGGCTGGATTCGCCGGGCGCCAGGTGCTGTCGACGGCGTTGGTGAACACGATCCGCTGGAGTTCGTCGACGGCGAGGAAGCACGCGTCCAGATGCGGGACGAACTCGGTGGCGTCATCGCTCATCCGCGTCACGAACGCCCCGCCGGGCCGCAGTTCCAACTGGTCCACCCGACAGCGCATCGGGGCCGGGAGCCACCACTTCTCCAGCCGGGACGGGTCGGCCCACGCACTCCACACGGTCGCGCGCGGCGCGCGGATGATCCGCTCCAGGCTGAGATCGAGGTCGGGATTCACTGTCTGTCCTCCTCCGGGTCGGTGACGAACTGTTCGAGGCGGTCCGTGCGCTCCTCCCATGCCCGGCGCTGCTCGGCGAGCCAGTCGTCGACCAGGGCGAGCCGGTCGCGGTTGAGCACACAGGTGCGGACCCGGCCGGACTTGACCGTGCGGATCAGCCCGTTCGCTTCGAGCGTGCGCACATGCTTCATGAACGAGGGCAGGGTCATGGGGAACTCGCGGGCGAGCTCACCGACGCTCGTGGAGCCGCGGCCCAGACGCCGGACGACCGCGCGCCGGGTCGGGTCGGCGAGCGCGACGAACACACCGTCCAGTTGCGCCGAATACTGTGCCATGAGGCTAAGTATTGCGAGACCTGAAGGGAGGCGCAAGGGATCACGTCACCGGTTCAGGCGGCTTCGGGGGAACCTTCCGCCGGCGGCAGGGCCGGCCGCTCTCTCCCGCTCAGCCCGCTCAGTTCGGCGGTGAACTGCGCCCCGGCGAGCAGGGCGAGGTTGGACAGCCACAGCCAGATGAGGAAGACCACCGCCCCCGCGAGCGAGCCGTAGAGCTTGCTGTAGGCGCCGAGCGCAGACGTGTACAGGGCGAAGCCTCCGGAGACGACGAGCCACAGGCCCGCCGCCAGGATCCCGCCGGGAACGCTGTGCTTCCGACGGCGGGCCGGTACGGGTCCGGTGTGGAAGACGATGACGACCAGCAGCGCCACCAGGCACAGCAGCAGCGGCCAGCGCAGCAGGTTCCAGGCCCATGCGGCCACCGTGTCGAAGCCGAGAAGGCGGCCGGCGGTCTCGGCGATCGGCCCGGTCAGCAGCAGGAGGAGGGCGCTGACGAGCAGCAGCCCCAGGAGGCCGAAGGCGGTGAGCAGGATGCGGGGTGCCGTGTGCCAGGGCGACCGGTGGTCGGCCTCGTGGTGCATCCGGTGCAGGGCGCGACGGAAGACGGCGAGGTAGCTGGAGGCGGACCACAGGGCGCTCACGATGCCGCCGCCCAGCAGCGTCCAGGCGGCCGAGCCGTCCCGCAGCGTACGGGTCAGCACGTCGTGCAGCTGTGTGCCGGACTGGTCCGGGGCGTAGGCGGTGACGTGGGCGATGAAGTCCTCGGCGGTACCCGGGCTGATCATGCTGAAGGCGATGACGGTGACGAGCAGGGAGGGCAGGACAGCCAGGATCGCGTAGTAGGTGAGGGCAGCCGCGTAGTCGGAGATGTCGTCCCGCCACATCGACAACGGCGTACGGCGCAGCGCGACGCCCCAGGCGGCCGGGGTCCGGGTGCCGCGCCAGACCGGCTCCAGTGCGCGTGGGCCGCCGCCGGTGACGGCGGGCCGTGGTTCAGCGGACATGAGACCTACGGTGCGAACGGGTGGAGAAGCGGACGCGCGTACGCACGCTGTACGGGGTGAGGGAGCTCTCCGTCCGGCCCGCGAGCTCGGCGATGGCGGGCAGGACGTCGGCCGGGGCCACATCGGGCTGGAGCCGGACGTGCAGGCGCACCTGCAGCTGCTTCCGTCGTGCGAGCACGCGGGTGCGGCAGCGGCCGACGCCGCCGATCCCGACCGCGTGCCGGGTCACTACGTCCTCCAGGGCCCGGGTCCGCAGCGTGCTGCCGGGCGCGGGCAGCGGCAGCGACGGGCGGGCCCCGCCGCGCAGCAGGCGCACGCACCACAGGGCGAGAAGCACGGTCGCGGCGATCGACGCGGCCATGACCGAGGGCGTCCACCAGCCCGTGGAACGCAGTTCGGCGAGTCCGGCCGGATCCACCAGCACGGCACGGGCGCCGGGCTCGGGCCACCAGGCCGGAAGGCGCGTGGCCCAGGGTGCCCGGGTGAGGGCGAGCCAGCTGCCGCCGAGAAGAAACACCAGGCCGACCACGGCGAGGGCGGTCCTGTCGAGGACCGTACGGGAACGTCGCATCAGCGGGTGACTCCTTCGAGGGCCGTGTCGTCGGCACCGGCCGTGAGCGTACGCTGCGCTCCCCCGCCGTCCCCAACCGTGGTCGTGCCGGGATCCCAGGCGGCCCCGGGCCGGACCCTGACCCGCAGTCGCGGTGGGCGGCGCAGCTCGCAGCTCTCCAGTGCCCGGCGGGCCAGCTGCCGCGCCTCGTCGAGCGCGCGTGCGCGGTCGCCGAAGGCGAGACCGGCCCGGACGCTGACGCTGCGGCGGCGGACCCGCACCTTCACGGGACCGATCCCCTGTGCCTGGCCCACCGTGTCCCGGACGAGCGCGGCGACCGCCGTGCGGTCCACGGCCGCCCGCAGGTTCGGAGCGGGCGTGGTGACCGTGAGCAGTCCGCGATGTCCGGGGGTGAGGGCCAGAACGACCATCAGCAGACCGAGGAGCGCGACCGCGGCGGCGCAGGCCGTGACGGTCGCCTCACCGGGGCCGTGCCGCGAGAGCCAGTGCAGTGCACCGGTGCGCCAGACCGCCGCCGGTCGTCCGGCGGCGTGCACCAGGACCAGGTCGACCGCCAGTGCGCCGCAGGCCACCAGAGCCGACAGGGCGAGCAGCAGGGTCGGCAGCCGTCGCCCGGACCACCATCGCAGCGGCGTCCGCGAGGTCGGCGACGCCTGGGCGGGCTCGTCCACGGAGGGCTTGTCCGTGGTGGACCCGTCCGTGGCCGGCCTCTCCGGCGCCACGCTCTTCACCGCAGCCGCAGCCGCGGCCGGGACCGATTCTGTGACCGGCGCCGGGATCAGAGCGGTGACGCCGACGCGTGCTCTGGTGACGTCGAGGCCGGTCAACTCCTTCGTACGGGCGGTGACATGGTCCTGGAGCCGGCGGACCGCCTCCGGCAGGGGCGCCGGGTAGGGCAGGGTGACGTCGACGCTCACGTCCGCCCGGCGACCGTGCACGTCGGCCGAGCCCTTCGAGGCCCGGGCCCTCGTCCCGGCTCCGGTCCCCGCACTGGTCACCGCTGTGCCCGTCCCGGTGCCCGGGCCCGGCACGGCCTCGGTGGCCGCCCGCTCGGCGATCCTGCGGACCGCCTTCTCGGAGACGGTCGTGGTGCCGCGCCGGTCCGCCGTGGTCATCGACGGCTCCGCTCATAGCCGTCGCGCAGGTCCTGGAGGCTGCCTCCGCCGTCGAACCAGTGGCCCGCGGCCCACCCCAGGCCGCCCAGTGCGGCCACGAGCAGGAACGCCCCGAAGCCTCCGAAGTAACCGGCGAAGGCCAGCGCCATCCCTGCGATCATCCCGATGAATGCTCTGCTCACGTGGTCACATCCATGTCCTGGCCTCTTCCACCATTCCTCGTTCACCGGTCCTCATGCACCAGTCCTCGTGCACCAGTCCTCGTGCATCGGCCGGCCGCCCTGCGGTGTGCGACGGCTCGCTCACTCCACGCGGGAGTCCGTCGTCGCCGTGTCGCCGTCCTCCTCGGGCAGGTGCACGTCGTTGATCGTGACGTTCACCTCGACCACGTCGAGGCCGGTGACGCGCTCCACCGCGGAGATCACGTTCTCCCGCACATCGCGGGCCACGTCCGTGATGGGAACGCCGTACTCGACGACCAGATCGAGATCGATGGCCGTCTGCCGCTCGCCGACCTCGACCTTCACTCCGCGCCCCACGTTCGGCCGACCGCCCGGCACCCGGTCGCGCACCGCGCCGATGGTGCGGGAGAGGCCGCCGCCCATGTCGTACACACCCGGGATCTCCCGGGCCGCGATACCCGCGACCTTCACCACGACGACATCGGCGATCGATGTCCGGCCGCGGTCCGCAGCCGGCTGGTCGGCGCCGGTGACACCGCCGGACAACGCCGTCGTCGTCGGTGCCGCCTTGCCGCCCTGCGGTGCCGCTACGTCCTTGCGGGTCGACGCGGTCGGTACGGTCTGCGTGGTCATGGCACGTCCTTCTTCCTGTAGCCGGTCGGCTGCTCTCAATGCGTTGGACCCGCCGCGGCCACGCCTGTGACGCGGATACCCGAAAAATCTCTCCTCACCTGCCGACACGCACGCCGGTCGCACCGATACGTCCCGCATGAATGTCCGACCGTTCCCGGGCCATCCGCACAGGTGCCGGCAACGGATCATGTGGGGGGACACACCTGCCCCGGCCGTTTCACACGACCGCGCGAAAACAAGAGCCGGCATCCGCGTAACAGCGGGCGGCACCGACGTGTCCAACCTGCGGAACCGGACGAGAGGAGCCGCTCAGTGGCGGGGGCCCGCGATGAGAACGCGCCACCGGAGGCCCGGGGCGACACCGACGACGCCCTGCTGACGGTACGGGCCGCGGAGGGGGACGAGGACGCCTTCGCCGTTCTCGTACAGAGCCATGCCCCGGCACTGATCCGGCTGGCCACCCGCCTGCTCGGCGGGCGGGCGGAGGCGGAGGACGCCGTGCAGGACGCGTTCATCAACGCCTGGCGACGGCTCCCGGAGTTCCACCAGCGGTCGTCGTTCGGCACATGGATGTACCGGATCGTCACCAACCGCTGTCTGAACGTGCTGCGTGCCCGCAAGCCGGTGGCACCTCTGGAGGCCGCGGGAGAACTCGCGGCGCCCGAGCACTCGGCCTCCCCGGCCCGGATCGCCGAGGCCCGCGACGCGGTGCGCGAGCTGGGCGAGGCCCTCGATCAACTGTCGGTCGAGCAGCGCGCCTGCTGGGTACTGCGAGAATTGGACGGTCAGTCCTACGAATTCATCGCGGACGCGGTCGGCATCAGCCAGGAGGCTGTGCGGGCCCGTGTCTTCCGCGCACGACGCTGCCTGACACAAGCAATGGGGGCCTGGCGATGACCGCTCACACCGACCCGCCCAACGCGGACACCGGCGGCGTCGACGACGAGCAGCTGCCGTGCGGCAGGCTGCTGTCCCGGGTCTGGGACGACTGGGAGCAGCAGACCGACGACCCGCACCGGCAGACCTGCCCGCACTGCCGGCAGGCCGTCCTCGATCTCGACGATCTGGAGTTCGCGGTTCGCGGCCTGCGCGACGAGACGGCGGACGGCTACGCGTCCGAGGTGACGTCGCTGACGCGGCGCGTCATGGAGGTCGTACGTCTCGAACTGCGTCCCGGCCGCCCCGTACCGCTCGGCGAGCCCGACGAGGATCTGTGGATCATGGAAGCGGTCGCTGCCCGCGCCCTGCGTGCGGCGGCCGAGACAGTCCCCGGTGTACGGGCCGGTTCCTGTCGTCTCCTCCCCCTCTCGTCCTCGGGCACCGCCGACGGGCCGGTCGAGGTCCGGCTGGGCATTCACGCCCCGGCCGGCGTCTCGCTGCCGGAGCTCGCCGAAGAGGTGCGCAGGCGGGTCCGGGAGGCCGCGGACCGTGAGCTCGGCGTGGCCGTGGCGACGATAGACGTCCATGTCACCGACCTGATCGACACCGCGGACGACAGCCAGGAAGGTCGTGCCCGATGACCCGCGACACCGCACACACCTCGCTGGCCGAGGAGATCGCCCGGGCCGTGGAGAGCGTGCCGGGGGTGGCCTTCCTCCGGCCGGGGCTCGCCGGCCGGCTGCGCTCGACCCGGGTCCGGCCGCAGCGCGGCACTGACGGGGCTCCGGCAGCGGGGGTACTGACCGCAGGAGGGCCGACCACGGGAGTGCCGATGCCAGGGGCGTCGATGCCAGGGGTGTCGGCAGCGGGCGTACGGCTGAATCGGCCGGACGGCACCGGGCGCCGCCATGTCGAGATCCATCTCGTGGCGCTCAAGCACGCGCGAGCCCTGGACGTGGCCCGTGCCGCACGCCGCCGAGTGGAGGCCCATCTGGTCGAGAGGTTCCCGGCCGAGCCCGCACCGGCGCGGGTCACCGTGACCGTCACCGGCCAGGTGTGACGCCGGCCGGACCCGCGACGGCAACGGACCGGCGACAGACGACCGGCAACCGTCAGGTCGGACCCCGCTCAGGAAGCCCGCTTCCTCGACCGCGGACCTCCTTCGTCTCGCGTCGCCACGCGTCACGCGTCACGCGTCACGCGTCACGCGGGCAGGTTCAGCAGGGCGAGCGGGGTGGAGGTCGGTTCCTCGGAGCCGCCCTTCGGCTCGACCGTGACCCCCATGCCCGACGCCCCGGCCACGGCGCCCTTCATCAGGACGGCCTGGCTGGTGCTCGCGGGGTCCATCAGACCGGCGGACCGCATGCTGCCGTCGTCGTCGAACCAGAGCTGGTAGACCTTGCCCCGAGGCGGCTCGGTCATCCCGGAGGCCATGAAGACGGCCCTGTCACGGCTGTCGGAGACGACGACGGTCCCCGTGGCGCCACCCGCCAGTTTCGTGGTCCGGCTCCTGGCGTCCGGGGCCGTGAGCACGGCCGCGATGTCGTTCGCTCCCCGGTCGGCCCGGCGCGCCTGCTCCAGGGCGTCCTCGGCACGTTCGTGCTGCCACACCGCGGTACCGCCCAGCGCGGCGGCCGCCGCGAGACAGGCGGCCAGCGCCCAGCGCGACACCGGGCGCCCGAGCGATGCCGTCCGTGCGCGGCGCGGCAGGGCCGGGCCGCCGGGGCCCTCCTGCCGCACGGTCCGGATCTGCCGCAGTACGTCCTCTCGCATGGCGGGGCGGGGCGGCAGGGAGACCGCGAGTCCCAACCGGGCGGCGGTGGCGGAGAGTTCGGCCGTCTCCTGCGCGCACGGCTCGCACTCCCCGAGGTGCCGCTCGAACGCCTCGCGTTCCTCGTCGGACAGGGCGTGCAGGGCGTAGGCGCCGGTCAATGTGTGCAGATCCGCAGTGGTCACGCGGTCACCCCCAGGCAGTCACGCAGTCGGATGAGGCCGTCCCGCAGCCGGGTCTTGACCGTGCCCAGCGGAAGCGCCAGTGCTTCGGCCACCTCCCGGTAGGTGAGCCCGCGGTAGTACGCGAGGTCCACGGCCTGACGCTGGATGTCGGTCAGCGTGCGCAGACAGCGCCGCACCTGTTCCCGCTCCAGCCGTGCCTCCACCTGCTCGGTCACCTCGTCGTACTCGGGCGTGCGGTCCAGTTGGGCCGCCTTGTGGTCCCGGGCGGTCGCGGCCTCCACCGAGCGCACCCGGTCGACCGCCCGCTGGTGGGCCATCGTGAGGATCCAGTTGATGGCCGTGCCGCGGTCCGTGCGGAAGCGCGGGGCCTTGCGCCACACCTCCACCAGAACCTCCTGGGCCACTTCCTCCGACTGGGCGCGGTCCCTCAGGACCGCGCGGACGACCCCGAGGACCGAGCTCACCACGGCGTCGTACACCGAGGCGAACGCCTGCTCGTCGCCCAGAGCCACACGCCGCAGCAACTCCTGCAGATCGGGGTCAGCCGAGTGGTGCCTGCCGATCTGGGCGAGTTCGTTCACCGGGTCCTCCGTCGTCGGGACATCCGTCGAGACATCCGTGGGACATCCGTCAGGACATCTCCGGACGTAATCCGAGGCCGGGGCCACGGCGGATTGGTCCCTGAAGCCCATGAAATCGCAGGTGAAGCCGGACTGCGCGGGCAGGCGGACGAAAGGGCGTACGGTGCCGTCCCGGCCTGCCGGCCGAGCCCCCGACCAAGCACCCGACCAAGCCATCGGTCGGTCGGCAACGAATATTGGGTGAGACAGGTCCGGTGAGCTGCGGCGGCTCGACAGACGGGAGCGGGAATGACACTGCACGAACAGGCGTCCACCGATGAGTCGGCGGGCGTGCACGCCCCCGCGCTCGCGGTGCGGCGTCTGCCCCGCTCACCCCGTGCCGCCGTCCTGTTCCTGCACGGGGGCAGGTCCGACAGCCGTGCCCCGTCCCGCCCCTGGCACCTCGCGGCCGTGCGGATGAAACCCTTCGTACGCGCCGTGGCCCGTGCGACACCGGACGACGACGTCCTGCTGGCGGAGGTGCGCTACCGCGTACGGGGCTGGAACGGCGGTGACGCCGACGCTCTGCGGGACGCGCGGCGGGCGCTCGAAGAGCTGCAGCGGCTGGCTCCGGACGTCCCGGTCGTTCTCGTTGGGCACTCGATGGGCGGCCGCGCCGCGCTGCGTGCGGCGGGCGCGCCCCAGGTCCACGGCGTGCTGGCGCTGGCTCCCTGGTGCCCCGAGGGCGAGCCGGTGGCCCAGCTGCGGGAGAAGGAGGTCGTCGTGCTGCACGGGGACCGCGACCGTGTCACGGATCCCCGTCTGTCCAAGGCGTTCGCGCACCGGGCCCGGGCCGCGGGTGCCCGGGCGGCGTTCGTGGACATGGTGGGCGGTGACCACGCGATGCTCCGGCACGCCGGGGACTGGCACCGCACCGCGGTCTCCACCGTCCTGCAGATGGTGCCACCGGCCGCCGAAACCACCGGGGTTACCGGGACCACCGGAGCTACCGGGGCTACCGGGGTGTCAGGACACTGAACTCGTTGCCGTCGGGGTCGGTCAGCGTCACGCTGCCGGTTTCGTCCTGGCCGGTGCCGAGGCGCTTCGCCCCGAGGGAGAGCAGCCGGTCGACCTCCGTGCTCAGGTCACCGTGGGCGGTGGGAGCGAGGTCGAAGCGCAGCCGGTCCCGGCCCGTCCTCGGCTCCAGCGGCGGCCCGCCCCACGTGACCTTCGGTCCGCCGTGCGGAGAGCGGATCGCGGTCTCCTGATCCTGGTCCCAGACCAGGGGCCAGCCGAGTGCCTTGCTCCAGAAATACCCGACCTCCTGCGAGCCGTCGCAGGCCAGCGCTCCGATGAAGCCGCAGTCGGCGAGGAAGTTGTTGCCCGGCTCGATGACGCAGAACTCGTTGCCCTCCGGATCCGCGAGCACCACGTGCTCCTCTTCCGGGAGCTGGCCGATGTCGATGTGCCGTGCGCCGAGCGCCAGCGCCCGATCCACTGTCCGCCGCTGATCCTCCAGGGACGTGCTCGTCAGATCGAAGTGCGTCCGGTTCTGGCCGGTCTTCGGCTCCTGCGACGGCAGGAAGCGGAGGCGGAACCCGGTGTCGTCGCCGGGCAGGAGCACGATGCCGTCCTGCGGATCGTCGACCGTCTCCCAGTCGAGGAAGCGTGACCAGAACCGCGCGAGACTCGCGGGTTCCTTCGCGTCGAAGCTGAGCGCGAACAGCTGACAACTCGTTTCCCGGTCCATCTCCGGTCCCCCTGACTGGTGCTGGCGGCACGGCGCGTGGTCGGCGCCTCGCACGCGAGCGTAGGCGTGCGTCTCCTCACCCGCATCCGGGTTTTCGCCGACGCGCAGGCGCTCACGCCGAGGGGTCGGAGTCGTGGGCCCGGTCGGGCCAGACGCCCACATGGTCCGGTTCCGCCGTCAGACGTACGCGGCCGCGCAGACCGTAACGCTCCACGTGGTCCCGGGGCAGCTGGAGGCGGCCCGCGCGGTCCAGGACGGTGTACTCCTCGGCGCCCCCGCCGCCCGGCCCGCGCAGGGTCTCCGTCGACGTACGGCCGTCGCGGATGCGGACCGTGCGGCGGACCTGTTCGGAGACGAGGGGGTCGTGGGTGACGACGAGGACGGTGGCGCCGAGTTCCTCGTTGGCGCGGCGCAGTGCCGCGAAGACCTCCTCGCCGCTCGCGGTGTCGAGTTCGCCCGTGGGTTCGTCGGCGAGCAGCACCCGCGGCGCGTTGGCCGTGGCGACCGCGACGGCCACGCGCTGCTGTTCGCCGCCGGAGAGTTCGGCGGGACGCCGGTCGCGGCAGTACGCGACGCCGAGCACGTCGAGGAGTTCGGCGGCGCGCGCGGCCCGCTTGCGGCGCGGCACCCGCACGTACTTCATCGGCAGCGCCACGTTCTCCAGGGCCGTCAGATACGGCAGCAGGTTGCGCCCCGTCTGCTGCCAGACGAAGCCGACGGTGTGCCGGCGGTAGCCGAGCCGCTCGCGTCGCCGCAGGGCCAGCAGGTCGTGTCCGGCGACCCGGGCGCGGCCCGCCGTGGGCAGGTCGAGTCCGGAGAGGATGGACAGCAGGGTCGACTTGCCGGAGCCGGAGGCGCCGACGAGCGCCATGCACTCGCCCTCCTCGACGACCAGGTCGAGGCCCTGGAGCGCCTGGACCTCGACCTCGTCGGTGCGGTAGACGCGGACCAGGTTGTCGCAGACGACGAGTCCGTCGTCGGCGCCCGCGTGCGGTCGCCGGGCATCACGGGCCCGCTCCTCCAGCCGCCGCAGGTCGCTCACTTGGGGCGGGTCGCCGAGCTGCCCCGGGTCGCCGAGCTGCCCCGGTTCGTCGAGTCGCCTCGGGTCGTTCCCCTGCCGGTTCCCGTGCGGGTCAGTCACCGTTTCTCCCCAGTCGCAGGACCGCGCCGAGCCCGCGGCGCCGTCCGATCCAGGTCTCCACGCCGACCGCCGCGAGCACCAGCACGCCCAGCCCCGCTCCCAGGGCGGCGGTCAGCAGCAGGTCGGGGTGGGGCGTGGGGGCGGCGGGCCCGCCCGTGAACTCCCGCAGGTCCAGGGCCGGTCCGAGCAGCGCGGGCAAGGTCAGCCCCAGGGCGATGCCGCCCGTCACGGCCGCCAGCACCATCGGCAGCAGTTGCAGCAGGTACAGCCCCGAGGTGGCCCGGCCGCCGAGGCCGAGCGTGCGCAGATACGCGGTGGTGCGGCCGCGTGCCGGTGCGGACAGCAGCAGTTCCAGGACCAGTGCCAGCAGGGCGAGGAGCACAGCGAGCGCGGTGCACGTGGTGTGCGCGCCCCGCAGCACGTCGATCATGCCGTCGGCGGCGGCGTCGGCCTGTTCCTCGGAGCGGATACGCAGTTCACCGAGGGCGGTGTCGCCGGAGGCGCGCGGCACCAGGGACCGCAGGGCTCCCACGTCCAGGTGCGGGCCGTACAGCAGCAGCGCGGTGCCCTCGAAGTCGCTCGCCTCGATGGCCGCGAGGTCGCGGTTGTCGGTGAGCAGCATGCGTTCCCGGGCCGGCGTCGTGCCGCAGACCGGGCCCAGCGCCGGGTCGTGGCGTACGTCCTCGGGAAGCACGCCGACGACGCGCAGACGCAGTTCTCTGCCGTGGGAGGCGAAGGTGAACAGGTCGCCGGTGCGGGCCCCGGTGGCCAGGACCCGGATGTCCTCGCCGGTACGGGGTCCGGTCAGCCCGGCGTCGTCGAGTGCGCGCGCCGCCGCCGAGCCGGGGGCCGCCGCCCGCAGTCGGGCGCCGTCGACGCCGTCCAGGCTCGCCACGCCGTACCGGTTGCCGCTGCTCGCGCTCGTCGGGTCGACCCGCAACTGGCGGACGCCGACGGTGTCCTCCACTCCGCGCACCTGGCCGAGCCGTTCGGCGATGTCGGAAGCGCGGCCCGCGCCGAGGTAGGAGGCGTCGGCGCCGACCTGCCATGCGGCCGCGGCCCGGCGTCCGTCCGCCAGGGTCCCGGCCACCAGGCCGCCGAACACCGCTCCGGCCAGCGTCACCACCAGGACCAGCAGCGCGAGTGCCCGCGCGGGCGCCTCCTTCGCGGCCCGGGAGAGCGCGACGAGTGCCACGACTCCGCGCCGCCGGGCCGACCAGCGCGCGAGGACCCGTACGGGCAGCGGGTAGACGCGCACCAGGACGGCGACGGTGGCCAGTCCGAGCAGCGCGGGCACGGCGGCGAGCAGCGGGTCGGGCCCGGCC
This sequence comes from Streptomyces liliiviolaceus, assembly GCF_018070025.1. NCBI lineage: Bacteria > Bacillati > Actinomycetota > Actinomycetes > Kitasatosporales > Streptomycetaceae > Streptomyces > Streptomyces liliiviolaceus. Next base: position 5,448,251 of record NZ_JAGPYQ010000001.1, read on the forward strand.
TCCCCGGCCGTGCCCCGGGAACGCAGCGCGAACACACCGGCCGCGGCGAGGACGAGTACCGCCGCCTCGGCGACGACGCGGCGCCCTGCCGCGTAGGGGGCCGGCTCGGGCCCGGCGCGGACGGCACGCTCGCGCAGGGCGTGCCAGGTGAGGGCGGGCAGCAGCAGCCAGACGAGTACGGCGACCGGAAGACCTTGCCGGTACGCGGGTGAGGGGCCCGGCAGCGAACGTGCGGCGGCGATGCCCGCCAGGAGTCCGAGCAGCGCGGCCGGCGCGATCTGTGCCGCTCTCGCCAGCGCGAGTCCGGTCGCGGAGGCGCCGCGGGCGCGCTGCAGCCGGTGGGCGTCGAGACTGCGGCGTACCGCGAGCAGTGCGGTGACCGCGGCGGCGAGCAGGCCGACGACCAGCAGGGACGCGAGAGCGAAGGAGATCACCACACGGCCCTGCCGCCACTGGCGGCCGAAGTCGGTGACCACGTCGGGCAGGTGCGTGCCGTCGCGCAGGGTGGAGGCGGGGTGCAGGCCGATCTCGCAGTACATGCCGCCGAAGTCGGCGATGTCGCCGCAGAAGACGGACCGGGCGTCGTCCGGGTAGGCGGTGAGCAGCCGCTGCAGTTCGCGTTGTCCCCGGTCGTCGGCGAACCGTGCGGCGGTGCCCGTGTCGAGGTCCAGGCGCATCCCCCAGGTGACGGTCAGCGTGGCACCGGCCTGTGCCTGGAGAGCGGTGACGGTGCGGGGCGCGACGAGGGCGCGGGCCTCCCAGGCGAGCCCGGAGGCGCTGCGCGGCGGATGCCTGGACGGGCGTGCCAGCGCCGGCTGTTCACGCCACAGCCGGTCGCCGGGCGAGGCATCCCCCATGCCACTGCCCGGAGCCCTGCCCGTAGCACTGGCCAAGTCGCTGCCCGGGTCACTGCCTGAGGCGTCGGCGCGCTCCCCCTCGGCCCCCTCGCCCCTCTCCGCCTTCTCCTCCCTCTCCGCCCTCTCGGAGTTACCGCCGTCCGCCATGAAGAAGCCGACGACGACCGCCGTGGCTTCGACGTTCCTCAACGCGCCGGGCCGCAGCGGCAGTCGCTGTCCGAGACGCAGGCGCAGCGCGTCGCGCGTCCGGGTGGAGAGGGCGATCTCGACGCGCTCACCGTCCGGGTCGGGCGGTCGTCCCTCGGCGTAGGAGGCCCGCCCCGGCGCGTCGGAGGCGTACAGCAGGCCGAGGCCCACCTTCCCGGCGGCCGTCGCGGTGGCGAGGGTCGGCAGGGCGACCCGGGTGGAGTCGTGTACGAGGCCGCCGTCGAGGGCCTCGGGGGCCGCGCTCACGATCAGATCGGTGACCGGGAGCAGATCCTCGGCCAGGTCGCTCGCCCAGGCGTCGGAGCCTTGCCTCGGTGCCGGTTCGAACTGCGCGCCGAACCGGATGCCGGGCTCGGCCCGCTGTTCCTGGGCCAGCCGGGAGGCGAGGGCGCGCCCGGCGAGCCGGTCGAGGAGCGCGGGGCCGGCGGCGGCGACCGCGGTGAGCAGCGCCACCAGCACGGCCAGGCAGACCAGGAACGGCAGATCGACGCGTGCCTCGCGCACGGTGACGGACCGGAGGGCCGGTGCGGGGTGAACGGCTTGTGCCGAGCGGAACGCTCGCGCGGGCCGCTTCACCGGTCCTCCCCCGCGCGCAGCACGCGTGCCAGGTCGACCCGGCCCAGGAACCGGGCGACGACGGTGACGACCGCGCAGATCAGCAGGGTCGTGGCGCCCGCGGTGAGGGTCACGCGTGCCCAGGGCACGGCGGTGAGCAGGCCCGGGTAGACCGGTCTGCCGGTGTCGTCGACGGTGACCACCGGCATGATCGTGGCGGCCAGCGCGGTGCCGAGCAGGGTGCCGAGGACCGCCGCCACCGCGGCCAGTGCGAGGTGCTCGGTCCACAGATACGCGGCGAGCTGTCCGCGCCGTACCCCCAGCGCACGCAGCAGCGCGAACTCCCTCGTCCTGGCGCGTGCCGAGAGGGCGGCGTGCAGGGTGAAGCCGACGACGGCGAACGCCGGCGCCAGCACCAGGCACAACGTGAGCGCTCCGCGTGCTCCTTGCCGCAGTGGATCGGCGGCGAGCCGGGCCCGCATCCGCGGCACGTCGACGGCCGTGCCGAGACGGGGATCGGCGCGGACGGCGCCGAGTGCCGCTGCCGCGTCCCCGTGGTCGGCGGCCACCCACCAGGCGGACTCGGCGGCGGGGAGGGTGCCGCCGAGGACGAACTGGGCGGCCATGGCCCGGGAGTCGACGAGGAGGCGCGGCCGGTCGCGGTCGGCGCCGGGCACGGCGTCGATCGGGCCGACGATCCTGAGGCGGGCGCTGCCACCGCCGGCGCGCTGCATCGTGACCGTGTCTCCGACGCGGGCCGTGCCGGAGGAGAGCAGCACGCGGTCGGCGAGCGCGGGCACGGCCGGACGGTCCTCGGCGCGGTCCGTGCCGAGCCGCACACTCCATGTGGGGTATTTGAGTTCGGTGTCCGGTCCGCGCAGCACCGCGTCCAGGAGCGTGCCGGGTGCCGGGCGGTCGGAGCAGAGCACGGGTCCCGGAGCGCTCTTGGGCGGCCGGAGCGGTGCGGCGCCCGGGCATCCGGCGACCCTGCGGTCGGGGGTGTCGGCGCGCAGGTCGTGCCAGGCGGCGGGCCGGGTGAGGCCGGGCACGCGGTCGACGGAGAGCCGGTAGGTGCGTCGTACCTTCTCGCCGGTCATGCTCAGGCCGAGCTGGACGATCCGTGCGCCGTCGCCGTCGACCGGCATCCTCAGCCGCACGGTACGGGCCGCGCCGCCGGTGTCCTTGAGGACGGCCTCGCTCGCGCGGGTGAGGCCGTCGGCGTCCACGAAGTGCACGGTCAGTGTGACCGGCACCGGGGTGCCCGGCCCGTCGGCGGACAGGCGTACGCGCAGCGGGAGTTCGCGTGCCGGGCCGTCGAGCGGCAGTCCGTGGGCGGGGATGTTCCGGCCGAGCGGGGCGACGAGTTCGGACACCGGCCGGTCGGCGAGATCGGGGCGCAGGGCGGGTGCGGGACCGCGTGCGGTGTTGATGCCGGTGACGGTGGTCCAGCTCTGGTCGAGATAGCCGTTCGCCTCGACCACGGGGGTGACGGCGGTGGCACCGGGCAGTGCGGTGTACGCGGCGCGGCGTTCGGCGACGGGGAGCCGTCGGCCGGGGTCGATCCGCAGGTCGGCGCCGACCCGGAAGACCGCCTGGTCGTGGTCGCCGCGGTCCAGGACGGCGAGGGCGGTGCTGCTGAGCGCGGCGACGGCCAGCGCGAGGGTCACCAGCAGGGTGGGACCGGCGTGCCGGGCGGCCCGCCGGGCGATCTGCCAGCCGCCGAGGGGCAGTACGAGTCCGGTGCCGCGGCGGGCGAGGGGGTCGGCGACCCTGGCGGCCAGTGGCAGCGCCCGCAGTACGAGCAGCGCCGCCGCGCAGGTCATCGCGACGGGCGCGAGGATCAGCACCGGGTCGACGCCGCCGCCGGTCACCGGCGAGCGGTACTGGCGCAGTTGCAGCCAGCCGACCACGGCGACGGCGGCGAGTGCCACGTCGGCGCCGAGCCGCTGCGCCCCCGCGAACCGGCCGAGGCGCAGCCGCAGTCCGCGCACCGCGTGCCGGTCCCGGACCGTCCGCACGGTGGGCAGCAGGAGGGCCGCGCCGTGCACCGCGACGGCGAGGAGCGCGGCCACCCAGCCCGCCGTCAGGGTCGCCGTGGCGGGTACGCCGCCGGGGATCAGCCCGGCCCGGTCGAGCAGGCGCAGCAGCGGTCCGGCGAGGAACGGCGCGGCCAGTCCCGCCGGCAGGGCGACGGCCGCCCACTGTGCCGCCGTCGACGAGGCCAGCCGTGGGGCTCCGGCGCCGCGGGCGGCGAGCAGCGCGAGTTCGGGCCGGCGGTGCTCGGCGAGCTGGCGTGCGGTGAGCACGAGGGCGGCGGCCAGGGCGGCGAGCAGGGTGGCCGGGATGTAGAGGCCCGCGCGGGCCACGGCGATGGGCGTGGTCAGATCGTCGAGGGCGTTGTCGAGGGTGGACCTGACGTCGAGTTCGGTGGTGACGGGTGCGCCACGGAACACGGACAGCGAGGTGTCACTGCCACTGAACGCGTCGGCACGCCGTTTCAGCGGACCGATGTCGCCGAGCCGCAGTCCGCCGGTGTCGGGCACTCCCAGCCACGACGCGTCGGCATCCCTGGACAGGCCCGGCGTCGCAGCGATCGCCCGACGCGGTACCAGCACCATGGAGTCGGGGGTGCCGAAGGTGGGGCTCAGGGCGGCCCAGACGGCCGGGCTGCGGTCGCCCGCCCGGTAGAGCCCGGCCACCCGCATCCGCACCTGCGGACCGCTGTCGGGCCGCACCCGCAGTTCGTCGCCCGGCCGCACCGCCAGCTCGGCCGCGAACACCTCGCTCAGCGCGGTCTCGACGACCCCTGCTGCTGCCCTCGGCCAGCGTCCGGACACCAACTCGGCGTGCCTGCGCGTCTCCTGGATCGCGACGAGTGTGATCAGGGTGTCGTCGCGACGACGGCCGTCCGCCTCCGTCAGGCTGAGTGCGGCGGAGCGGCCGGCCGGGACCCGCAGGACGGACCAGGTGTGATGCGGTACGCCGTCGAAGGCACGGCCGACGGCGGCGCGTACCAGGCCGTCGACCTCGTCCGCCCCGCGCGGGCGGTACGCGCCGGAGACCTCGACCACGGCCTCCGGGTCGCGGGCGAGCCGCCGCTGTGTCCCGCCCTCCACGGCTTTCTCGGTGAGTGCCGCGAGCGCGGCCAGGACGGTGGCGGCGAGCAGCACGGCGAGTCCCGCGGCCCCCAGCACCAGTCCGTGGTGCGCGGTCCCACGCACGGCTCTGGGCGCGCGTCTTCCGCTCAACTCGCCGGCCTCCCCCCGTACGGCCAGCCACAGTATGGGACCGTCCGTTCGGGGCCCGCAATCGTCGAGCGAGGCCTGGCGGGATGTGGTCCATGGTGGGGGCGGGACGGCCCGTGGCTACTCCGGGAGTTCGAGCATGGGCTCGCCGCAGGACTGGCACTCGGCGTGGACGTCGAGTTCGTTGAGTATCTCGGCGTATTCGGGATGGCCCTTGAGTGCGGCCATGGCGGCGAGCAGGTAGCGGGTCGAGGTCTGGTCGTGCTCCGCCGTGGCCAGCGTCTCGGCCAGGAGGCCCAGGGCTTCGGGAAGGGCCTGCCGGTAGGCGTCCGCGATGTCGTCGGGCAGGTCGTCGGGTACTTCTCCGAGTTCGCCGGAGCAGATGGCCACGAGGCCGACGACGTACAGGTAGTCGTCGCGCTCGGACCGGGCCGCGGGCAGGCCGCGCGCGAGGGTGACGAGGTGGGGCACGGCGGCGTAGGCGGCCGGCCAGGCGGTTCCCTCGGAACACAGGTAGGGCCACAGGTCGGAGAACCGCTCACCGTCGGTGGGATCCGCCACCAGTTGCCGCAACTCGTCCGGGACGAAGGGCGCGTCCGGCGCACCCCGTCCTTCGGACCAGCCCCGGTGGTCGAGGGCGGGCCAGCGCGGGTCGTCCAGAGAGATCATGGGCGAGAGTGTAAACGGAGCGCAACTGACGTACGCGCAGGGGCTTTTGACACGTTACGAGTGACACGCCAAGAGTGACTCGTCACGAGGCCGCGGCCCGGGGTGGGGGGCCGGCTTCCCGTCGGCCGGCCTCGCGGACGGCCGACGGGGCGCGGTGAAGGACCTCAGGCCGCGGCGGCCGACTTGACCGCGTGGGCGACCTGCGCGCGCAGGTCCACGAACTCGCGCGACTCGCGCAGCTCCTCCCCGTCGACGGCACCCCGCGGGAGGGTGATCGGCAGGTCCAGGGCGACGGTGCCGGGGCTCTTGGTGAGGACCACGATGCGGGAGCCGAGGAACACCGCCTCGTCGGCGGAGTGGGTGACGAACACCGTGGTCCGTCCCGTCTCGGCCGTCACCTGCCGGACGTCCTCCTGGAGCCGCTCGCGCGTCAGTGCGTCCAGTGCCGCGAACGGCTCGTCGAGCAGGAACAGCGGGTTCTCGGCGGCGAGGGCACGGGCGATGGCGACGCGCTGCTGCTGACCGCCGGAGATCTCCCACACGCGCCGCTTCCCCGTTCCTTCGAGGCCGACGCGGGCCAGCAACTCCGCCCGGCGCTCCGGCCATTGGGCGCGGTCGACCCCCGCGTACCGCAGCGCGAGGTCGATGTTGCCCTGCACCGTCCGCCAGGGGAACAGCCGAGGAGTCTGGAACACCACGCCCGCCGTTTCGCCCGGGCGCGGTGCGGCGCCGGAGACGCGCACCGTGCCGTGGGTGGGCTGCTCGAACCCGGCGATGAGCCGCAACAGGGTGCTCTTGCCGCAGCCGGACGCGCCGACGAGGACCAGGAACTCGCCCGCGGGGACGGTCAGATCGACCGGCCCGACGGCCGTGACGGTCTCGCCGCCCCGGCCGTAGCGGTGGGTGACGTGGTCGAGCCGGACGGACCCGGCCCGCTCACCGCCCTCGGCCTCGACTCCCTTGCTCACCGTGTCACTTGAGGACATCGGGAAGTCCCTTCAGATAGAAGGCCTTGCGGACGGCGTCCTCGGACGGCGCGGCATCGATCTGCTTCTGGTCGGCCAGGAACTCGGCGGTGTCGGTGACATAGCCCAGCAGTTTGCCCGGGCTGCCGTCGGTGCCCAGCCAGTCGGCGGAGGCGACCTCGTCGGGGGTGAGGAACACCCCCTGTGCGAGCTGGGCCTTGGCGTCCGCCGCGCTGATGCCCAGTTCGGCGGCGACGGCCTTGACCGAGCCGTCGGGGTCGGACTTGAGCAGGCTCAGGGCCTGCGCCTCCACCTTCCGCCAGGTGTCGATCGCCTTCGGGTCCCGGGAGATGAGCTCGTCGGACACGACGGCCAGGTCGAGGGTCGGCTTGCCCGCCGCGCCGATCTCCTTGCTGCTGGTGAGCTGGGTGCCGGTCTTGCGCAGCTCGTCCAGGGTCGGCAGCCAGACGTAGGCGGCGTCGATGTCACCCCGCTGCCAGGCGGCGATGATCGCCTGTGGCTGCAGATCGACCAGCTTGACGTCGGAGGTCTTGAGACCGGCCGTCTCCAGCGCCGCCAGCAGGCTGTAGTGCGAGGTCGAGGCGAAGGGGGTGGCGATCGTCTTCCCCTTGAGACCGGCGACATCGGATATGCCGGCGTCCTTACGGGCCACCAGAGCCTCGTTCTCACCCGCCACGTCGAGGACGAACGCGACCTTGTACGGGATCGGCGAACTCCCGGAGATCCCGCGGGCGAACGGGCTGGAGCCCAGCGCGGCGATGTCCAGGGACTTGCCGAGGAAGGCCTGGTTGACGCTGGCGCCGGAGTCGAACTTGATCCAGGTGATCTTGTAGTCCGGCAGCTCCTTCTCCAGCAGCTTCTTGTTCTTCACGAGCAGGTCGCCGCTGGGGAAGGCGAAGTAGCCGATGCGCAGCCGCTTGGAACCGCCGGACGAGGATGCCTCGCTGTCCGAGGAGCAGCCGGTGGCCGCCGCGGTGACCGCTGCCAGGGCGCCGGCGAGCAGCAGGCGTCGGGATGGGCCTTGCGGGGTGGAGCGAGACATGGAGGGGCCGTTTCTGTAAGAGGAGCCGGGAGACGGAAGTCGGTGAGCGGGAGGAGATGCGGGCCGGGGGTTGCCGGCGATCGGCGGAGCTCCGCCGGGAGCCACCTGAACGTGTTCGCTAGACGTGTCCGCGCCAGGGCACGACAGCGCGCTCCAGCCGGAGCAGCAGTCCGTCGATGACGAGTCCGGAGATCCCGATGGCGATGATGCCGACGAGCACCACCGGGGTGTTGTTGTAGTTGGCGGCGTCCTTGACCATGCCGCCGATACCGGGCAGCCCGTTGACCAGCTCGGCCGCGACGAGGGAGGAGTAGGCGACGCCCACGGCCAGCCGGATGCCGGTCAGTGTCTCCGGCAGGGCGGACGGCACGATGACGTCCTTGACGACGTCCCACCGGGACCCGCCGAGGGCACGGGCCGCCTCGATCAGGCTCTGCGACACGGCGGTCACCGCGGTGGTGGTGGACACCGCCACCGGCGGGAACGCCGCCACGGCCAGCAGGGTGATCTTCGGCTCCTCGTTGATGCCCAGCCAGATGATGAGCAACGAGAAGTACGCCAGCGGCGGCAGGGTCCGCAGGAAGGTGATCCAGGGCTCGAAGAGCGAACGGACCCAGCCGACGGTGCCCATGACGAGCCCGAAGAGCACCCCGAGCGCGATGCCGATGCCGGCGCCGAGCGCGATGCGTCGCAGGCTGATGCCCAGGTGCTCGATGAGGGTGGTGCCGTTGTAGCCGCGTACTCCGTCGTGGGTCGTGGACACGTCGATGAACGCGCTCCAGACCTTGGCCGGGGGCGGGACGAGTGTCTCGCTCCATGTTCCGCTCGCCGCCAGCAGTTGCCACAGGAGGAGGAACAGCAGGAGCGAGCCGAAGGGCAGGGCGATGTGGCGGACGCGGGCCGTGCCGCCGCGGCGGCGGCGCCGCGCAGGCGGTTCGTCGGGCAGCGGCGCGACGTCGGTCTGCGGCGGGGAGGGGATCGTGGACATGGGGACGGGGCCTCCATGGGCGCCATGGGCGCAGGAAGATGAACGGTCGAGGCCGACCGGGGCGGGATGACTCGGAGAACGCACCGAGGTGCGGGAGAACGGACAGCGGTGGCCGCCGCCGGGGACATCACCGGACGGCGGGGCGCGTCAGATTCTCGGAATCAACAACATGCACAGCACGAACAACACGAAACGGGGCGTCGGCACAGGTCGATGACCAGGCGTCGCACCAGCGGTTCGTGATTCATGGGGCCCATTTGTACAGCAGCCACGGCACTTCACCAAGAGGTGTCCCAATACCTGGGACCAAGTGTCCGCGCGGGTACGGCCGCAGGGCCGGTGCGGCAGCCGGAACGGCGTGGCGGTTCCGGTGATGTGACAGGTTCGCCGCCCTGTCCCCCACTGATCCTGCCGCCGGGGTACGCCGCTTGAGAAGCAGAGGCGTCCCCGGTTCAGGGATGCACGGTTCGGACATGCGCGGTTCAAGCACGCACGGTTCAAGCACGCACGGTTCAGGCGTTGACGTGACGGTGGGCGGGGGTTCCGCGCGGAGCGGCGTGGTGTGCGGGCCTGTCCGCGCCCGTGCCCTGCAGACGGTGCAGCCACAAGGAGGTGACGACCAGCAGACCCATGAACACCAGCATGAAGAGCGCGGACACCCACATCTGCCGGCTCCCCGGATGCTGCCAGCCCACCCAGCCGGCCGACGCGGCCCACAGCAGAACAGCGGCCGCGTAGAAGGTGCGCATCCGGTGCAACTGCCGTACGGCCCTCAGGGACATGGAGTGATCTTTCTTCGGTGCCATGCCGGGCCGTGTACCCCCGATGCCTCCCGATTCACCGGTCATCGGCCTGTGTTCCCCCGGTTTCCGGCCGACCGCCACGACGTTCGAAGTCTCGCCGTACCGCCGCCCCCTGGTCCTCGACCAGACCGGACGGGTCCGGGAGGCATGACTCCTGCGGGGCCGTCGCGGCGGAGTCCTGGGCGGACCGTCCGGAGGTTCAGCGGACTGCCCGGAGGATCACTCGGCGGTCTACTTGGACGCGACCCGGCCCCACGGCTTCGCGCCGGTCGTCAGCGCGTCCCGCGTCGTCGGCCACGCGTCGTCGCCGGGGTGGAACCGCGTCCGCAGGTAGGCGGCGGTGAGCCGTCCGACCGCGGCGACCCGCTCGGGGTTCTCGTCCGTGGTCTCGGCGACGTCGTACCCGGCGATCCCACCGAGCCCGTGTTCGGCGTCGAACAGGGTGAGCAGGGTCTTGGGCCCGGGAGCGAGGGTGTACGGGTCCATGTGCCAGTCCGGGCCCATGTCGGTGAAGTGCCGCGAGTCGTCCTTGTCGCCCGCGACGACCAGCGTGGGTGTGGTCATCGTGGAGAAGTCGATCACCTTGAAGAACGGGATCGCCTTGGCCATGGGACCGTTCAGCACGTCACCGCCCCTGCCGGGAGCGGCCAGCAGCACCCCTGCCTTGATACGGGGTTCGGCGAGGTCCACCTCCTCCCCGCTGTCGGGGTCGGTGACGCGGGCCCCCAGCAGCAGACCGGCGGTGAAGCCGCCCAGCGAGTGCCCCGCGACCGCGGCCTTCCCGTGGTCGATCCGCCCCGCGAGCTGCGGCACGGCGGCCTCGATCACATCGAGCCGGTCGAGTATGTGCGTCATGTCCTCGGCCCGCGAGCGCCAGAAGAAGGGTCCGCCGGGGGCGCCGGCGAGCGCGTCGCTCAGCGTCCTGGAGCTGAGGTGGGTCGGCTGGAGGACCACGAACCCGTGCGCCGCCCAGAAGTCGGCGAGCGGCGCGTACCCGTGCAGCGAGGAGAGGTGGTTGGAGCCGCCGTGACCGTGGGAGAGGAGGATCACGGGCAGCTCGGTCCCGGTCGCCGGCGCGGAGACGCGCACGTGCAGGTCCACGGGCCGTCCGGGCACGGACAGCACCACCGGGCTGTACGACAGGACGGGCACGGGCGCACCGGGAACGGCGGCGGTGTCGGTGTACGCACTCATGATCGGCGCTTCCCTTCGGTCGGGTGGTCAGGCATGTCCGGTCTCGGCTAACCTGAACCGGAACGTTGCTCCACATATTATTCGGAACAGCGCTCCGCTTTGTCAACCGCAGCCGGAAGGAAGCCTGGTGTCCACCGAGAACCCCACCGGAAAGGCGACGGCCCGCACCAAACGGGCCGACGCGGTGCGCAATCAGCAGACGCTGCTCGCCGCCGCCGCCGAGGTCTTCGTCACCTCGGGCGTCGACGCGCCGATCCGCCAGATCGCGGCCAAGGCGGGGGTCGGAATGGGGACGATCTACCGCCACTTCCCGACCCGGGCGGATCTCGTCACCGCCGTCTACCGCCACCAGATCGAGGCGTGCGCGGAGGCAGGCCCGCGCCTGCTGGCCGAGGCCGATTCGCCGTTCGACGCCCTCAGCCGCTGGATCGACCTCTTCGTCGACTTCCTGGTCACCAAGCACGGACTCGCCGACGCCCTCCAGTCGGACAGCAGCCGCTTCACCGCGCTGCACACCTATTTCCTCGACCGCCTGGGGCCCGTCTGCACGGAACTGCTCACGGCGGCGGTCGACTCCGGCGACATCAGGCCCGGCACCCAGCCCTACGAGCTGATGCGCGGTATCGGCAACCTCTGCATCGGACGGGACAGCGACCCGCACTACGACCCGCGGCGGCTGATCGAGCTGCTGCTCCTGGGGCTGCGGCAGCCCCGGCAGGCCTGAGCCGGACGCCTGGCGCACCAGCCCCCTCGCCACAAGGAGGTCACGGCATTCCCCGAAGCCTGTGACGACATCTCAAATGACTCTGGACACAACGGAGTTGGGACCTCACCATGGTGCGCACATCATGGGTCGGCAGTGGGGTGCCGGCCGGCGGGGCGAGCCGGGGGGTGGCCGTGGGATACGAACGATTGCCGCGCGAGTACAGGATGAGACAGTCCCGCAAGAACGCGTTCCTCTGGGTGATCGCCATCGGCACACTCACCCTGGCACTGCCCCTGTGGAGCGCCGACGACCTGCCCGACTCGGTCCGGTACCCCATCCTCCTGGCATGGGTGGCGCTCATGGGGTGGCTCTTCTACGCCACCCTGCGCTGCCGGACCGCCGCGGACATCAAGGCGATCCACGTACGCGGCATGGCCACGCGCCGCCGCCTGGCGTGGGAGGACATCCAGGACATCAGGGCGGAGCTCAATCCGGCCTCGGCGGTGCAGAGCGGCGCGGCCAACGTCCTGGTGCACGCCTACGGCCGGGACGGCAGCAAGGTCCTGCTGCCGTTCGTCGACGACCTTCATGTGAACGTCGAACGCGAACTGGAACTGCTGGTCGGCGCCTGGGAGGAACTGCGCGGCGACGACTGGGCCCTCGATCCGCAGGCCGCCTTCCTCATCGACCGGCGCGACGACCGGCAGGCGGCCTTCATGATGGGGTTCGCCGCCGTGATGCTGGCGTTCATCCCGCTGACCGTACTGATGCTGCTGCCCCTCTTCGTCGACCTGCCGGAGTGGCTGGCGTCGGTCCTGACACCGTTTTTGGTCATGGGGGTGGGGGCGCCCTTGATCTTCGTACTCACCGCGACGGCCTCGTACCGCAGCCGTCGGAGCAGCAGCAACAGCGGCTGAGGGAGTCGGCGCACGCGGTCGCCCTGCCCGCCGGGGCCGGCGGTGGCTCCACCGGGCACCGCCTGCCGGCCCCCGCGATCAGTCGGCCGTCGGTAGGGGAAAGAGCAGGCAGCTGCTGGTGGCGTGGGCGAGCAGGCGGTCGGTGGAGTCGAAGAGTTCCGCCTGTGCGAGGGCGGTACGGCGGCCACTGTTCAGGACGGTGCCGACGGCGCGGACCTTGCCCGTGTCCACGGTGACGGGACGCAGGAACTTCAGGGAGAGGTCGAGCGAGGTGTACGCCATGCCCTGGGGCAGCACCGACTGGACGGCGCAGCCGGCCGCCGAGTCGAGCAGCGTGGCGTAGACACCGCCGTGGACGCTGCCGATCGGGTTGTAGTGCTCCTCGCCCGGCTCCAGGACGAAGACGGCCCGGCCCGGCTCGACCTCCTCCAGGGCGAAACCCAGGGCGGCGGAGATGGGCGGGGCGGGCAGGCGTCCGGCGACGATGTCGCGCAGGAAGTCCAGGCCGGTGGCCTTTCCCACGGCGCCCGCCGAGACGGCCGGATCCTCCCAGGTGAACGTACGCGTTCTGTCCATGACCCCTTCTCCACCCGTCATTTCCCCAGCTGACTATGTTTACCGAAGCTAGCTAGCTAGCACTCTGGCTGTCAATGGTGAAGCTGGCCTAGGGTCGTCCCATGGAGTGGGTCGAGGTCAGCACCGAGAACTGCACGGTCCAGCGAACGCTGGACGTGATCGGCGAGAAATGGTCGCTTCTCGTGCTCCGGGACGCCATGAACGGAGTCCGGCGCTTCGACGACTTCCGGCGGCACATCGGCCTCTCGGACGCGGTGCTCGCCGACCGGCTGCGCAAGCTGGTCGGAGCGGGAATCCTGGACACCGTTCCCTACCAGGAGTCCGGCCGGCGCACCCGGCACGAGTACCGGCTCACGAAGAAGGGCTGGGACCTGTGGCCCGTGATGCTCGCCCTCAAAGGCTGGGGAGACCGGTACACCGCCGACGCCGACGGGCCACCGCTCGACGTCTTCCACGCGGACTGCGGCGAACCCGTACACACGGTCGTCACCTGTGCCCACAGCCACGGTCCGCTACGCCCCCAGGAGGCGCGCACCCGTCCGGGGCCCGCCGCCCGGCCCACCGGCACGCGGTAGACGACCGGTCGCGCACTCGCCGTACGGGACCGGACCAGCGATGCCTGTTCCTGTCACTCCTTCGTCACTGGCCGCGCCAGATGTTGTCGAAGGCCGCGTTCTCGATGCTCCGCCGCTGCCGTACGGCCTCCAGCTCCCGCACGGCGTCGTTGACCGCGGCCAGTACGGTCACCACCCTGTCGTCGACGAGGGTCGCGGCGTCCTCGGCCGGCTCCTCGTGGACGCCCACGGCCGCCGCGAGGAACGCGAGAACGGGCTCGCCGGACGTCCAGCGGTCGGCCGCCCGGCGACGGGCCGGTGAGTCGGTCAGCGTCGTCGTGTCGCTCCGGAACGGGATCCACTGGTGGCGCGAGCGAGTGGTTCCCCCTTCCTCGCCCAGGGCGTCGAGATAGGCGGAGGACAGTCCGCGGCCCCGGCGCCACAGCCAGTCCTCGACGGTCTCGTACGGCGCCTCGCGGGTGAGCGCCGAGGCGGCCTCGTCCAACAACCGGTCCCCCAGGGCTCCCTGCGGGTCGGCGGGCACGATGCGGTCGTCGTCCAGGGTGAGGGCCCGGGCCTCGCCGAGATCGATCAGCTCGGCCCCCGCGAGGGCCAGCGACAGGTCCCCCTGCCCGACAGGGGCGCTGGACGCCACGTCCATGGTGATGATCAACAAATCGCGCGGTGTGGTCATGACGAGCTCCATGTCAGAGGCATCTGCGTCGGAGGTACCGGTGTCAGAGACCTCGGTCCCGACGCCCTCACTCTAGGCTCCCGCCGGCCGGGAGGCGTGGGCCGTCGATCAGTCCCTGCCGGCCAGCAGAAGCCTGGCGGCCACCGCCGCCCCGTCGGTGCGGACCGCACCGGCCACGGCGATGGCCCGTTCACGTGTCCCGGGGGCCAGGGCCGTCGCGAGCGCGGCCGACAGGGAGCCGACGGTCGGAACAGGACCGTCGTGGGCCGCGCCGATGCCCAACTCGGCCACACGAGCGGCGAAGTACGGCTGGTCTCCGGCCTGGGGCACCACCACCTGAGGTGCGCCGGACCAGGTGGCCGTCGTGGTCGTACCCGCGCCACCGTGATGGACGACGGCGGCCGCCCGGCCGAACAGGGCCTGATGGTTGGCCTCACCGACGACGAAGCAGTCGTCCTGGCCGTCGACCGGAGCCAGACCGGCCCAGCCGTGGGAGACGATCACGCGGCGGCCCTGCGCACGGACCGCCTCCACGGTCACCCGCGCGACCTCCACCGGATCGCCCATGGGAACGCTGCCGAAACCCACGTACACCGGTGGTGTGCCGGCATCCAGGAAGTCCAACAGCTCTGCGGGCAGCGGGCGTTCGTCCGGTACGAGCCAGGCGCCGGTCTGCACCACCTCCAGATCCGACGGCTGCCGCCACGGGGCCAGGACCGGGTCGGAGGCCAGCCACGGGCGGTCGGTGAAGACATGGTCGCGGACGTTGTCCACCGATGCCAGGCCGATCGACGCCCGGTGGGTGTTGATCACCTCGCCGAACACGGTCTGCGCGTCACGGGCGTCCTGGTCCCACAGCGCCTGGTTGTCGGTCACGTCCGCCGACAGTGGCTTCCCGGGCCGGGGAATCGGCCGGTGATGGGGCGACGGCAGGCTCACCGGCTGGTAGCTCGCGTACACATACCGGATGCCCAGTTTCTCGGCGGCCGACTTCACACCCGCCACGGCCGGTACGAGGCCGGTCGCCACCAGCGCATCGGCGCCCGCGCCCGCCGCCATGACGTTCTCGTGGAAAGCGGCGACCAATTCGGCCGCGCGCTTGGGGACTCCCCCGGCCGTCGGCGGTGTCCTGCCGGTCACCAGGCGGCGCACCGACTGCCCGGTCGGCACCATCTCCACGCCGACCCCGGCCAGCCGCTCCGCGAACTCCTCGTCGGGCGGGGCGCACACCCGCACCTCCGCCCCGAGCCCCCGCAGTTCCACGGCGAGCGCCACCAGCGGTTCGACCCCGCCGCGCGAATCGTAGGCCGCCAACACGACACGCATTCAGTACCCCCGCCTCGACGACGTCTTCAGCCCCTGATGACTCACGAGTGCGATGCCGCACCTGTGTGGAACTATCGCATCGCCGAGCAGGGATGCGTCACGTGCTCGCGCCCCCGCTGCGGGCGCGAGCGGCTTCGAACAGGGCGGGATCGTGGGCGCAGACCACTGCCAGGTGGTCCTCGCCCTCTTCGCGGAGTTCGGCGAGACGGGCCTGATTGGCTCTCAGGGCCTTGATGTCATGGGCGACGAGACGTTCCTGGAGCCGGAGGGCGGCCGGGACTCGGGTCGTGCCGTCGAGTGTGCCCGGGTGGTAGAACGCGTCTCCGCAGTGCAGGACCCAGTGGTCGCCGGCGTCGACCGCGACGGCGGCGTGTCCTCTGGTGTGGCCGGGCATCGGCACCAGCACAATGCCGTCGTCGATCCCGGTGAGCTGCTCGGCGGCGGCGAACCCCCGCCACTGTTCTCCGGTCGGGTCGTGCCGGACCAGTTTCGGGTGGTGGGCCAGTTGCGCGCGCCGGTATCTGCTCTTCTCCAGTGGTGTCGCCGGTGACAGGGCTCCGTGTGCCTCCGCCGCCGTGACGTGGACCTGTGCGTCCGGGAAGTCGGCGAGTCCCCCGATGTGGTCCAGGTCGAAGTGGGTCACCACGATGTGGGTGACGTCCTCCGCCCGGAAGCCGAGCCGACCGATCTGGTGCAGCGCGGTCTCGTGGGGGTCGAGGGCGGGGCGGATGATGTGGCGCAGACCGCCGATGCGGCGGGCCGGTTCGGCGATGTCCCGGGTGCCGAAGCCGGAGTCGACGAGGACCAGTCCCCTGCCGGTCTCGACCGCCAGGACATGGCAGACGAGTGGGGCGCCGGGCAGTCGCATCGTCCCGCAGTTCAGGTGGTGGACCTTCATCCGAGGGCCTCCATCAACTCGGCCATGGCCGAGGGTCCGCCGTCGATGAGGGCGGCGTCGACGCGCTGGACCGGATGACTGCCGTCCCAATGGGCGGCGGCCGCCCTGATCAGGTCGAAGACGAGCTTCTTGCTGCCGCCGACGTCGGAGATCTCGATCACCGTGCCGGGGTGGTGTCCGGTCTCCAGGTAGGCGAAGCGTCCGTCGTCGCCGATCCGCCCCTCCTGCCCGACGGTGAAGCCGGCGGCGAGCGCACGGTCGTACAGGTCCTGGTAGTTCTCGCTCCAGTACGCGACATGCTGGACGCCCTCGTGCCCGGCGTCCAGGAAGTCGCGGTACATCGACGGGGCGTCGTCGACGGGGGTGATGAGTTCGAGCTGGATGTCACCGCTGTTGGCGAGCGCGACGTCCATGACCATGTCGGAGGGCTGCCCCCGGTAGGTGAAGTCCGCGGGCCGTACGTTCCTGAGGTGGAACCAGGGGCCGATCCCGCAGGCGACGAAGTCACGCATGGACGCCTCGATGTCCCGTACGACGTAACCGATCTGGGCGATGCCGCCGAACATGTTCGCCGTGGCGGTGGGTGCGGGTGCGGGGCCGGTGTGGGCGTCGGCGAAGGACAGCACGACCTTGCCCGTGGCGCCGTCGGCGCGGAGCAGGTCGGCTGCGTCCTTCGCGCGGTCGGCGGGGAAGACCGTGTCGAGGCGCGGAGTGATCCTGCCATCCGCGACCGCGGGCAGCACCTCCTCCTGCAACGCGGCCACGACGTCGCCGAGTTCGGACCGGGTACGGACGCTGAACGTGGTGCCGATCAGCTTCTGGCGCCGGAACGCGAGGGTGTCCAGGTCGATGCCGGTGCTCGCGCCCGCCAGGCGTCCGATGCTGACGATCGTGCCGCCGACGGCGGTCGCGGACGCGAGCGTCGTGAACAGGTCTCCGCCGACGTGGTCGAGGGTGAGGTCGGCGCCCTTCCCCCCGGTGGCGGCGAGGACGGCGTCCGCGAGGGACTCGGTGCGGGTGTCGACCGCGATGTCGGCGCCCGCCTCCAGGAGGACGGCGGTCTTGTCCTTGCTGGTGGTGGTCGCGACGACCGTGCCCGCCCCGAGGGCCTTCGCGAGCTGGATGCCGACCAGGCCGACCGAGCTGGTGCCGCCGACGACGAGTACCGAGTGCCCGGGCTCGAACCCGGCCTGGGTGACGAGCGCATCATGCTCGGTGATGAGGCCGACGGGCAGCGTCGCCGCCTCCTCGAAGCCGAGGCCGTCGGGTATGGGGACGAGCATGCGCGGGTGGCACAGGGCGTAGTCGGCGAACGCGCCCGCCGTGATGCCCATGACGCGGGTGCCCACGGGGAGTTGGGGTGCGAGCAGACTGCTGGTCTCGACGACGCCCGCGATCTCCATACCCGCGGTGAACGGGCCCTCGCCCTGGGAGTTGGCGGTGTACGTGCCGTCGAGGGCGTACAGGTCGGCACGGTTCAGTCCGGCGGCCATCACCTGTACGCGGATCGCGCCCAGTTGCTCGGGAAGTTCGATCCGCTCGACGGTCCAGTCCTGTCCCCTGCCGCCGATGAGCGCGCGCATGGTCATGGTCGAACCTCCTGCGTTCGGGAGCGGATCACTTGACGAAGTCGGGCGGGGTGGTCTCGGTGAGCCGCGGATCCGGTGCGCCGCCCGCCATGGACAGGGCTCCCCTGACGATGCGGACCAGTTTGAGCAGGCCGCTCGGTTTGCGCTTGTCGACGCCCGCCACCAGCTGCTTCAGGATGGTCAACTGGTCGAAGTAGATCCGCTCGGTGACGAGGTTCTCGTCCTCGTCGAAGACGAAGAACGCGTTCATGCGCGTACGGTGTTCGCCGCCGGTGGGCGGGATCTTGCCGAGGGGTCCGAGGTGGGTGCCCAGCAGCCAGAACTCGACGATGACGGCGTCGACACTGTGCCGGAACGCGATGATCTCGTGCCGCTGATCGGGGAAGGCGACACGTGTGTCGTCGTAGTAGGCGCGCACGTCCGCGTCGCCGTCGTGCACTCTCATCTGCGCGACGAGTTCGTAGTGCGGGTGCGGGAACGTGGACAGGGTGGCGTCCCAGTCCTGGGCCACCTCGTCGCGGAAGTGGTCGAGGACGAGTGTCTCCCGGGCGCGGAGCACGGACTCGTCGGGCAGCACGAAGCGGTTCATGGTCGGGCTCACTATCGGGTGTGGGTGAGGGCGTGGTGGCTGAACGTCGGTTTCGTGCCGGGGTTCGTCCAGGCACCTGTCAGCTCGCTGGACGGGAAGAACTGCAGGAAACGCGGGTCCTTCTGACTCGGATCGGCGAGGGTCTTCTCCAGGACGACCGAGTTGTACTGGTCGGCCGTGGTCTCGATGGTGTTGGCGTTGAGGACGGCCTCGTACTCCCACTCGCGGCTCCACCTGGCGAGCCCCGGCAGCTTCGAGTGCTCCGGTGTCAGGCATTCGGCCGCGATGACGTTCTCGCTGCTGACCCAGATGCCGGTGGAGGTGTTGACGACCAGGCTCTGGTTGCCGAACACATGGCCCGGTGTCTTCACCACGGCGACACCGGGGCCGAGGACCACCGAGCCCTCGATCGGGAGGAACGCCTCGGGCGGTACGTCACGGTAGGCGGCGGGCTGGTACCAGGGCTTCTGCAGCGGATGCAGTTCGGCCATGCCCGCGAGTTCGTCGCGCTGCACGACGACCTTGGCGTTCGGGAAGGCCGCCTCCGGCCGGCCGCCGAGATCCTCCTGGTGCGCCGTCGTGCCCACCCAGCGCCGGAGATCCTGCGTGTGGAGGTGGTCGAACAACAGGTAGTCGACGTCCTGCGGTGCGATGCCCAGCGTGGCGAGATGCTCCAGGACCGTGGCGTACCGGGTCAGCATCAGACGGGCGACGGGGGCGGGTGTCCGCCGGCTGAGCCGGTCGAAGTACGGGCTGTACTGGCCGAGTTCGACGTCACTGGGCTCGAACAGCAGCACCCTGGCCCGGCCGTCGGTCTCGTGCCAGCGGATGACGAGCATGCGGTTGGTGATCGACAGGAACGGCGCGACGGCCCGCGAGGCACGGAAGAGGCCGAACCGCGTCGGGTAGGGCAGCGTGACCAGATCGCAGGTGGTGATGGTGTCGGGCGTACCCGTCGTCGCGAACTCGCGCTTGAACGTGGCCCCTTCGGCGCGGACCGCGGCCAGCCGAGCGCCCGGGCCGCCCGGTATGCGGCTCGGATCGGTGAGCGAGTCGACCGGGGTGCCGACGCCCGGCAGGTCGACCACGTTCGCCGTGTTCCACGGAAAGGAGTGCATGCCGGTCTCCATCGGTTTAATTCCACGTCGTGGGTATTACGCATCACGGTTATAGTCCACACCGTGGGTTTCCGCAAGGATGAGGCATGATGAAGAGGTGACGAATCGGACGGCGCCCGCCGACAAGCAGCCCGGAACCCCGCCCCGGCGCGGCCGACCACGTAAAGGTGCCGGAACGCTGACCAGGGACGCCGTCATCGGGGCCGCGATCTCCGTCATCGACGAGGAGGGCGTCGAGGGGGTCAGTATGCGAACCGTGGCCCGGCGTCTGGGAGTCGACGCGAAGAGTCTCTACAACTACGTCGACGGCAAGGACCACCTCCTCGACGCCGTCGCCGAACACATCCTGGTCGGGATGGCGCTCCCGGAGCCGACGGGGTCGCTCGACGCGGATCTGCGCGCCATCGGCAGGACGTTCCGCGCCGCCACCCTCGCGCATCCCCGCGCCGGAACCCTCGTCCTGACCCGGCAGCTCTCGTCCTCGGCCGGCCTGCGGCCCGTCGCCAAGGTGCTGTCGGTACTGCGCGCCGCCGGGTGCGGTCCCGACGAGGCGGTGCACCTGCTCAGGACCCTGCTGGCCTCGGTCATCGGGACACTGCTGCGGGAGGTCGCGGCGGGTCCTACCTTCGGGGTGGTCGGACCCGAGGCCGCGGCGGCACGGCAGCGCGACCTGGAGGCCTCGGGCCTGCCGGTGCTCGTCGAAGCGGCTCCGCACCTGGCGCGGTTCCGTCACGACGAGGAGTTCGAGTACGCGCTCGACCTGATCGTCACCGCCGTCACGAGGAAGGTCGGCGACGGCGGCCGGCCATGACCGTCCCCGCCCTGGCCCCGTACGTCACGCGTGCGGCTGCGAAGGCGGTTTCACCAGGCCGCTCTGGTAGGCGATGACGACGAGCTGTGCGCGGTCGTGGGCATGGAGTTTGGTCATGGCCCGCTGGATGTGGCTGCGTACGGTCAGCGGGCTCAGGACGAGTTGATCGGCGATCTCCGCGTTGGACCTGCCGTGCGCGGCCAGGGCCATGACCTCGCGCTCCCGTTCGGTCAGGGCCTTGAGGATGTCGGGCAGGGAGGGGAGGGCGTCGTTCCGCGGGGCGGCCAGGAAGCGGATGATGAGCGAGCGTGTGGCGCCGGGCGAGAGCAGTGCCTCCCCTGCCGCCACGGTGCGGATGCCGGACAGCAGGACCTCGGGGCTGACTCCCTTGCCGAGGAAACCGCTGGCACCGGCGCGCAGCGCCTTGGCGACGTTCTCGTCGTTCTCGAAGGTGGTGAGGACGAGGACGCGGGTCGCCGACAGTTCCGGCCGGGCGCAGATGGCGGCGGTGGCGGACACTCCGTCCAGATTCGGCATGCGGATGTCCATGAGGAGGACGTCGGGGCGGTGGGTCTCCGCGAGGTCGACGGCCTCCTGTCCGTCGGCGGCCTCCGCCACGACGGTCATGTCGGGGACCGATTCGATGAGGATGCGGAAGGTCGCGCGGAGCAGGGCCTGGTCGTCGGCGAGCAGTACACGAATGGTCATGGGGAGGGACTTTCTGACGTGCCGGCGAGCGGAATGGCACAGCTGACCTCGAAACCGCCCCGCGGGCGCGGCCCGGCGAGGAAGGTGCCCCCCGCCGCCGTGGCGCGCTCGCGCATACCGAGCAGGCCGAAACCGTGGCCGCTGCCGGGCGGCGGCGATCCGGGTCGGTCGGGCGCCGCGTCGTTGGTGACGGTCAGGGTCAGCCGGTGCGGGGTGTAGACGAGCCGGACCCGGGCGGCGTGGGTCGCGGCGTGTTTGGTGACGTTGGTGAGCGCCTCCTGGATGATCCGATAGCAGGTCAGGTCCACGCCGGGGGCCAGTGGACGGGCCGGGCCCTCGATCGTGACGGTGACCTCCAGACCGGCCGCGGCACACGCTTCGACCAGTTGGGGCAGTTGTCCCAGTCCCGGTGCGGGAGCCAGGTCGTCGCCGTCGTCGGTGTCCTGGCGCAGCAGGCCCACGGCCGCCTTGAGTTCGTCGAGCGCCGCGGCGGTGGTCCCCGCCAGCTGGTCGAGGATCTGGAAGGCCTGCTCGGGGTGGGTGCGGGAGAGATGGGCCGCGGTGCCCGCCTGGGCGCTGGCCAGGGTCAGATGGTGGGCCACCACGTCGTGCAGTTCCCTGGCGATGCGCATACGTTCCTGGACCACCCGGTGCCGTGCCTCCTCCTCGCGCTCGTGGGCGATGTGCTCGGCACGGGCCACCGCGTAGTCGCGGCGCAGTCGGATGTAGCCGCCGAAGGCCGCCGACAGCAGGACCCAGGCCGCCGGGTTGACGACGGCGAGAAGCAGTGAGTCGTGGATCGAGGTGAAGAGCAGACCCGTGACGACCATGCAGGCGGCGCCGGTCAGTGCGCTGCGCCAGCTGATCGTGCGGCGGACGCGGACACTCGTCGCGTACTGCGCGACCAGCAGCGGTCCCATCAGCAGGGGTGTCAGCAGGTAGCCGAGCGCTCCTTGGCCCACGGTGCACACGAGGGTGGCGGCGAGGGTCTTCAGGGGATGGCTCCGGCGCCACGGCAGCACACCGCAGGCCACGGCGGACAGGACGACGCCGGGCCACACGCGCGGCGGCTCGGTCGCGACCGTCCGGGTGAGCACGACGCCGGAGACGGTGAAGACGAGGAGCAAGGTCAGCGTCACGGCCTCGACGGCTCCGGGACGGGTCGTGGTCAGGCGCTGCCAGCTTGTGCTCATCATGCTCCGAGTCGGGTCCGAGGACAGACATGATCACAGGTCGACGGCCGCGGCGCCGCTTCACACGGCACCGCGGCCTGGGGTGAGTACTCACCTCCTGGACGGACGGCTCACGTCGGACGGGAAGAGCCGCTCACGTCGGAGACGACCGTCCGCGTGAGACACCTGCCGCGCATCAGACACGAGCCGCGCGTCAGACACGAGCCGCGCGTCAGACACGAGCCGCGCGTCAGACACGAGCCGCGCGTCAGACACGAGCCGGTCGCCTCGGCGCCGGGGACTCGCCGGCCACGGACCCGCCCCCGTCGACGGTCCGCGTTCCGAGTCCGCTGCCCTCGACGTCGACATGGGGCAGCACCCGGTCCAGCCGGCGCGGTATCCACCAGGCCTTGTCGCCGAGCAGGGCCAGTACCGCCGGGACGAACGCCATCCGCACGACGAACGCGTCGAACAGGACGGCCACCGCGAGACCGAAACCGATGGTCTTGATCATCGACTCCTCCGCGCCGACGAATCCGGAGAACACCGCGATCATGATGGCCGCCGCCGCGGCGACCACCCGGGCGCTGTGCCGGAACCCGGTGACCACCGCCTGGGGCGCCCGGTCCCCATGGACGTACGCCTCCCGCATACGGGCCACGAGGAACACCTCGTAGTCCATCGCCAGGCCGAAGACGATGCCCACCAGGAAGATCGGCATCAGGCTCATGATCGGGCCGGGCTGCTCCACGCCCAGCAGGTCCGCGCCCCAGCCCCACTGGAAGACCGCGACGACCGCGCCGAGGGAGGCGAGCACCGACAGCAGGAACCCGAAGGCCGCCTTGACCGGCACGAGCAGGGAACGGAAGACCACCAGGAGCAGCAGGAGGGCCAGGCCGACGATGACGGCGAGGTAGGGCAGCAGCGCGTCCTGGAGGGCCTGCGCCACGTCGATGTTCATCGCGGTGCTGCCGGTGACCTCGAAGGTCGCCCCCGTCGCGCTCTCCAGACCCGCGCGCTCGGCACGGATGCTCTGGACGAGGTCCTTCGTCTTTTCGTCGTTGGGTCCCGTGGACGGCACCGCCGAGAAGAGCGCGGCGTCACCCGCCTCGTTGAACCGCGGCGAGGAGACGGACACGACGCCGTCCGTGCTGCCGATCCTCTCGGCGATCTCCTTCACGGCCTGCCGGGCGTCGGCCGGGTCCTTGACATCGGCGACGTCCGCCACGACGGTCAGGGGCCCGTTGAATCCCGCGCCGAAGCCCTCGGCGAGTGCGTCGTAGGCGCGCCGTTCCGTCGACGCGGTCGACTTGGACTCGGCTCCCGGCATGCCCATCTCCAGCTCGGTGGCGGGCAGCGCCAGGACGCCCAACCCCGCGACACACAGCACGAGTACGGTCACCGGGCGGCGCAGCACGAACCGCGCCCACCGGGACCCGCCGTTCTCCGTCGCGCCCGCGGCACGGCCTCCTACCGCACGCCCGTCCGCCGCACGCCCGTCGGTGGCGCGGCCACGCTTGCGGTTGCGGCTCCCCTTGCGGCTGCGGCGGGAGAGCACCGCGTCGGGCCACATGCCGAGCAGGGCCGGCACCAGCGTGAGGGCGATCAGTACGGCGACGACCACGGCGCCCGCGGCGCACAGGCCCATCTTGGTCAGCATGGGTACGCCGATCACCGAGAGACCGGCCAGCGCGATCACGACGGTCAGCCCGGCGAAGACGACCGCCGAGCCCGCCGTCCCGACGGCGATGCCGACGGCCTCGTACGGGTCGCGGCCGGCCGCGCGTTCCTCCCGATAGCGGGAGACCACGAA
Source organism: Streptomyces liliiviolaceus (assembly GCF_018070025.1). Lineage (NCBI taxonomy): Bacteria > Bacillati > Actinomycetota > Actinomycetes > Kitasatosporales > Streptomycetaceae > Streptomyces > Streptomyces liliiviolaceus. Next base: position 5,472,268 of record NZ_JAGPYQ010000001.1, read on the forward strand.
GAGGGCGTAGTCGATGCCGACCGCGAGCCCGAGCATCGAGGCGAGCGTCCCCGAGGTCATGGAGAGTCCCAGGGCGCTGCCCAGCGCCATGATGGCGGCCATGCTGACACCGACTCCGACGACGGCCGTCAGCAGAGGCAGACCGGCCGCGGCGAGCGACCCGAACGTGATCAGCAGCACGACGGCCGCCAACGCGATCCCGATCACCTCGGAGGAGCCCCCGGCCGCGGGCTGGACGGTGAGCGCGCTGCCTCCGGCCTCGACCGTGAGACCGGAGGCCCTGGCCTCGTCGATGGCCCGTTCCAGCGCGGCCCTGTCGTCGTCCGTGAGCTCGGAGTCCGAGACCTGGAAGTTCACCGTCGCGTAGGCGGTGGAGCCGTCCTTGCTCACCGCGCCCGCCGTGAAGGGGTCCACGGCGCCGGAGACCCGGGGTTCGTCCACGGCCCGCTCCACCAGCGTGGTGATGGCCTCGCGCTCGTCGGCCGCGGTCACCTTGCCGCCGTCCGGTGCGATGAACACGATCTGCGCGGTGGCCCCGTCGGCCGACGAGCCGGGGAAGCGCTCACCGATCAGGTCGAACGCCTTCTGGGCCTCGATGCCGGGCATGAAGGAGGTGGTGTCGTCGGAGGCAGCGGGGGCCATGACGGCACCGGCCCCGGCGCCGCCGACGATCGCCACCCACAGCAGGGTCACCAGCCAGCGCCGCCGGAAGGCGGTCCGGCCCAGCCGATAGAGCAAAGTAGCCACGAGTAAGGGGTCTCCAGGTCTGGTTCGAGTAGGTGACCAGCCTGGCGTGACGGGGTGCGGCAGGGCATCGTGCGACTACGGGCAATGCCCTCTGATGACCAGGCACGAGCGGTCGCGTCCGTCTCCTACTCCAGGAGGAGACGGGACCTACTGCACGAGCACGACCGCGCCCCGCACCCGAAGCCCGGAGGGCGCTTTGCACACATGTGCCGCGGAAAGCGTTTTCCCTCCACCGTGGCTACACGATTCACCCTTCTCAGGTGCCCTTCCGGGGAACTACTGCCGCACGCGCGGCGTCAAACGTATCGGGCTGACCACCCCGGCACTTTGCTTGACGTTTCACCGAGACCTGAGTACGCCGCGCATTCACCCTCCCGCACCGTGCGCCGAATGCCCGTTGAGCCGCTGACCATTTGGGGACCATTCGCAGTGACCACCGTAATCGTGCAGCTTTCCGACGCCGTCGTCCGCCGCTCCGACGACCCCAGGCCCGAGCCGCGTCTGGTGCGGCTGAGCCCGGGCCAGAGCGCCGAGTTCGGGCGGGGTAAGCCCGGAACACCGCTGCCCATCCCCTTGCGCGACCCCGCGGTGTCGCGCTGCGCCGGACAGGTGGCCGCCGTGGAGGACTACTGGCGCCTTTCGAATTACAGCGCCGAGGCCACGTACGTCGTGGAGAACCTCGAAGGCGCGGGAGAACACATCCGTGTCGCACCGGGACGGATTGGTGCACCCGTCCCGTTCGAACTGTCCCGCGTAATTCTGCCATCGGCCGAAAACCCCATGGAATTCAAGGTGTTCGCACCCCAGCACGCGTATACGGAAGCAGGGTGCGACAACGCTGCCGGGGAACCGACCACGAGCCCCTTCTCGCTGAACCCCACGTCCAAGTATTTCCTGGTCCTGCTGGCGCTGTGCGAGCCCCGGCTGCGCTCCCCTTCGAGCGCGGCCGTCCCGGGCGTGGGAGACGTCCTCGAACGGCTGCGAGGACTGCCGGGTTGCCAAGATCTGACCCGGTCCGCGCTCAATTACCACATCGACTATCTCGCCGACACGAAGCTGCGGCTGCGGGAGGGCCCGGGCGGTTCGTACGGCGAGCCGGGAGGCAAGCGCGAACGGCTGGTCAGCCTCGCGCTGCGGTTCAATCTGGTCCGTGAAGAGCATTTGGCCCTGCTCCCCCCAGCCGTCAGACGCTGAACCGAAAGGCTCCCCCAGGATGAACAGCTCGCACCCCACTCCCCCGCTCGACCCCGCGCCCGGATACCGCATCTCGGACTGGGAGATCACCGGCCTGATCGGCTCGGGCAGCTGGGGCAGTGTGTATGCAGCCGAGAAGGTCGTCGACGGTGCCGCGGGCGGCTCGGCCGTCGCCGTCAAGCTCCTGCGCACCGACCTGCTGACCCCGGGACAGCGTGCGTCGATGGAGGAACTGGCTCGCAAGGAAGCTCGGTTCAGTACGGAGGCGGACCACCCCCATCTCGTACGCACCCACGCGGTCGTGACCCTGAGGGATCCCGAGCGGCCCGAACTGGACGGCATGACGGCACTGGTGATGGACCGTGCGGAGCGCAGCCTCCAGGATGTCCTGGCGGCCGGCGGGACCGGGCGCCCGCTGCCGGAGGCCGAGCGCATCCTCAGCGGGGTGGCTTCCGGACTGGCACACATGCACACGCACGGCTGGATCCACGCGGACCTCAAGCCCGCGAACATCCTCCTCGGTCCCGAACGGGCCGTGTGGCTGGCGGACTTCGGGCTCACCGTCGAACTGGAGGGCACGCACGCGTACGTTCCGCCGCTGGGGTCGCTCGACCACGTGCCCCCGGAGTGGTGGTCGGAGCGCACCGGCGTCCACGGCACGACCGTGCGCAAGACGGCGGACATCTGGGCGTTCGGGGTGCTGGCGCACCAGGTGCTGACGGGTGGCCTGCATCCGTTCCCTGGCGGGACGGCGCGGGCTCGTTCGCTGGCCGCCCAGGCCTACGCCAACGGTTCGGCCCCGCTGCGCCTGGACGACTCCCTCGGACCGGAGTGGCGCAAGCTGATCGTGGAGTGCCTGGCTCCCGATCACGCCTCCAGGGCGGCCCTGGACGCGGGTGAACTGTCCCGCCGGGTGGGGGCGTTGCACGCCGAGCGCCTTCCCCGGCCCGTGTACAGACGTCCGGCGGTCCTGCTCGCCGCCGGTCTCACCGCCTGCGCCGCCGTCGCCGGCACCTTAGTGGCCTTCGTGCCCTCCGACGGCAAGGACGCCCCGGAGAAGTCGAAGTCCTCGGCGACCGCGACCGCGCTCTCCGACACCGCGCTGCCCGGGGCCATCCCCGCCGACTCCGATGTGCCCGTCTCGCTGCGGCGGATCATCACCGACGCCGCGAAGCGGTGCACCGACGAGGAGGTCACCCCCGCTCTGCTGGCCGCGATGCTCAAGGCCGAGAGCGGTTTCGACCCGAAGGCGTCCCGGCCCGCCACCGGTGAGCACGGCATCGCCATGTGGACGCCCGCGGTCTTCAAGGCATGGGCGGTGGACGGGGACCGCGACGGGGACAAGGACTACATGTCGCCCGCCGACGCCATCGGCACGATGTCCGTGTTCACCTGCTGGCTCGACCAGCGCTTCAAGCAGAACGATCTGCGGGAGAACCTGCCGGGTCTGATCGCGGCCGGTTACCGCACGAGCGACCGGACCGTCATCGAGGCCGGTGGCGTACCCAAGGACGTGCAGCCCTACGTGGACGAGGTCCTCGCCAACCTCAAGGAGTACACGGCCTGACACATCGGGCCCGGGGCCGCCCCTGACATGCGTCAGGAGCGGTCCCGGCCGTCCCCCGCATAGCGTCGGCGGATCATTCCGACACCGTACGCAACAGGGGGCATCTGATCATGCGGCACTTCTCATCCCTCCGCAGCGGGCCGGGAGCGGCCGCCCGCAGCGGGCCGAAGGCGGCGCGGCGGGCCCTGCTCCCGGTGGGCGCCCTGCTGCTCGCTCTGGCGGCAGCGGGCACCAGCGCGTCCGCCGCTCCGGCCGCACCGGGTGGCGCGACGGCCGAGGACGGAGGCACGGTCTCCCCCGCGACCGCCCAGGTCGAGGTCCCGGCCGATGTCACCGCCGGTGTCGCGGTCTACGACCGGCAGACCGGTACCTTCACCGAGCAGCTGAACACGAGCACGCAGTTCCGCTCGGCATCCGTCGTCAAGCTGCTGCTGGTGCTCGACTTCTTCCGGAACCGCGGTCCGAACTACACGATCCCGGCCGCCGACCGCGCCCTGCTGGAACCGATGCTCCGCAGCAGCGACGACGACGCGGCGGACCACTACTGGGAGGTCAACGGCGGCGCGGCGATCATCGAGCGCATGAAGCAGGACCTCGCCCTGAACGACACGGCCGGTCCGCCCGCGGGGTACGAGGGCTACTGGGGTTACACGGCCGTCTCGGCCCGGGACACGGTCAAGATCTACCGCTACATCCTGGAGCAGGCCGCGGCGCCCGTACGGGAGTTCATCATGTCCAACCTGCGGCAGTCGACGCGCTGCGCCTCGGACTCCTTCGACCAGCACTTCGGCATTCCCGGCGCCTTCGAGAAGCCCTGGGCCGTCAAGCAGGGCTGGTCGGGCGAGTACGAGAAGGGCACCTGCGGTCCGGACGGCGCGAGGAACGCGACCGCGGCGTCGAAGTCCGCGGGCCGGGATGCCGCAGGAGCGAAGTCGGCGGACGCGAAGCCCAAGGGCACGAAGTCCAAGAGTACGAAGTCCGCGGGTGCCGAGCCCAAGGGTGCGAAGTCCGCGGATGCCGAGCCCAAGGGCACGAAGTCCGCGGAGTCGGTGAACCTGTCCCGGCCCGCCCTGCACACCACCGGCACGGTCGGCTCGGGCGACCGGACCATCGTCGCCGTCCTCACCCTGCACCCGCTCGGCACCACCTACGGCCAGGCCTACACCGACATCGGCAGGCTGACCCGCAGTCTCGACGTGCCCGGCGCGACCAGGCCGGCCGGAAAGTGGTACGGCACCTGGGGTGAGCGGGTCGCCGTCCGGACGGCGACCACCACCGGGTCGGACTCCAAGACCCGGCTGCCCGCCGGCGTGGAGGTCCTGATCAGCTGCCAGAAGCAGGGCGAGACCGTCTCCGTACCGCCGTACACCAACAACTGGTGGGCGTATCTGCCCCAGTACGGCGGCTACATGTCCAACATCTACGTCAGCGCTCCGGACAACAAGCTGCCCGACGTGCCGGTCTGCGCCTCCTGACGTCCACCGGGCCCCGGACAGCACCTCGTGACCGGCCCCGTGGGGGCACCGCGCAACCGCGGTACCCCCACGGCTCGTTCGGCCGGCAGGACTTTGAACACTCACAGTACAAAGTATGGACATGCCAAGTGAAAGCCCCGTAGGTTGGCGGCGCACCGCAGCCACGTCAGAGAAGACCGGAACGCAATCCGGCACGGTCCGGTCCCGCTTCATGGAGGACCGTTGTCCCACCATCAGTTCCTGCGTGCCCGAAGACTTCTCACCTCCCTACTGACCGGGGCCGTTCTGACCGGCGGCCTCCTCGCCGCACCGGGGTCCTCGGCCGCCACGCCCGCCGCCGCGGCCATTCCGCCCCAGGAGCCCGGGGTCACCCTGCGCGTGTTCGACGTGCAGACACCGCTGAGCAAGCTGTGCACCCTCAAGCCCGGCCAGACCCCCAACCACGACGCGCTCAAGTCGACGGTGGACTGGTCCACGACCGATGACTTCGGCGGCTTCTCCGACCGGTTCGTCTCGGAGGTGACCGGCTATCTGGTCGTGCCGAGCGACGGCACCTACGGTCTGCGCCTGACCAGCGACGACGGCTCCCGGCTGAGCATCGACGGCGCCACCGTCATCGACCACGACGGACTCCACGGCGCGGAGCCCAAGGACACCTCCGTCCAGCTCACGGCGGGCTCGCACCCCCTGCGCATCGAGCACTTCGAGCGGGACGGCGGGCAGGAGCTGCGCCTCGCCTGGAAGCCGCCGGGCGCGAGCGACTTCACGACCGTGCCGCGCGAATCGCTGAGCACGGACGCCGGAGTCGTACGGGTCACAGCCCCCGGGCGCAAGGAGTGCGAGGCGAGCGGCGACACCCCCGGCGACGGCCTCCCGCTCACCGACGTACGCCCCGACCTGGACCTCACCGATCTGCGTCCCGACGGCTTCGAACCGCAGGTCACCGGGATGGACTGGCTGCCCGACGGACGGCTGGCGATCAGTACCTGGGGCGGCTCCGACAACGTTGCCGGGGAGGTGTACCTGCTCGACAACGTGACCGGCGAGACCAGCAAGGACAAGGTCACCGTCAAGAAGGTGGCGAGCGGGCTGCGGGAGCCCATGGGCATCAAGTACGTGGACGGCTCGCTGTACGTCTCGCAGAAACACGAACTGACCCGGCTCGTCGACAAGAACCGCGACGACGTGGCCGACGAGTACCGCACCGTCGCGACGTGGCCGTACGGCAAGAACTTCCACGAGTTCGCCTTCGGACTCCTGTACCGCGACGGCTACTTCTACGTGAACCTCTCCGTCTCCATCAACCTCGGCGGCGCGACCACCGTTCCGCAGCCGGCGCCGGGCCGCGGGACCACGTACAAGGTCAGCAAGAAGAGCGGGAAGATCAGTCCGATCGCGGGCGGTCTGCGGACGCCGAACGGGATCGGCTGGGGGCCGGAGGGCGAGATCTTCGCCACGGACAACCAGGGCGGCTGGCTGCCCTCGTCGAAGCTCGTGCACGTCAAGCAGGGCCGCTTCTTCAACCACTACACCGAGCCGTCCGGTGCCTTCGACGCGGCCACTCCGACCGCGCCGGTGCTGTGGCTGCCGCAGAACGAGATAGCCAACTCGCCCTCGACACCCCTGTATGTGAAGAAGGGGCAGTTCAAGGGTCAGATGCTGATCGGCGACGTGACCTACGGCGGTCTGCAGCGCGCGTACCTGGAGAAGGTCAAGGGCCAGTACCAGGGCGCCGTGTTCCGCTACACGCAGGGCCTCGAAGCCGGTGTGAACCGCCTCAGCTACGGTCCCGACGGCTCGATCTACGCCGGTGGTCTGGGCGCGGACGGCAACTGGGGCCAGGAGGGCAAGCTCAAGTTCGGTCTGCAGAAGCTCACGCCCAACGGCGGCAACACCTTCGACATCAAGACGATGCGTGCCGTACCGGGCGGCTTCGACCTGACCTACACCCAGCCGGTGTCGGAGAAGACCGCCGAGGAACTGGCGAAGCACTACAAGGCCGAGCAGTGGCGGTACACCCCGACCAGCGACTACGGCGGTCCGAAGATCGCCGAAGAGGTGCTTCCCGTGCGGTCGGCCGAGCTGTCCGGGGACAAGCGCACCGTGAAGCTGCGGCTGGACGATCTGAAGCCCGGCCGGGTCGTGCACCTGCGCTCCCCGCGCCCCTTCACCTCCGAGTCCGGTGAGTCGCTGTGGAACACCGAGGCCTGGTACACGCTCAACGCCATGCCCGGCAAGCAGCCGCCCGCCGCCACCACGTACGAGGCCGAGGAGGCCCGGCTCACGGGCGTGGCCGGCGTCGCCACGGACCACGTCGGCTACTCCGGCAGCGGGTTCGTCGCGCGGTACAACACGGAGGGCAAGGTCGGCACGACCTTCGACGTACAGGTCAAGAAGTCGGGCACGTACGACGTCAACCTGCGCTACTCCAACGGCCCGAACCCGTTCGAGGGGACCAAGTCGCTCTCCCTGTACGCCAACGGGAAGAAACTGCGGCAGGTGAAGCTCGCCTCCACCAGCAACTGGGACACCTGGTCCACGCAGACCGAACAGGTGAAGCTGCGCAAGGGCGACAACACCATCTCCTACCGTTACGAGGCCGGGGACACCGGCCATGTCAACCTCGACCTGATCACCGTCCGGCCCAAGGGTGCGCCCCTCACCCTCTTCGACGGGACCGCGGCCTCACAGTCGCAGTGGCAGCACACGGACGGCCGACGGCTTCAGTGGCCGCTCGCCGACGAGGGGTCCATGGAGGTGTGCTGCGGTGACATCCGGACCGTCGACGCCTACCAGGACTTCAAGCTGCACGCCGAGTTCCGGGTCCCGCTGCTGCCCGACGACGTCACCGGGCAGAACCGAGGGAACAGCGGGATCTTCATCCAGGACCGCTATGAGCTGCAGATCCTCGACTCCTACGGTGACACCACCCTGGACACCAACGAGGCCGGAGCCATCTATCTGAAGAAGGCGCCGGACGTCAACGCGGCCAAGGCGCCCGAGACCTGGCAGACGTACGACATCGTCTTCCGTGCCGCCCGCTACGACGACAGCGGCAAGAAGACGGCGGACGCCCGGCTGACCGTGGTGTGGAACGGTCAGAAGGTGCACGACGACATCACCCTCGACAGCCCCACCGCCTCGGGGCGTGCCGAGACGCCGTCGACGGGGCCGATCCGGCTGCAGGACCACGGGAACAAGGTCAGGTTCCGCAACATCACACTGGAGCCGCTCTCATGACCCGAAGCGATGTGCGGTGAGGTGAAGTGATCTGAGGCCGGGCCCGGTTGACACCGGGCCCGGCTCTCGTACGTGGGGTCTGCCGGGGGTCGGCGGTAGTGCCTGCGGTACCCCGGGCCGGGCAGCGTATGGGTTCGTGACGGCCCCTGTCCGCGCGGGAATCTAGGGGCATGACGCGAAGCAAGGCAGTAATCATTCCCTCGGTCCTCCTCTCCCTCGGCGCCATGGCGGTCGCCACCCCCGCCCTCGCGGACGCGGTGAAGGGCTCACCGGACCCGGCTCCGGTCTCTGCGGCGGCCACCACGACCACGTCCCGGGGCGTGGCTTCCGGGCAGAGCCTGGAGAGTGTGGTCGACGCCATCGAACGCAGTGCCCGCACCCTGAAGAGCACGCGTCCCGAGGGCGGTCTGCGGGACCTCGACGCGCTGGGCCGCATGGTCGGCGACGCCGACGTGGTGGGCCTGGGCGAAGCCACCCACGGTTCGCAGGACTTCTTCCAGATGAAGCACCGGGTCTTCCGCTACCTGGTCGAGAAGAAGGGCTTCCGCACCTTCTCCCTGGAGCTGGCCTGGAGCAGCGGCGTACGGGTCAACGAGTATGTGCTGTACGGCAAGGGCGAGTTGAAGGACATAGCACGCGAGGAGTTCCAGGGCGCGTACCGGATCTGGAACAACCAGGACTACATCGACCTCATCGAGTGGATGCGTGACTACAACCGCAGCCACCCGAAGGACCCGGTGCGGTTCATGGGCAACGACATGGGCTACGCGGGGCCGGAGTCTTACGAGCGGGTGACGGACTACGTGGGCCGCGAACACCCCCAACTGCTTGAGCGCGTCACGGAGTTGTACCGCGGGCTGGCTCCGACCACCGACGCGGGCACCTACAGCGACCAGTATCTGCAACTGCCGCTCGCCGAGCGTGCGGAGCGGTCCGAGCGGACCCGGAAGGTGTACGAGCTGCTGCGGGACCAGCGGCCGGCGCGCGGCGACCGGCAGGCGCACCTGTGGGCCGTGCAGCACGCCAGGGCCATTCACCAGATGGCCAAGGGCTACTCGCTCGACGTCACCGACGAGGCCGAGGTCACGAAGATGATGCGAATGCGCGACGAGGTGATGGCCGAGAACGTGGCGTGGTGGCACAAGCACACCGGCGACAAGGTCCTGCTGTCGGCGCACAACACCCATGTGTCCTACGACTCGTTCGACGAGCGATACCCCAAGACCCAAGGGGCCTTCCTGCACGATGTGTTGGGCAAGGACTACGTCAGCATCGGCTTCAGCTTCCACCAGGGCGCGTTCGCGGCGTTCGGCGCCGACGACAACGTGATGCGGACCTACCGGGTGGGCGCGGCTCCGGCGGGCTCCAACGAGGACACCCTGGACAAGGTCCGCCAGGAGGACTACATCCTCGACATGCGTACGGCTCCCAACGCCGCCCGTGCCTGGCTGGCGAAGCCGCGTGTCACGTACAACATCGGCGCGGGGTGGCCCGACCCGATGACGTACAAGATCGGCCTCGGGAAGGCGCACGACATCCTCATCCATCTGAACGAGGTCGAGGCCACCGAGTATCTGGGCACTCCCTGACCCCTCGGATCGTCCGGGTCCCCCACCACGCTCGCTAGTGTCGCCAGAAACTGGCTGTGTATCTTCGTCGCACCCCTTGTAGGCCCAGAAGTGTCGACAGTAACGTTCAGTCGAACCTCGCCTGCAGGCCTTCTCCATGGGTTCGCCCGCCGACCGCCACCTGCGCCGTGCGCCGCTCCGGTGACGGTCGGCCATGCCCGAATGCACTGGAAGACAAGGGAGTTCACAGTGGTACGCAGAAGCAGCACAGGTGCGGACCGGCCGGCCGGAGCGTCCGTGATGGACCAGGACGTCACCTATCGGGCCCGCCCCCGCGCTCTCCTCGTGGCGATCGCCGGACTCGCGGTCACCCCCGCACTCACCACCCCGGCCTCGGCACATTCCACGAAGCACACCGCGGGACACTCCACGAAGGCCGGCAAGACTCTCGTCGTCGGCTCCGGGGAGACCCTGGAACTCACCGCGACCACCACGGTGAGCCGGCTCGTCATCAAGGAGGGCGGGGTCATCGCCGCCCCGGAAGGACACCGTCTCACCCTCACCGTCAACGGTGTGGAGACGGGCGCCGAACTGAGCGAACTCACCGACGGATACGGCGGGTTGGCCACCGCCGTCGCCGCCGGCACCTACCGGGGAACGGTGGTCCTGGACGTCGCCGTGGCCAACGACGTCCCCTTCGGCGACCTCAGCTTCCCGATCCGGCAGGCTCTCTACGTCGACTCCGCCGGTGTCGACGAGAGCAGGTCCGTCCCCTCCAACGTACGCGGCGGGACCGTCACGGACACCGCCGCGCGGGGCATCACCCTGCTGTCCAACGGCGAGTCGTACAACGGCGTGTACGTCACGGGCGGCGGCTCCTACAACCTGACCAGGCCGAGGATCGCCTTCGACGGCAACGGCCGCTGCGACTTCATCGGCTACGGCGCCTCCGTCGTCGGCACCGGAGAGGGCACCAACCTCGTCGTCGACGGGGCCGTCATCAGGAACGAGGGCGTGGTCCGCACCGCGGTCATCGCCGACGCCACCGCCAACGTCGTCGTCAAGAACTCCACACTCCACTGCGCCGACGGCAGCCACGTACCCGACGAGTACCCGGAGACCGGCACCGGCGACACCCGGTACATGATCACCGTGCCGTGGATGCTGGGCCTGTCGGGCAACGTCCGCACCACCAACCTGCTCGGCGCGAGCACCCGCGCGTCGTACGTCAACTCCTCGATCACGTCGGAGAAATGGGGTGCCCTGTCCGTCGACGGCGGCAGCAAGTGCACCCTCACCGCCATCAACAGCCATATCGGCAACACCAAGGGCCAGGGCTACGGTTCGTACGCCATCGGCAGCGTCACCGAACACTTCCTCGGCTGCACCTTCGACGTCGGCGACTACGCGCTCATCCACTGGGGCGCCTCGGCACACTACGGCGACAGCACCAGGGAAGCCGTCGCAGCGCTCAACGACTCCCTGGAAATCGGCCTCACCAAGGCCGAGTTGAAGAAACTCCCGGTCCGCTCGACCGTCATCGACGCGGGCCGTTTCATGGTGCTCTGGTACGCGGCCGGCTCGGTCACCGTCGACGGGGGCACCCGGGTCAGGACCGGCAAGACCACCTTCATGTGCAAGGCGGTCGCGGCCGAGGTCACCGTCGACGGGTCCGAGGGCGCCACCCTCGACCCGGGCAACGGTGTCATCTTCCAGCTGATGGACACCGACCGGCCCAGCAGCGTCCCGGTCACGGGCAAGCCCTGGAAGACCGAGATGACCGGCACCTACACCGAGCCCACCGGCGCCCCCGCCAAGTCGTCGACCTGGGTCACCACCAGCGCCCAGGCCACCGACGCGACCGCCTCCTTCACCGACATCAAGCTGAGCGGCGACTTCTACAACGCGGTCCGCGGTGGCGGCAACGCGGGCCTCCAGGGACAGAACCTGGTCCTGGACCTCACCCGCACCACCCTCAAGGGCGTCGTCTCCGCCACCACCACGAAGCACCGGGTGCCCACCATCACCATCGCCGGGTACCGGGAGATCAGCGAGGTCACCAACACCGTGTCCCCGGTCGTCAACAACGGTGTCGTGGTGACCCTGGGCAGCGGCTCCAGCTGGACGGTGACCGGCACCTCGTATCTGAGCGCGCTGACCCTGGCCGCCGACGCGACCGTCAAGGCCCCTCGGGGCAAGGCCGTCACGCTCACGGTCGACGGCACGCCCACCGCCATCGAGGCGGGCCACTCCTACACCGGGGCGCTCACGCTGACGGTGGCGTGATCCGCACGTGAACCGGCTCTGACCGGCTTAGACCGGATGCGCCCGGACGTGAACCGGCCCCCGGGATGTCACCACATCCCGGGGGCGGGTGTCCGTCGTGCCGCCGCCTCCTCCTGTCAGTGCCGACCGCGCTTCCCGAGGTCGTGCTTCTTCAGGAACGTGATCAGGAGACGGTTCCAGGCGGCGGGCTGTTCCCAGTGCGGGTTGTGGCCGGCCTCGTCGACCACATGGGTCTGCACCCTGCGGAGGTGCTGGGCGTTGAGGCGCATGACGGACGGCGGGCTGTACAGGTCGCCGTCCCCGGTGATCAGCTGGACCGGGAGTGTCAGTGTCTCCAGGGCCGCCCAGGTGATGGTGTGCGCGAGGGACTGCGCGAAGGCGTCGGCGGTCCGGGCACGGGCGTTGATGGCCAGCCAGGCCGCCACCCCGTCCAGGTCACCGCCCCGGTAGGAGGGCCCCAGTTCCTTGACGGCCACGGGCAGATCCCCGAACGGGTCCGGCTGGAGCGCCTCGGTCAGCTCCAGATACTCGGCGTCCTGTACTCCCATGATGCTGCCGGAGACGGTGAGGCTGAGCAGCCGGTCCTCGTGCGCGAGGGCGTAGTCGATCGCGAGCGGGCCCCCGGCGGCCGAGCCGGAGAGGTGGAAGCGGTCGAGGCCGAGACGGTCGGCGAGCGTGTCGAGGTCCCCGGACGCGGTGTCGGCCTCCGCCTTGGCGCCCGCGACGGAACGGTACGCGCCCCGCCGCGAGTAGCCGATGACACGGTGACCGGCCGCGGCCAGGACGGGCTGCTGGTACGGCCAGCTCTCCCCGCTGCCGGAGCCGGGGTGCAGCAGCACGACCGGTTCGCCGCTGCCGCCGGTGTCCCAGCACCACAGACTGCCGCCGCCGACCACGGACACCTGGTACTCGGTGACGGGCCGCTGAGCCGGCACCGGTACCGGCTTCCAGGGAAGGCCCGTACCGGTGGTGGCACGGGCGGTTCCCGCGACCGCGCCGGTCGTCGTCAGCGCGGCGAGGGCGACGCCGCCGACCATCGCCCGTCTGCTGAGGGCCGAGGCGGACGACGGAGTCCTGCTGTCGTTTTCCATTCTTTTCCTCCCATGAGTTCCTTTTGCGCTTCCTCACAGGTGTCGACAGGGGGTACCTGATCGCCGCCGGGATTGATCTCCTTATGCGGTAGTGTCGACACCGTTGAGCCACCTTTGAAGATCTCTGGACCCGAAACAGGGGGACACGGCGCATGTCGGATCAGGACACGCACCTGGTGCTGGAGCGACTGCTGCGGCTACGGGACCGACGGGAACCGCTGGTGGCACAGATCGCCGAATGGGTCGGCGCCGGCATCATCGAGGGCCGGCTGCAGCCGGGGCAGGACCTCAACAGCGTCGAGCTGTCGCGCCGGTTCGACACGAGCCGCACCCCGGTGCGCGAGGCCCTGATGCTCCTCGAACAGGAGGGCCTGGTCGAGATGAAGGCCCGGCGCCGCCCCCGGGTCGCCGCCCCCTCCCTCACGGACATCAAGGACATCTATCAAGTACGCCGTCAGCTGCTGTCGATGCTCGCGGGCCTGCTGGTCCAGCGGGCCACCGACGCCCAGCTGACCGAGCTGCGCACCCGGGTGGAGGCGATGCGCGAACTCGCCGACGCCGCCGACGTGGACGCGTACTTCTGGAGTCATGTGCTGCTCCAGGAGCGGATGACCGAGATCGTGGGCAACACCACCCTCAAGCAGATCCTCGACTCGCTCGCCCTGCGGACGCTGATGCTGCGGCACCTGAGCCTGACCCGCCCCGGCCGGCTGGCCTACAGCGTGGACGACCAGGAACGGCTCATCCAGGCCTGCGAGGAACGCGACGGGGAGCTCGCCTCGGCGCTGATCGCCGGTGCGACCGTGCGGGCGCTGCGGGCCGTGGAGGAGCAGATCGAGCAGGACACCCCGGGCAGCGGCAAGTCGGCCCGCAAACGCCGCTCGGCCGACTGACACCTCCACCCTGCCGTTATTTGGCGAGCACTCCTCCGTCCACGGGGAAGTTCCCGCCCGTCACCCAGGTCGACTCGTCGGACAGCAGATAGACGGCGCACCAGGCGATGTCCTCGGGTCTGCCCACCCGGCCCAGCGGGATACGGGCCAGCAGCGCCTCCTGGGCCGCGCCCTCGTGCGCGCCCGCCGACTCGGTGGCGGGGGTGCGGACCATGCCCGGTGAGATGGTGTTGGCCCGGATGCCCAACGGCCCTCCCTCCACGGCGAGTTGACGGGTCATCCCGAGCACGGCGGCCTTGCCCGCGCAGTGGGCGACCATCCCGAAGGTGCCGCTGCCGCGGAAGGCGTTGACCGAGGCGAAGTTGACGATTGAACCGCCCCCGGACGCCTCCAGGTGCGGCCAGGCGGCCTGCACCGGAAGGAAGACGACATCGACCTCGCCCCGCATGGTCGGCGTCCACTGTGTGTCGAAGTCCATGTCGGCCGCTGTCGCCATGTGCGGGGCGATGGCACCGGCGGTGACCAGGGCGTCCACCCGGCCGTGCGACGCGAAAGCCTCGTCGGCGAACCGCCGGGCGTCGGCCGGGTCGGTCATGTCCAGCGGGGCGAGCACCTCGACGGCGAGGCCGCGGTCGGCGGCGAGCTTGCGGGTGCGCTCGGCGGCTGCCGGGTCCACGTCGCAGCCGACCACGGTGGCGCCCTGCTCGGCGAAGAGCAGCGCGCATCCCTGGCCGATACCGGCACCCGCGCCGGTGACCAGGGCGACCTTGCCGTGCAGCCGACCGGTACGACCGGTACCGGACTCAGCCGTGGGCCCGGAGCGGGGAGCGGTCACGTCGTCCTCCTGAGAACGAGGTAGGGGTCAGGTTGCGGGGACGGAGCCGCCGGCAGCTCCACCTCCAGCGCGACCAGAAATCGGGAGACCATGCTGTACGCGGCTGCCGTGACGGTCAGTTCGACCAGCTCGGCCGGGTCGAAGTGGGCGCGCACCGCGTCGAAGACGTGGGCGGGGACGTGGACGTCGCGGGTCATGGCGTCGGTGTAGGCGACGACCCTGCGCTGCCGTTCGTCGAGGTCGGGATGGGTGGCGGCGGCCTCGGCGCGGAGTGCGTCGAGGTGCCGGTCGTCGAGTCCGGCGGCACGTGCGTCGCCTTCGTGGGCGGCCCATTCGTAAGGCGCCCGGTTGAGCACGGCGATGCGCAGGACGATGAGTTCGCGGATGTCGGCGGGCAGGGTCGTACGCTGCCGGACGGCACCCAGCAGAGTGTTCCAGCCGTCCGCCACCTGTGGACTGTGGAGCAGCATCCGGTCCAGTGGGCGCAGTGTGCCGCCGCGCCGCTCGCGGATGCGCTCCGCGATGTCACCGGCTCCGTCGGTACCCGGGAGTCGAGCCACGGGTGTTCCCTTCTGAGGTCTCCAGGTCTGCCCGCGCGTGCTCACGCGGGTGGGGCGGGGCGACGCAGGACGTCCTGACGCACGGTGTCGCCGAAGAACATGGCGGGTGAGGTGTCGGGTCCGGTGAACCGGGGCCAGGGCGGCAGCTCCGGGCCGACCACGCCACCCGGATCACCCGGATCACCCGGATCACCCGTGGCGACGAAGCGCGCCCAGGTGTCGGCCATCAGCGCGGCCAGTCCCCGGTCGGCGTCCTGCCAGGGCCAGTCGGGTCTGCGGTCGAGATTGTCGAGGACGTACGGGAGTTCGGCGGTGTGGTACACGCCCAGGTCGGACGCGGCGGGCCGCTCGGCCAGGCCGGGCAGCAGCGGGGGCCGCCGCTCGAACCGGTACATCCAGGTCGGCGCACCCGTGGCGGCGTGGGACCGCGCCCACTGCCATACGGGCCCCACGAACCGGGCGTCGCCCACGGCCTCGGCGTCGGAGCCCCGGTCCGCGGAGGCGTAGACCGTGCCCTCGTCGCGGTTGGTGCCCACCAGCAACGGGACCCGGTGCTGGCGTCCCGTGCCGTAGACGTCGTCGGTCGGTTCGGTGAGGATCCTGCCGTCGACGACGGGCCCGAAGTGACCGCGCACGACGAGTTCGACGCCGGAGACGCGGCGCAGGCCGTCGATGTCCCGGCCGCCGAACTCCTCCGCGTACGCCAGTCCCCGTTTCTGTGCCTCGCCCTGGCCGGGCAGCGGGCCCTCCGCGCGGCCCACGCCCGAGGCGCTCTGGCCCAGGGCCGCCCGGAAGTGAGGGCGGGCCGCCGGTGCGGCCATCAGATGGCAGATGTGGGCGGCGCCCGCGGAGTTGCCCGCGAGGGTGACCCGGTCGGGGTCGCCGCCGAAGGCCGCGATGTGCGTACGGACCCAGGCGAGGGCGGCTGCGATGTCGAGGAGGCCGTAGTTGCCGGAGGCGTCGAGGTCGTCCTCCGCGGCCAGACCGGGGTGGGCGAGGAAGCCCAGGGCGCCGAGCCGGTGGTTGAGGGTGACGACCACCAGGCCCCGGCCGGCCAGGGCGCGGCCGTCGTGGATGTCCTGGGAGCCGTGGCCGTAGCGGTTGCCGCCGCCGTGGATCCACACCATGACGGGGAGGCCCGTGCCCGGCGCCGGATCAGGTGTCCACACGTTGAGGTACAGACAGTCCTCGCTCATGACCAGCGCGCGCCGGTCGGCGAAGTTGGTGCGGTACATGACCGAGTCACTCGGCGGTTGCGGCTGGAGCGGCGCCGGACCGAACTGCTCGGCCCTGCGCTCACCGTCCCAGTGGGCGGCGGGCCGGGGCGGTCGCCAGCGCAGGTCGCCGACCGGGGGTGCGGCGAAGGGGATGCCCCGGAAGACGGCGACCCCGCCGTCCCACTCCCCCACCAGTCGCCCGGCGCCGGTCCGCGCCCTGGGGGCGCCCGTGCCACTCACGCCGGTGCCTCGGACACCGGGGGTGCCTTGTACAGCGAGCCGTTCTTCATGATCGCCACGAGTCGGTCGCGGTCCTGGAGGATGCCGATGTCGTCCAGCGGATCGCCGTCGACCAGGACCAGGTCGGCGAGGAACCCCTCCCGGATCAGGCCCAGTTCGTCGCCCATGCCCATCACCTGACCGCCGTACTCGGTGGCCGCGCGCAGTGCCTCGGCGGGGGTGAAGCCGAACCAGTCGACGAAGAGCTGCAGGTCGCGGGCGTTGCGGCCGACCGGGTTCCAGGCGAAGCCGTAGTCGCCGCCCGGGACGACCCGGATGCCGCGCCGGACGAGTTCGGGGACGACCTCCCGGACCGCCTTCTGGGTGGCCTCGACCTCCATGCCGGGCTCGGGCTCGCTGTCGGCCTCGTGCAGGTTGGCGTGGATGATGCCGGGGGTCGGCGCCACGAACAGCCGGTCGCGTGCCACCTCCAGCAGGTCGAGGGCCTCCTCGTCGGCGAAGGTGCAGTGGTAGACCGCGCGGATGCCATGACGCACGGCCATCTTGATCGACTCGGCCGCGTGGGCGTGGGCCGTCAGCCAGACGCCCCGCTCACGGGCGACCGCCGCTGCCGCCGCGACCTCCTCCTCGGTGAACTGCACGATCCGTGAGGTGCCCTGCACCACCGCGCTCTCGCCCGACAGCGACAGCTTGACGATGTCGACACCCAGGTCCGCCATCTCCCCGACGAAACGGCTCACCGACCCGGGGTCGGAGGCCCGGCCGTCGATGCCCGGGAAGTCGTACACCCCCGGTTCGACCATCCCGGCGGTGCCTTCCCAGGAGGCCGCCTTGAAGCGCGGTCCCGGCATCCAGCCCTCGTCGAACGCCTTGCGGGCGGCCGTCTCGGTTCGGGGCAGACGGTTGCCGCCGGAGTACGCGCTGGTGAAGCCCTGGTCCAGCAGGACGCGGCCCGCGTGGGCCACCAGCAGGGCCTTCTCCTCGTCGGGCTCGTCGCGGCGGCGGGAGCGGTGCTCGACGGTGGAGCCGAAGCCGAGGTGGGTGTGGGAGTCGACCAGGCCGGGGATCAGGGTGCCGCCTCCGCCGTCCACGATCCGCGCGCCCGACCGGCCGGTGGCCGGGATCCGGGCGGCGACGGCGGTGATGCGCGCGCCCTCGACGAGGACCTCAGCGGGGAAGGGATCGCGTCCCGTCCCGTCGAAGACCCGGACTCCGGTGAAGACGGTGGTATCGCTCATCGTGCGCTCCTGAAGGTGTGCCGCATCTCGCCCAGCCCGCCGATTCTGCTGACCAGGGTGTCATCGGGAGCTATGAAGCGCTGTGGGGTGCGGCGGTTGCCGACGCCGGCGGGGGTCCCGGTGAAGATCAGGTCGCCGGGTCGCAGCGGGCAGATCGCGCTGAGGTGGGCGACCAGCCGCGGCACCGGGAAGATCATGTTCGAGGTGCGGTCGTGCTGGACCCTCTCCCCGTTGAGTTCACAGGTCAGTTCCAGGTCGTCGCGGTCGGCGAGTTCGTCGACGCCGACCAGGGCGGGGCCCACCGGGCCGAAGCCGGGGAAGGACTTGCCGAGCGAGAACTGCGCCGGTCGGCCCGCGAGTTGGACGATCCGCTCGGACAGGTCCTGTCCCACGGTGAGCGCGACGACCGGGTCCCAGCCGTCCTCCTCCGGCACCCGGTGGGCGTCGCGGCCGATCACGGCGACCATCTCCAGTTCCCAGTCGACATGACCGGGCGGCAGGTCGATGGTGCCGTAAGGACCGGTGAGGCAACTGGGGAACTTGGTGAAGACCAGCGGCTCGGCCGGTTCCTCGTAACCCGCTTCCGCCGTGTGCGGGCGGTAGTTGAGGGCCACGGCGAAGATCTGGCGCGGCTCGGGGACGGGTGCGCGCAGGTCCGACTCCTTGTACGGGACGGCCGTCGCCGGGTCGACGTCGGCGGACCAGCGCAGCAGGGCGTCCCATTGGGCGAACACGGCGCGCGGGTCGGTGTCGAAGCCGCCGGCGGACACGTCCACGGCGCCACCGGCACCGCTGCCGTCGCTTCCGTTACCGGTGTCGCCGGTGTCGCCGGTCAACAGGGCGAGGCGGCCCGCGAGGTTGGCGATCCGCATGGCCTCACACCCACTGTTCCGCGGGCGGCTCGGGTGTGCCGTACGCGTCCTGCCAGGAGACGACACGGTTGCGCAGCACGCCCAGGTGCTCGATCTCGGCCTCGACGACGTCGCCGGGCTTCAGGTAGTTGGCGAAGGGGTCCTCGGTGCTCGCCGCGACCCCGGCGATGGTGCCGGTGGTGATGATGTCTCCGGCGCTGTAGGTCTGCGGGGAGTGGTAGGCCACCAGTTGGGGGATCGACACCGACATGCGGGAGGTGTTCGACTTCTGCCGTACGTCGCCGTTGACGCGCAGTTCCATGTCGAGGTCGTGCGGGTCGTCGATCTCGTCCGCGGTGACGATGTAGGGGCCGATCGGGCAGAAGGTGTCGATGGCCTTGGAGAAGGAGAAGACACCTGACTCCATCTCCTTGCGCTGGATGTCGCGCGCGGTGATGTCGTTGAAGACCAGGTAGCCGCCGATGTGCTCGGCGGCCTGCTCGGCGGTGAAGAACTTGCCGGGTTTGCCGATGACCACGGCGAGTTCCAGCTCGTAGTCCATCTCCCGGGTCAGGTTGGCCGGGTACACGATCGGCTCGTCGTGGCCGATGATCGCGTCCACGTTCTGGAAGAAGACGATGCCCTTGTTGACCGGGTGCGACCAGTCGACCCGTACCAGGTCTTCGTGGTGCTCGCGGAAGTTGCCGGCCGTGTGGAAGAACTTCTTGGGCACGATCGGCGCGCGCAGCCGGACGTCCGCGAGTGGATACGTCCGCCCGGTCTCGGCGACCTGCCCGTCGCGCTCGAAGAACACCCGGGTCGACGGAACGTCCAGCTCGATCACCGTGTCGCCGTCCAGGCGGCCCACGAGTCCGTCGTCGAACGTCACCAGTTTCATCTGACCTCCTCGTAACTGTCGACACTCACCCTCCATGATTCCGGTATTCACGTCAACAGTGGCGTCAAGTGTGGACACATTGAAGGAAGGTCGATTACGGTCCGGGGCATGAACCGGAGCATCAGGACGACGTGGAACTTCACCGGCACACGGGCCCTCGTGGCCGGTGCGGGCGGGATCGGCTCCGCCGTGATCGAGGCCCTGGCGGACGCGGGCGCGGACGTGGCCGTGCTGGACCGGGACGCGGGACAACTGGCCGAGGTCACGCGCACGGGCGGTTCGGGCGGTTCGGGCGGTACAGGCCGTACGGGCGGTACGAGTGATTCCGGCCGTACAGGCGGTCGACGCGGCACAGTGCGCGGCCTGAGTGTGGACCTCACCTCCGCCGACGCCTGCCACGACGCGGTCGCGGACGCCGTCGGATTCCTGGGCGGTCTGGACGTGTTCGTGCACGCCGTCGGCGCCAACGACCGCCGGCCCGTGCTGGAGACGCCCGACGAGGTCTGGGAACGCCTCGTCGCCATCAACCTCAGCAGCGGCTTCTGGCTGGGCCGGGCCGTGGGCAACGTCATGGTCCCCGGCGGCTACGGCCGCGTCGTCTATCTGTCCTCCGTGTCGGGGCTGCTGGCCCATCGCGACCACGCGCCGTACGCGGCGACCAAGGGCGGCATCAACCAGCTCATGCGGGTCATGGCCCGGGAATGGGCGCCCCACGGCGTCACCGTCAACGCGGTCGCTCCCGGCTACACCGAGACCGACCTGACCCGCGCCTACCTGGCCAAGCCGGGGATGCGCGCCTCGATGGAGGCGCTGGTGCCCGCCGGACGACTGGGCCGCCCCGAGGATCTGGTCGGCCCCACCCTGTTCCTCTCCTCCGCCGAGGCCGCTTTCATCACCGGACAGGTGCTGTACGCGGACGGCGGCCGGACCCTCGTCTGACGCACAGGTCACCCGACCGCCCGCCGCACCCGTCAAGCCGCGTCCCGACCCGCCCGACACCCCAAGGAGCCGTCATGACCAACTCGCAGCGATTCACCGACAAGACCGTGCTCGTGACCGGCGCAGGTACCGGATTCGGCGCCGAGATCGCCGTCCGGGCAGCCCAGGAGGGCGCCGATGTGGCGATCCATTACCGCAGTTCGCGTGCGGGTGCGGCGGCCACCGCCGAGCGCGTGACCGCGCTGGGCCGCAAGGCCGTGATCGTCCAGGCCGACATAGCCGAGCACGAGCAGATCAGGCGCATGGCGGACGAGGTGTGGGAGGCGTTCGGCCGGCTCGACGTGGCGGTCAACAACGTCGGTGACGTGGCCCGCGAGCAGATGTCCTGGCGGGACCTCACCGAGGAGTCCGTCGACCATGTCCTCGCGGTCGACATCAAGGGCACGCTGCTGTGCACGCACGAGTTCGGCGCGCGGATGCTGGAACAGGAGGGAGGCGGCTCGATCGTCAACATCGGTTCGACGGTGGTGGCTCGGGGCAGTGCGCGGGCGCCTCAGTACGCCGCCGCGAAGTACGGGATCATCGGCCTGACCAAGTCGTACGCCCAGGCCTTCGCCCCTGCCGTCCGGGTCAACGTCTTCGCGCCCGGGTTCATCGAGACGCCCGCGACGCTGGGCCGGGAGGACTGGAAGAACGGGCGCGGGGAGCAGCTGCGCAAGGCGACTCCGATGGGGCGCATCCCGGGGCCGGAGGAGCTGGCGGGGGCCGCGCTGTTCCTGGCCACGGAGGACGCGCACCACATCACCGGCGGCTTCCTGATCGCCGACGGCGGCTACAACATGATCGGCGCGTGACGGGAGGACGGCGGCGTCCCGCTTCACCGGACACCGCCGCCCTCCCGCCACTGCTGACTGCTGACTACGCCACCGTGCGGATCAGCTTCTTGTTGACGAACTCCTCGATGCCCGGACGGCCCAGTTCGCGTCCGAAGCCCGAGCGCTTGATACCACCGAAGGGCAGTTCGGCGCCCTCGGCGCCGACACCGTTGACGAAGACCATGCCGGCCTCGATCCGGTCGGCGACACGCGCGGCCTGGGCCGGGTCGGTGGTGAAGACGTAGGAGCCGAGGCCGTACGGGGTGTCGTTGGCGATGCGGACGGCGTCGTCCTCGTCGGTGGCGGCGAAGACCATGGCGACCGGGCCGAACAGTTCCTGCCGGGCGGCGGTGTCCTCGGTGGTGAGTCCGGTGAGGACACCGGCCGGGAAGTGCGCCCCCTCGCGCCGGCCGGTGCTGTGCAGGGTCGCGCCCTCCGCGACGGCCGCGTCCACCTGGCGGGCGAGGTTCTCGGCGGCGGCCACGGACGACAGAGGCGCGCCCGTCTCCCCGGCGAGGAGCCGGGCACTGAACTTCTCTACGAACTGCTCGTACAGGTCCTCGACGACCACGAACCGCTTGGCCGCGTTGCAGGCCTGGCCGGTGTTGTCGAGGCGGGCGGCGACGGCGGATTCGACGACGGCGTCGAGGTCGTCGGTGGACAGGACGACGAACGGGTCGGAGCCGCCGAGTTCGAGGACGACCTTCTTGAGGTGGCGGCCGGCGATCTCGGCGACGGCGGAGCCCGCCCGCTCGGAGCCGGTGAGCGAGACGCCCTGGACGCGCGGGTCGGCGATCACGTCGGCGATCTGCTCGTTGGTGGCGTAGACGTTGACGTACGCCCCGGCCGGGAAGCCCGCCTCGGCGAACAGCTTCTCCAGCAGGGCTGCGGTGGCGGGGCACTGCGGGGCGTGCTTGAGGACGATGGTGTTGCCGATCGCCAGGTTCGGGGCGGCGAAGCGGGCGACCTGATAGGCGGGGAAGTTCCACGGCATGATGCCGAGCAGGACACCCACCGGGCTGCGCCGGATGACGGCACTGCCCGCTCCGGACGTCACGTCGAGCGGTTCGTCGGCGAGGAACTCCTCGGCGTGGTCGGCGTAGTAGTGGTAGATCTCGGTGCAGAAGCCGACCTCGCCCTCCGCCTCGGCGAGGGGCTTGCCCATCTCACGCACGATGCTCGCGGCCAGCTCGTCCTGGTGCTCGGCGTGCAGGTCACCGAGCCTGCGCAGCAGTGCGGCCCGCTCACCGACCGTACTGGAGCGGCCCCACGCGGCGGCGATGTGGGCGGTGTCGACGGCAGCCGCGACCTGGGCGTCGGTGGCGGTCGGGTAGGTCTCGACGACCTCTGCGGTGGCCGGGTCGGTGACGGCGTACATGCTCTTCTCCAGGTGCTGCGTGGTGAGGGTCTGGCGGGGTTACCGGGCTGCGGCCCGGCCCGCGAGTCACGGGCCGCGCCGCCGTGCCGTCATGGTTCGAGGATCGTCCGCTTTCCGGTGTTGGACCGGAGGTCGTCGAACGCGAGCGGTGCCTCCTTCAGCGGGCGGACCTTCCCGATCAGGTCGTCCAGCGGCAGGCGCCCGGCGAGGTACAGACGGGCCAGCTTGGGGATGTCCAGCTCGCCGACGCTGGAACCATAATTGCACCCGAGGATACGTTTGCCCTGGTCGGCGAGGTCGAAGAGGTCGAACGAGCCGGTCGCGCCGGTGGCCGCCATACCGACGAGGACGGCCGCTCCGCCGGAGGTGAGCATGGCGGGAAGCGTCTCGACGACCTTCGGGCTGCCGATCGCCTCGAAGGCGTAGTCCACTCCCCCGAGCTCGTCCTGGCACCAGGCGGCCACGTCGTCGCGGGCCCCGTCGAGGGTGTGGGTGGCGCCGAACTTCCTTGCCGCTTCGAGGCGTTCGGGCGAGAGGTCTACGGCGACGATGGGGTCGGCGCCGACCAGGGCCAGGCCCATCACCACGGAGAGACCGACTCCGCCGGTGCCGATGACGACGGCCGACTCACCGGGCCGTACGCCCGCGGTGTTCACGACCGCGCCGATCCCGGTGGTGATGGAACAGCCGAGCAGCGCGCCGATGCCGAAGGGCAGTTCCTTCGGGACCTTCACCGCGGCCGTCTCGGGAACGACCAGCCGGTCGGTGAAGGCGCCGAGACCCAGGTAGGGCCAGACCTCCTCACCGTCGGCCTCGGTGAACGGGGTCGTGCCGTCGGGGAGGGTGTTGGCGACGGCCTTGGTGCCGGTGCACAGCCAGCCCTGGCCGGCCACGCACTTGCGGCAGCGGCGGCACGGCGCGAACCAGGACAGGACCACGTGGTCGCCGGGCCGCACGGAGGTGACACCGGGGCCGATCCCCGTGACCACGCCCGCCGCCTCGTGCCCGAGGACGAGCGGGCGGTCGGTGGGCCAGTCACCGGACACGATGTGCAGGTCCGAGTGGCACACACCGGCGGCGCGCATCTCGATCTCGACCTCACCGGGACCGGCGGGGCGCAGGGTGACCTCGCGCGTACCGAGACCCGCCTCGGGGTCGAAGACGATGGCGGTGGAGGACACGGCTGGCGAGGACACGGCCGGGGAGGACTTCGACGGCATCAGGACGCCTTCACTTCTTCTGCGGTCCGGCCGTCCGTGGCCGGACGCGGGGCGAGCTTGGTGTGGGGTTTGGCGACCACGACGTACACGAGGCCGATGACGAACAGCGCGGAGAAGACCAGGATCACGGCCCAGACCTGCATCCAGCTGCCGCCGACGGGGGCGAGTTCGGTACGCGGCCAGGCGATGTTGACCGCTTCGAACAGCAGCCACAGCACGGCGATCACGTTGACGACGAGCCCGGTGCGGCCGAGCCGCAGCTGGCCCGCGGCGGGGTTCCAGCGTCCGCTGAGCCGGGCCACGAGGGCCACCACCGCGACCGCCAGGAAGACGAAGTAGAAGCCGCCCGAGCCGAACGCGATCAGGGTGGCCGCCGCGTTGCCGTTCAGCCCCAGCAGCAGGCCCAGCCCGGCGAGGACGGCGGTCGCGATGAGGGAGACGTACGGGATCTGGCGGGGGCCGACGGTCGCGAGCGTCGTGGAGAAGGGCAGCTGGCGGTCGCGGGCGAAGGCGTACACGGCGCGGCCGATGTAGGTCTGGATGGAGATGGCGCACGCGAAGAACGCGATCAGGACGACCACGATGAACGGCTTCTCGCTCCAGCCGCCGAGCCCCTGGGTCACGGCCTCGAAGACGGGGTCGACGATCGCGCCGGAGACGGCGTCCTCGGGGCGGCGCAGCGCGAGCGTCACGGCGAGACCGGTCAGCAGAACGGTGAAGGCGACGAAGAGGTACGCGCGCAGCAGGGCGCGCGGCACGCTGCGGCGGGGCTGTTCGGTCTCCTCCGCGACCTGCGTGGTCGCGTCGAAGCCGAGGAAGGCCCAGCCGGCGACCGCGAGACACGTCAGCAGTCCGGCTGTCACGGAGCCGCCGGAGACGTCCTGCGCGCCCAGGGTCTCGAAGAGGATCCCGAAGCCGTTGTTCCGCACGAAGAGCAGGAGGATGAGGCTCACCGCGATGGAGGCGACGCCCTCGGCGATGATGCCGGCGTTCAGGAAGTGCTTCACCGGGTTGACGCCGAGCAGGTTGATGCCGAGCGCGACGGCGACGAAGACCACGCCGAGCAGTACGTGCAGGGCGGGCGAGGGGACGCCGTCGCCGGCCAGCATGTACAGCCAGGTCGCGCCCAGGTAGGCCACGGTCGTCAGTGAGGCGACGGCCGAGGCGAGGTAGATCCAGCCCACCAGCCAGCCCAGGCGTGGGCCGCCCAGTCTGCGCACCCATTGGTAGACGCCGCCCGTGATCGGGAACTGGGAGGACAGCTCGGCGTAGACCACGGCCACCAGCAGCTGGCCGAGGAAGGCGACGACGACCGCCCAGATCCAGGTGGGGCCCGCGAAGACGAAGCCCAGCTGGACGACGGCGTAGATGCCGACCACGGGTGAGATCGTCGCGAACCCGATCGCGAAGACGGCCCACGCGGACAGGGTCCGTTTCAGCTCCTGCTCATAGCCGTACTCGGCGAGTTCACCGTCATCGGTGCGGGTGTCGTCCACGTTCGTCTCCTGACGCTTCCTGACGGTGATGCGTGTGCGGGTTCTGACAGTGATGCGCGTGCGGGCGGCCGTCCGGCCTTCCCGGTCCGTCGTGGCGTGACACCAGGGGCGGACGAGGGGCGGTTCTCGGACCGCGGTCGACGGTTTTCGGTCGGCAACCCTTATTGGGCGCATGACCAATTGCTTATTGGTCGCATACTCAATAACATTCACGGCATGACGTCAAGAGGTCCGGGCAAGCGGGTCCGCAAGGCTCCCGCGGAGCGTCGCCACGAGATCGTCGCGGCTGCCGCGCAGGTCGGCCTCGTCGAGGGTCTTGAGTGCATCACCCTGCGCAGGGTCGCCGACGAACTCGGCGTCCGGCCCGGACTCGTCGGCCACTACTTCCCGGCGGCCGACGCCCTGGTGGCCGAGGCCTTCACGGCCGCCACCATGGCCGACCTGGACACCCTGCTGCCCGAGCGGCCGGACGACTGCGGCGACCACTCCCGCGACCACTCCGGTGACGGCTCCGCGCGGGCGGTCCTGCGGCGGTTCTTCACGCTGATGTCCAGCACCGAGTTCGACAACGTGAGCAGGCTCTGGCTCAACGCCCGCCACCTCTCGCGCTACCGCCCCGGGCTGCGCGAGCACGTCGTGGCGCAGGAGCTGCTGTGGTGCACGCGTATCGAGAAGGCGATCACCGCCGGTACGGGATCAGGGGATTTCGTCTGCGCCGACCCTAGGGGCGCGGCCGTCCGCATCCTGGTGGCGATCGACGGGGCCAGCGCCTACATCAACACCAGCGCCGAACAGCGCGGGGCCCCGATCACCCACTTGGCCAGGACCGTGGCGGAGGCCGAACTGGGGCTCGGGGCGGGGGCGTTGGAGCCGGCGGGCGGGCCTTCCTGAGGCGCGGCAGCACCCTGCGGGTTCCTGCAGGTGCTGCCGCGAAGGATCAGAGGGATCAGGCGGTCAGAGGGATCAGACGGTCAAGGGGATCAGACGGTCAGGGGGATCAAGCGGTCACCGGGACCCTTCGGTCACCGGCTCGGTGACCGGGCGCGTGGCACGCTCGCGTCCCGCCAGGCGCTCCAGCGCGAAGGCGCCCGGGCCGAAGAACACGATGAGCAGGAACCCCCAGCAGAAGAGCACGGGGGCCAGCCCGCCGTTCTGCAGCGGGAAGAGGCCGTCCTGCTGGTGCTCCGTGAAGTACGCGAACGCCATGATCCCCGAGCTGAGGAACGCCGCGCCGCGCGTGGCGACCCCGAGGAGCACCAGGGCGCCGCACACCAGCTCGATCACCCCGGCGTACCAGAAGGGCCAGTCGCCCGTCGGACTGGCCTTGCGGTCCAGCACCCCGAAGACCGTGGCGGCGCCCTCGGATGCGAACAACAGGCCGAGAACCATACGGAACAGGCCCAGTACGAAGGGCTGGCGCGACGTCAGCCAGTCGCCGAGGCGCGAAGTGGTCATCAGAACTCCTCAAGAGTCGGTAGGCGATCGGTCGATGCTTGACCGGTCAGTACGTGATCGACGGAAGGAGGGGGAAATGGACCACGGAGTCCGGGTCGCGCCCCTCAGTCGTCCGTACGTGCGCGGGACGCCCCGGGTTCAAACAGATGCCGAGGTCGTGGGCGCCTGAGCGGCTCCCGCCGGCGCGCCGGCCTTCGTGACGGGCCTCGTGACGACCCTCGCGGCGGGCTTCGTGACTACCCGCGCGGCGGGCTTCGCGACGAGCTTCGTGACGGCTTTCGTGGCGGGGCCGGTGCGGCGGCCGGTGCAGCCTGTGCGCGGCCGGTTTGACTTGAAGCGCTTCAAGTAACGGAGGCTACTCATATGTCAGCGACCAGACAGCAAGCCGCGGACCTGACCATCCAGGAGATGGCCCGGCGCTCGGGCTTCGCCGAATCCACGCTCCGCTACTACGAGAAGATCGGCCTCCTGGGCCCGGTCGCCCGCGACGAGTCCAGTGGTCATCGCCGGTACGGGCCCGCGACCGCGGACCGTGTCGAGGCACTGTCCTGCCTGCGTTCGGCCGGGATGACGGTCACCGGGATGCGGCGCTATCTGGACCTGCTCGCCCGCGGGGACTCCGCAGCGGCCGAACAGCGGGACCTGTTCGCCGGGCAGGCGGAGGTGCTGGCCGCCGACATAGAACAGCTTCAGCTGCGCCTGACGTATCTGCGGCGCAAGGCGGACCTGTGGGACGCCCGGGTCCGCGGGGACGCCGCCGCCGAGAAGCAGGCGGCCGAGGACGTCCTCGACGTCATGACCCGATTCCGATTCTGATCCTCTAGAGCGCAACTCAAGGACTGAAGACATGAACGCAGAAGATCTCACCACCGCCCCGCAGGAACCCGGCACCGTGCTCGTCACCGGCGGTACGGGACTCGTCGGCAGCCACTCGATCGCCCGGCTGTTGCGCGAGGGGTACCGGACCAGGGTGACGATTCGCGAGCCGGGGCAGGAGGCCGGGATACGGGCGGCACTGCGCCGGGCGGGTGTCGATCCGGCGGATCGGCTGGAGTTCGCCGTCGCCGACCTAGGCTCGGACGCCGGGTGGGGAGCGGCCCTGGCCGGCGTCGACCACGTACTGCACCACGCCTCCCCCTTCCCGGTCAGGCCACCGGAGACGGAGGACGAGCTGATCCGGCCTGCTCGCGAGGGTGCGTTGCGGGTCGTCGCGGCGGCCCGGGAGGCCGGGGTGCCGCGGGTCGTGATGACATCCTCCTACGCCGCCGTCGGGTACACGCTGAAGCCCGACAACCACTACTCGGAGACGGACTGGACCGACCCCGACACCGACGGCCTGCCCGCTTACCACAAGTCGAAAGTCCTGGCCGAGCGCGCGGCCTGGGACTACGTCCGCGCCCATGGCGACATCGAACTGACCGTCATCAACCCCACAGGCATCTTCGGTCCCCCGCTGGGCGACCGGCCGTCCGGCTCCGTCGGACTGGTCCAGGGCATGCTGACCGGGCAGCTGCCGGTGGTGCCGGTCATGTACTTCGGCGTCGTGGACGTACGGGACGTCGTGGATCTGCATCTGCGCGCCATGCTGCACCCGAAGGCGGCGGGCGAACGTTTCATCGCCGTCGGCGGACCGTCGATCAGCTTCTTCGACATGGCGGGCGTCCTGCGCCGGCACTTCCCCGCCGCAGCCGGTCTGCTGCCCGCCACGGAACTGACCGTCGAACAGGTACGCGAGGCGGCGAAGACCGATCCGGCTCTGCGGGACGCCGCGACACTGCGGGGCCGCGTCCCTGTCATCAGCAACGAGAAGGCCCGTACGGTCCTGGGCTGGCAGCCGAGGGACGTCACCGAGACGATCGTGGCGACGGCGGACAGCCTGATCGAGGGCGGTCTGACCCTGCCGACGGACGCCGACCGCCGTCCGTGACGGGCCCGGTGCCCCGCACTCCTGGCTCAGTTGCCCCGATTGCCGCGGTGGCCCGGCTAGCCTGGGGGTTTCGCCATCGAGAGGAGCCGCCATGCCGGAGGAACCGACACCGGGAGGCCCGTTGGGCACAGCGATGCGAAAGGTGACGTTCCCTGACGGGTCGCGCGGGATCATCCTGGTGCAGGCGGGCACCTCGCAGGAGGAGGCGGATCAGCAGGCGGCCCAGGTGTGGGCCGAGCGGTCGGAGCGGGGCCGGTCAGGCAACTAAAGGGTGTTGCACCGGGGCGGTGCGGTGGTACTGCCGGACGGCACTCGCGCGCACCCACCGCCGATCACCGCCGCCCGCCACAACCACATCACCAGGTATCCGCGGCCTATCCAGTACCTGAGCGGCGAGCGTCGTCCAGGACGTCACGCAGTGCCCAGTAGGCGGGTTTCGCCTCGTAGGTCGCGTCCCAGGGAAGAGCGTTTCCCGGACTCGGGGGATAGTGGCGCAGGTCGGCCGTGGAGCCGTACTTGTCGGTGAAACCCCAGGTCGAGAACGAGGTGCAGTTGGGTTCTTCGCCGCAGACTGCGAGTTTTCCCGCCAACTGGTCGGCCTGGATGTCCTCTTCTTCATCGTCGACGAGGACGTCCGCCTCCGAGACCCGGGCCTTGAGGCCGAGCTCGGCCAGAGCCCGGACCTTGCGTCGGAAGACCTCGGGGTCGGTACGGTCGCCGACGGCGTATTCGTGGTCCTGGAAACCGACGCCGTCGATCGGAACGCCCCGCGCCTTCAACCGGATCAGCAGCGCGTAGAGGGCATCCCAGCGTGGACCGTCCTCCTCCACCCCGTACTCGTTGAGGTACAGCACCGCGTGCGGGTCGGCCTCACGGGCAGCATGGAAGGCGATGTCGATGTACTGCTCACCCATCGCTTCGAACCACAACTGTGGCCGCACGCCCCGGTTGCCGTTGGAGTAGTCCTCGTCCTCGTCGGACATGGGCTCGTTCACCACGTCCCATTCCGCCACCTTCCCCCGGAAGTGGCTTGCTACCGCGCGTATGTGCTCCACCATGACGCGCCTGCGTTGTTCGTGCGTCATCTCGGCGCGCATCCATGCGGGCAGGGCTTCGAACCAGACGAGGGTGTGGGCGTGCACCTTCATCCTGTTGGCCTCGGCGAAGTCCACCAGGACATCGCCTTCCGCGAACGCGAACACGCCGCGTCGAGGCTGGACGAACTGCGGCTTGAAGTCGTTCTCCGGCGTGAGCATGGAGAACTCCTCACCGGCCGTCCGGCGATAGGCGCTGTCCGTCAGCAAGGGGCCCGCGGCCAGGGCGGTTCCCATACGGATCGGGCGTGGGAGAGCCGCCGCCAGATCACGGATCGCATCGCTGGACCGGGGCACTCGCAGGCCAGGCGCGTCCACGACGGACATCCGGCCCCGTCCCAGTGACCGGGCGTGGAGATCGCTGAGGGTCCAGCCCTTCCCGCGGGCTCCCGCATCCGCGCCGAACCAGATGCGGCCACCGCTGAAGACGTCCCGCGCGGGAACCGTTCCCACGACCCTGCCGTCTGCCTCCAACACAAGCCTGTTCGCGTGGACTTCGACGGCGAGGCGGACTTCGAGCCCCAGGCCGCTCCCGAAGGTCCGGGTCATCGCAGGTCTGTCGGAGTCACCGTCCCAGCGGTCGATCCGGAGCCTCCCGCCGGCCACGCCGATACGCACGCCGCGCCGTTCGTAGCGCCATTCGTCGTAGATGACCGGCGTCTCACCGTACAGATGCAGGTAGGCGTCCGTGTCATCCGTGCGCCGCAGGCCGGCTTCGATCCGGACGTCCCCTCGGAACACCATGTGGGGACCGCGCAGGTTCACCGGTGGGTTCGGCTGTCCGCCAGTACCGTCCTGGCGTGTGATGCGCCGGTCGAGGGGGGTGACCCGTACCCCTGCATCCGTGGGCTTCCCGCCGGCGAAGTGAGCCCAGTCCCTGCCGTTCAGGAGGTCCTCCACAGGTCCCCCCGCGGGTGCGGAGGTGCTGGCACGGTCCCCCGGGACACCAGCGACCAAGGCACACACAACCGCGATGACAGCGCTCTTTCGCAACCGCATGAACAGCAGCACTCCGTATTCTCAGCCCGTCTTCCGACGGCATCGCCGCCCTCAGCCGCACCGTCGCGGAGCACCGTCCTCCCCAGCCGCAGCCGCGGCAAGAACGGTGCGCCACCGATCGAGCCGCCCCGCTGTGACTGATCGCCATTGTCTCAGGCGCGAGTGAGGCACCGTCGACCGAGGACCGTTCGAGAACGACGGCCGGAGAGCGGTCGGCACGGTCGGCACGGTCGGCATTGGGATCGTCTCATCCTGATTCCGCAGCTCGCGGGACTGGGGCTGGGGCTGCGGGTGGGGCTGATGTGGTCCAGGGGTGACGGATTCCTGCCGGTCAGCATCATGATCACTGCCGGGGGGATCGCCGGTCACCTCTGGACGGATGTTCGCGAGGACGCGGAAGGCCCGCAGAAGGGGGTCGCGTGGCGGGCATTCATGCGGACCTTGGTCAGGATGCGCCAGGACTTGAGTTGAGCGAACCCGTACTCGACGGCGGCGCGTCCGCGGCTGATCAGCCGGTTCCCTTCCTCGCCGGGACGCCGGGCACTACTCGGGCCCGGGCGTCTCCCGGGTACGGGCCTGGTGTCGGCGGGCCTTGAGCCGGTTCCCGCAGGTCTTCATCGAGCACCACCGTGCGGTGTTGGCACGGCTGCGGTCCAGGAGGAAGAGCCGGCATTCGGGGTTCTCGCACGGCCGCAGCCGACCGGGCATGCGCTCGCTGACGTCCGCCCACGCGAGGACGAGTTCCGCGGCGAGCCTGCGCTCCGTCGGCGCCTCCAAGTGCCACTCGATGCCCGACGCGCTGGGCTGAGGAACCTTGTGCACGCCGGCGAGGAGCTCACTCAGCCGGGTCTCCGCCGCCGTGGCCGACGCCACCGCCTGGAGGGCGTCCCGGGCGGTACGCAGCCACTGGCGCTCCTCGTCGCCGCCGAGACCCCCGTGCTCCCGCGCCCATCTGTCCAGCTCCTGGTCGGCACGCCACAGGTCCTGGCGTGTGCCGTCCACGACAGGGGTGCTGTTCAGCGCCTGCATCAGCGCTTGGTCGTCCAGCACGGCTCCCACCTCATCGACTAACTCCATTGAGACGTTTGACAGGTTACCCCAAGTGCGGTCTACTGGACGCCGAGAGGTAACCGTCATGAACCATCGAAGGGGTTAGCCATGGTCGAGATCCGCCATCAGTACGCGACAGTGCGGGGACATCGCGTCTTCTACCGCGAGGCAGGCCCCCGCGAGGCGCCGACCCTCGTGCTGCTGCACGGGTTCCCCACCAGTTCGCGGATGTTCCGCCACCTCATTCCGGCACTGGCCGACCGATTCCATGTCATCGCCCCAGACCACCTCGGCTTCGGCAGCTCCGACGCCCCACCCGCGGACGCGTTCACCTACACCTTCGACTCCCTGACCGACATCACCGAAGCCCTTCTGGACCAGCTGGGCGTCACCCGCTACGCGGTGTACGTGCAGGACTACGGCGCACCCGTCGGGTGGCGGCTGGCCCTGCGCAACCCGGACGCGATCACCGCGGTGATCACCCAGAACGGCAACGCCTACGAGGACGGTTTCGTCCCGGAGTTCTGGAAGCCCGTGCGGGCGTACTGGGACAGCCCGGGGCCGGAGACCGAGCCGGCCGTACGGGCCGCCCTCTCGCTCGACGCCATCCGCTGGCAGTACCTGCACGGAGTGGACCGGCCCGAGCTTGTCGATCCCGACACCTGGACCGCCGACCACCGCGAGGTCAACAGGCCGGGCAACGACCTCGTCCAGCTCGCCCTGTTCGGCGACTACGCGAGCAACCCGCCTCTCTATCCCCGGCTGCACGCCTACTTCCGGGAACGCCGGGTGCCCCTCCTCGCGGTCTGGGGCGCGGGCGACGAGATCTTCGGCCCGGACGGCGCGCGCGCCTTCGCCCGGGACCTGCCGGACGCGGAGATCCACCTGATACCGGGCGGCGGCCACTTCCTGCTCGAAAGCCACCTCGACACCGTGGCCGGATACATCCGCGGGTTCCTGACCGTCAACGGCTGAGTACGGCCCCCGGCGCACGGACCCTAGATCGAGAACCGCTCCTTGCGGAGCAGCGGGCGCACCCGGGAGGTGAAGCCCGCCGTACGGAACGGCGTCTGGAGCAGGCCGGGGCGCAGATGCTGGGCGATGGCCGCGGTGATCATGCCTTGGTCCAGGGCCAGTACGTGGTCGCTCACGCGGCCGGTCGTCACATCGACCGAGTCGCGGAAACCGTAGCGGTCGTCGTAGGCACCGAAGGCACGGTCCAGGGCGCGGAGATTGGAAAGGGCCTCCGTCGGGGCCTGGGGCAGGGCGAGGAAGGAGGCGTGCGGGGTGACGACGCCCAGGGAGTTGTAGCCGTCCTCCTGCATACCGATGGCGTCCACGCCGTACTCCCGGTAGCCGCCGGCGGGTATGGAGGCCGGGGAGAAGCCCCAGTAGCCCAAGTCCTCCTCGATCAGGCCGTGTTCGATATGACTGCGGACGTATCGCTGGTGGCTGGCGCCCCAGGAGCGTGGGGACCACTCGGACTCGGGCACGAACAGCGGGACCATCAGCGCCTCGAACATCGAGCCGCCCCAGGTGGGGACGAGGTTCCGGCCGCGGTAGGTGTAGTGGCCCTCCCACACGCGTACGCCGTCGATCTCGACGTACTCGCCCTGCGGTTCCTGTTCCTGGCCCATACCGGGCAGCAGAGTGCGGAACAGGTGCCAGTAGTGCTCGGTGGGCAGTGAACCGTCGGCGATCCCGAGGTAACTGGCCATACGGGGTTCGGTGTTGAGGGCACCGTAGTGATGGCCCGTGGGTTCGCCCTTGCCGGGCTTGTCAGGCCAGAAGCCACCGCGCAGCTGGCCCGGACCGGCGACGGGGTCGGCCGGGTCGTAGGGCGTGTAGTAGTACGACCAGTCGGCGTCGGCGAGGAGGGCGGCGACGCGGGGGCGCAGTTCGGGAGCGGCGTCCGCGGCGATCCGCAGGCCGGTCACGAGCCACGCGTTGTCGACGCTGGAGAGGAAGGGCCGCACCGGGTCGCCGGTCTCTGGCCAGGCCGTCAGCAGTGAACCGTCGTGCGCGTCGTACCAGTTGAACCACATGCCGTGCGCGCGCTCCAGGCGTTCCACGGCAGCGACGGTGCGGGCCAGCCGGCGGTGCATGGTGGCGGCGGAGATGACACCGAGTCCGGCGGCCGCGACGGTGGACCACAGTCCGCAGCCGATGTTGGTCGGCGAGGTCTGCGCGGACGGCACCGGCGTTCCGCTGCCGCTGACGTCGATCTTGTCGGCGGCCAGGCCGAGTTCGGTCGTCATGGCCTCCATCGAGCGGTGGGTCGCGACGAACCAGTCGCGCAACAGGCGGCGTTCGGTGTCGGTCCGTCCGGCCGCGGCTGCGTGGGCCGTGCCGGTGAGGGACGTGGCACACGTGGCGGCGGCGGTGGTCGCTGCGGCGGTCAGGAAGCTACGACGGTTCATGCGGCTCTGGCTCCTCTGCGGTGAGCAGGCAGGCGGAAGGGTGCGTGTCCGTGGTGCGAAGCGGCGGTACGAAGGCGAGGCGATGGAGCGGAGGGGTGCGGCGGTGGAACGGGGACGGGGCGGGAGCCGGCCGGTGTCAGGTGCCGGCCGGCTCCCGGTCTGGGGGGTGCGGTCAGACCGCGGCGCGCGGCAGGACGCGGTCGCGGCCGAGGCTGCCGAGCCACACGGCGGACGGCTTAGCCGTGCGCTCGAAGGTGTGCGGGTCCACGGCGATGAGCCCGAAGGTCGGCTTGAACGAGCCCCATTCGTAGTTGTCGAGGGCGCTCCACGCAAGGTAGCCCCGCACGTTCAGGCCGTCCTCGATCGCGGCGGCGACCTCGCCGAGGGCGCCGGTGTAGTAGTCGACGCGACGGCTGTCGTCCGAGGCGGCGATGCCGTTCTCGGTGACGATCAGCGGGGTGCTGTCGCCGATGACCTCGGCGGTGTGGCGCAGGGCGTAGCCGACGGCGGCCGGGTAGTACTCCCACTGCGTGAGGGTGCGTTCGGCGTCGTCGGGCGCCGGGACGGGACCGGACTCGGTGATCTTGGTACGGGTGTAGGACTGCACGCCGATCCAGTCGTCGCCGCGGGCGGCCTCGATGAAGACGTCCTCGCGGGGGTGGCGGTAGTCGGCGGTGACCTGCTCGGCGCCGGGCAGGGCCTGGTAGACCTGGTTGGCGATGGTCCAGCCGACCTGGATGTCGGGGTGGCCCGCGCGGATGACCTTGACGGCCGCGTGGTGGGCGGCGATGACCGCGCGGGTGGTCTCCTCGTCGGGGGTGGGCAGACCGGCGGGCGGGAAGCCCTGGTTCCCGGTCTTCGCGAGGCCTGCCATGACGGCGATCATGTTCGGCTCGTTGATGGTGCACACATGCCGGACGCCGTCGGCGATGACGGGCGCGCACTCCTCGACGTACCGCGCGAAGAGTTCGACGGCGCCGTCGGCGGTCCAGCCGCCGAAGTCCTCGAACCACTGCGGGACGGTGAAGTGGTGCAGGGTGACCATCGGGCGCAGCCCGCGGGCGAGGGCGCCTTCGACCATCCGGCGGTAGTGGGCGATCTCGGCGCGGGAGAAGGTGCCGCGGACCGGCTCGATGCGGGCCCACTCGATGCTGAAGCGGTAGTCGGTGAAGCCCAGTTCGGCGAGCAGGTCCATGTCCTGCTCCCAGCGGTGGTAGCTGTCACAGGCGTCCAGGCTGGGCTCGGCGATCCCGGCCGCGGGGTCGTGCTCCTTGCGCCACCAGTCGCTGTTGACGTTGTTGCCCTCGATCTGGTGGGCGGCGGTGGAGGCGCCCCACAGGAAGCCGTCGGGGAAGCGGGTGGTGGAGTGCGTCATCGTCGGTTTCTGTCTTTCTGGTGTGGGGGTGGGAGGGGAAGTCGGGGTGGTGGTGGCACGGCGATCCGGCCCGGGGGTCGGCGCGGCGACCGGCGGGTGCGGGAGGCCGGGTGGAACGGGGCCGAGGGGGCAGGTCCTGGCAGTCAGGCGGGGTTACTTCAGGCCCGCCGTCGCGATGCCCTGGGTGAAGTGCCGCTGCAGGACGGCGAAGACGGCCAGGACCGGCAGGACGACGAGGAGCGAGCCGGCCATCAGCATGCCGTTGCCGCCGCCGACCGTGCGGTTGGGATCGTTGGCGAAGGTCGCGAGCGCCACCGGCAGCGTGTACTTGCCCGGGTCGTTGGTGGCGATCAGGGGCCAGATGAAGTTGTTCCAGGAACCGAGGAAGGTGAAGATCGTCAGCGTCGCGAGGGCGGGCTTGACCAGCGGGATCACGATCCGCCAGAAGATGTACCACTCCCCCGCGCCGTCGAGGCGGGCCGCCTCCAGCAGTTCGTCGGGCACGGACTGCATGAACTGCCGCATGAGGAACACCCCGAACGCGCCCGCCGCGAAGGGCAGGACCAGTCCGGCGTAC
The DNA here is from genome assembly GCF_018070025.1 of Streptomyces liliiviolaceus. Lineage (NCBI taxonomy): Bacteria > Bacillati > Actinomycetota > Actinomycetes > Kitasatosporales > Streptomycetaceae > Streptomyces > Streptomyces liliiviolaceus. Next base: position 5,508,973 of record NZ_JAGPYQ010000001.1, read on the forward strand.
GTGTCGATGAGGCCGAGGCCGTTCATCAGCACGTACAACGGGAGGATCATGAGGTTGCCGGGGACCATCAGGGCGGCCAGCACGAGCGCGAAGACCTTGGAGCGGCCGGTGAAGTCGAGCTTGGCCAGGGCGTAGCCCAGCATGGAGCAGAACAGCAGGTTGCTGACGGTCACCAGGACGGCCACGATCAGCGAGTTCAGGAAGTACTGCGGCATGTCGAGCTGGTCGAGCAGCGCCGTGAAGTTGTCCAGCGTCCAGCGGGAGGGGATCCACACGGGCGGGTTCGCCGTGAGGTCCTGCTTCGTCTTGAACGCGGACAGCGCCATCCACAGGAACGGGGCGGCCATCACCAGCAGGGCGACCGAGGCGATCACGTACAGCAGCGGGGTGCGTCCCCGGCCGGTGCGGCGGCGGGCCGGGTGCACCGGGGACTCGGGGGTTTTCTCGACGGTCTCGGCGGTCATCGGGTGTTGTCCTTCAGCAGTCGGAGCTGGAGCACCGTGATGCCCATGATCACGACGAACAGGACGTACGCCATGGCGCTGGCATAGCCCATGTGGAAGAAGTTGAAGCCTTCGCGGTACATGTCGAGCGACACGGTCAGCGTGGAGTCGGACGGGCCGCCCTGGGTCATCACGAAGGGCTCCTCGAAGACGTTCAGGTAGCCGATGGTGGTGATGACCGTGGCGTACAGCAGGGTGGGCCGCAGCAGGGGGATCGTGATGCCGCGCAGTTCCTGCCAGGCTCCGGCGCCGTCGAGGCGGGCCGCTTCGCGGACGTCCGTGGGGATCGCCTGGAGGCCGGCGATGCACAGCACCATGACGGTGCCCATGTTGCGCCACACCGCCATGGTGATCAGGGACGGCATCGCCCAGGTCTCCGAGCCGAGGAAGTCCGGTGCGGTCAGGCCGACTTCGGAGGCGAGGGAGGCGATCAGGCCGTCGGACGGGTCGAGCACGAAGCGCCAGACGACGGCCACGGCGACGATGGTCGTGACGACCGGCGCGTAGAAGCCGACGCGGAACAGGGTGCGGGCCCGGTGGATGCCGTTGTTCAGCAGGATCGCCGCGAGCAGCCCGAGGACGATGGTCGCGGGTACGCCGACGATCACGAAGTAGCCCGTGTTGAACAGGGCCTTGAGGAACTTGTCGTCCTGGAACAGCTGGGTGTAGTTGTCCAGGCCGACGAACTCCGCCTCCAGCGGGCGCGTGACGTTCCGGGCCCCGAAGTCGGTGAAGCTCATCAGGAACGTGGCGACGATCGGGAAGAGCATGAAGACGCCGAACAGCACCAGGAACGGTGTGGAGAACAGCCATCCGGTCAGGTTGTGCTTGCTGAGCGAGCGGTTGCCGCGGCGGTTGCGACCTGCCTTGCCACCGCCGTGCGGGCTCTTGTCGACGGCCGCCGCCTGCGGGGCGGCCGGTCCTGTGGTGAGGGACATGAGGGGGACTTTCTCCTACGGCCTCCTGCTGCCTGCTACTGCACGAGGCCTTCGATCTCGGACTGGGCCTTGTCCAGCGCTTCCTTCGCGGAGGACTTGCCCTGGGTGACCGACTCGATGGCGGTGTCCACCTTGGAGGTGATCTCGGTCAGCTTGGGCTGGGAGGGGGTGGCGCGGGCGGTGTCCATCTGCTGCCGCCACACCTGCATGGTCGGGTCGTCGGCGAGGTCGCCGGTCGTCCAGGCCTCGGTGTTGGCGGGCAGGTCGTTGGTCCGCTCGAACCAGTCGGTCTGGCCCTTCGCGCCGGTGAGATAGGCGACCAGTTCCTTGGCGGCGGCCTTGTGGTCGCTGTCCGCGGAGATGGCCAGGCTGGAACCGCCGGCCATGGACACGGACGCCACGTCGGCGGGTACGGGGGCGACGGCCCACTTGCCCTTGAGGTCGGGGTAGTTCTCGTCGATGAGGTTCGTGAGCCAGGGGCCGCCGAAGAACATGGGTACGGCGCCGGTGTTGAAGTCCTTGGTGACGTCGTAGCCGGGGCGTACGGACTTCTCGCTCAGGCCCTTGTCGAAGTAGCTGCCGTAGTTCTCCAGCGCCTTGACGGCCGCGGCGGAGTTCACGGCGGCCTTGCCGTCGTCGTCGATGATGGCGCCGCCGGCGGAGTACAGGAACTGGTAGAAGCTCTGCACGGTGTCGAGGCCGCCCGGCTGGATGGACAGGCCCCACTTGGTGCCGGCCTTCTCCTGGTACGCCTCGGCGGCGCTCTGCAGGTCGGCCATGGTGGCCGGGGCCTTCTCGATGCCGGCCTTCTTGGCGAGGTCGGTGCGGTAGAAGAGCACGCGCGTGTCGACGTACCACGGGGCGCCGTAGGTCTTGCCGTCGTAGGAGCCCTGTTGCCAGGCGGCGGGGAAGTAGTCGGTCTCGTGGATGGTCTTGGAGTCGACCGGCTCCAGGACGCCCATGTCGGCGAACTCGCCCAGGTAGCTTCCGCCCATCTGCACCACGTCGGGCAGCTTGCCCGCGGCAGCGGCGGCGACCAGCTTCTGGTGGGCCACGTCCCAGCCGATCGGGGTGACCTTCACCGTGAGGTTGGAGTGGGTCTTCTCGTACTCCTTGGCCACGTCGCCGAGCTTCTCCCCCTCCGTCCCCATCGCCCATACGGTCAGGGTCTGCTTGGCGTCTGCTGCCACGCCCGCGCCACCCGAGCCGCCACAGGCGGTGAGGGTGAGCGCAGACGCCAGGGTGAGTGCGATCGACCCGGTTGCGGCGGCGCGGTTCATGGGCGGCTCCTCCTTGAGCTGTACGACTGACGTTCGTGAGGGGGGTTCACGACTGACGTTCACGGCTGCCGGTCGTGATGTATGCGCTGTCTGTAAGCGCATACATCACTCTGTGGCAGCCGTTCCTGACCTGGCAAGAGGGGACTTGGTCACACTCCCGTAACGGGCGGGACATTTGGTGGGCGGTTCGCGGTGTTCGGGCACCCGGGGATGTTGGGGGACAGTCTGTGCGGGAGCAACGCAAAACGGATCATTGCATGGGTTTGCGCTCCGCTTGGGGTGGGGGTTGGGGGGCCGGGGTTGAGGGGTTGGGGGGGGCGGGGGCGCTGTTGGGGTGCGCTGTTTCCCGCGGTCCTTTGTGGGGCGGGCCGTTGTCGGGTGCGGGTTGTGGGTGGCTGGGCGCGCCGTTCCCCGCGCCCCTTCCGGGGCCGGGGTCCGCCGTCGCGTGCCGGTCGTCGTTCCCCGCGCCCCCCTCCGGGGCCGGGGTCCGCTGACGGGTGCCGGTCGTCGTGGGCTGAGCGCGCCGTTCCCCGCGCCCCCCTCCGGGGCCCGGGACCGCCGTCGCGTGCCGGTCGTCGTGGGCTGAGCGCGCCGTTCCCCGCGCCCCCCTCCGGGGCCCAGGACCGCCGTCGCGTGCCGGTCGTCGTGGGCTGAGCACGCCGTTCCCCGCGCCCCCTCCGGGGCCGGGATCGGTGTTCTCCGTGCCCCTCCCTGGGCCGGGATCGGTGTTCTTCGTGGCCCTCCGGGGGCCCAGGGTGGGGTGGTTACAGTCCGTGTGTGGCTTTTTCTTTTCGCTTTTCTGTGGGTGAGCCGGGCTCCGGGTACGGGGTTGAGGAGTTGTTGGGTGTGGGGGTGCCGGGGGCGCCGGGGGACTTCGGTGGGTTCTGGCGGGGGCTGTGGGACGCCGCGGCGCGGGTGGCGCCGCGGTCGGTGCTCGGCGATGTCGTGGAGGAGCTCGACGGCTTCCGCGTGCACGAGGTCTCCTACGACGCGCTCGGCGGCAGGTGTTCCGCTTTGCTGGCGCTACCGTGCGACGGGCCCGTACGCCATGGCTTTGTCATCGGGCACGGCTACGGCGGGCGCCAGGACGTCGGCGCCGACCTCCCGCTGCCGCTGCCGGAATCCGCGGCGATCCTGCCGATCGCGCCCGGCCTCCCCGCCCTCGGCCTGCGGCCGGGAGTGCCCTCGGACCCGGACGGGCACGTGCTGCACGGCATCGGCTCGCGGGACACCTACGTCATCGGCGACTGCGTCACGGCGGTGTGGGGCGCCGCCTCGGCCCTGCTGGAACTGGTTCCCTCGCCCACCCTGGACGGCGAGCGGCTGGGATACCTCGGCGAGAGCTTCGGCGGCGGGATCGGTGCGCTGGCGCTGCCCTGGGACGACCGGTTCGCCGCGGCCGCACTGACCGTGCCGACCTTCGGGAACCACCCACTGCGGTGCACCCTCCCCTGCACCGGCAGCGGCGAGTCCGTACGCGCCCACGTCCGTCGGCATCCGGAAGCCCTCGACGTCCTCGCGTACTTCGACGCGGCGACCGCGGCAACACATCTGCGTATCCCGGTGCTGTCCGCCTGCGCCCTGTTCGACCCGGTCGTGCCGCCGCCGGGCCAGTTCGCGGTGCACAACGCGCTCGCCGGTCCGCGTCGACTGGAGGTTCTTGACGCCGGGCACTCCGCCTACCCGGGCGAGGCCGAGCAGCGACGACAACTGGCGCACGTCACATCCGAGTTCTTCGAATCGTGGATGAAGTGAAGGTGGGCGGAAGTAACCGGGCTACCGGACGCAGTTGACGTGTCGGCTCGTGCACACTTCCCCTCATGACAACCATCTCGACGCTCGACGGGCGACAGCTCGACATGGCCGTGACCGGGCCCGCGGACGGAATCCCGCTGCTCTTCCACCACGGCACGCCCGGCAGCGTGCGGCCGATCCGTTCCATGGAGCGCGCCGCTCACGAACGCGGGCTGCGGTTCGTGACCTTTTCCCGTGCCGGGTACGGCGCGTCCACGCGCGCGCCGGGACGCGCCGTCGTGGACGTGGTCCCGGACGTGCGGGCCGTGCTCGACCACCTCGGTGCGCCGCGCTGCCTGGTCAGCGGCTGGTCGGGCGGCGGGCCGCACGCCCTGGCCACGGCGGCACGGCTGCCCGACCGGGTGGCCGGAGTCCTCGTCATCGCCGGGGTCGCGCCGTACGGCTTGCCGGAGGTGGACTTCCTGGCCGGCATGGGCGAGGGGAACATCGAGGAGTTCGGGCTGACCGTACGAGGGGAGGCCGCGCTGCGCCCGTACTTGGAGAGGGAGGCGGCCGGACTGCGCGACACCGACGCGGCAGGGCTGATCGCCGGTATGCGGAGCATCCTCTCCCCGATCGACCGGGCCGCGCTGACGGAGGAACTCGGCGAGGACCTGGCCGCGAACTTCGCGGAGGGACTGCGGCTCGGTGTGGACGGCTGGCTCGATGACGACCTCGCGTTCACCAGGCCCTGGGGGTTCTCGCTGGAGGAGATCACGGTGCCCGGCTTCGTCTGGCAGGGCAGCGAAGACCTGATGGTGCCGTTCGCCCACGGGCAGTGGCTCGCCGCGAACCTTCCGCGGGCCGTGGCCCACCTCGAAGAGGGTGAGGGCCATCTCTCGGTGGCCGTGGGCGCCGCCGACCGCATGCTGGACGAGCTGATCCGAACGCTCTGAGCTCCTGCTCCGGGATCCGGTTCCGGCACCCTGATCCGGACGCGACCCGGATCAGGGGTTCCAGAACACCGCGGTGAACGTCCGGTCGAAGCGCCGCGCCGCCAGATCCGTCCGCTGGATCACCCAGTGGACGGAGGAACTCTCCCAGCCCTGTACGTCCATCCCCGCCTGCCAGTCCGCCAGCAGCACCCAGTCCGCGACATCGTCCGAGACCGGTCCGTCCCAGTGGCCCGCCTGCGCCGCCCGCACCACCCTGGACACGGCACCGGAGACCGGATCGGTGTGGACCACCTCCTCGTTGGCGTATCCCCCGATCTGCAGCGGCCCTTCGGGGGCGATGGTGTCCCGGGTGTGCTCCCAGGCCGCGACGAGTTCCTCCGAGCGCGGATGTCCGGGAAGCGGCCCGCTCCCCGGCTTCTCGGGGATGTCGACCGCGTGGTGGTACGGCAACGAGACCTCGGTGGTCGCCCGCAGCGTCCCTTGCGGGAACTCCTGGAACATCGCCTCGTAGTCGTCGAAGTCGTAGGGGTTCCAGGCGTGGCTGTCCCGTTCCACCACGACCGTGCCCGCGGGGACGTACACCGCGCTCCCCATGGTCTCGTGGTCGTCCGCCGTCTCGGGGAAGGCGAACAGCAGCAGGTGACCGTCGGCGGGCAGCGGAAGGTCCGTCGCGTCGGCGGGCAGGGCCGCGAGGTCGATGGAGGCGACGAAGGGGTGCTCGGGATCCGGTAGGTCCGCCGGAAGCAGGAGCGGACCGCCGAACCGGCCCACGACCGGGCCTTGTCCGCCCTCGTCCCGCGTCAGCGTCGCGCACGGGCGGGCGAGGGTCGTCCATCGCTCGACGTCGTCGGCCGGGACGCCGCGCGCGATCGCCTCGTCGCGGAACAGCCGTAATCGGATCTGCGTTTCGGATGCCATGGCAGCGGTCATGGTCGAACCGTAGCGGGAGGCACTGACACGAAGGGTCTGGCGCGAAAGCTCTGGCGCGTAGGGTCCGGCGCAAAGGGTCCGACACGAAGGCTCCGGCACGAAGGCTCCGGCACCGGACCGTGGGCCACCGGACGAACGTGCCGAACGCGCCTACCGCGCCGAACGTCAGACGACCGTCGGCAGGACCGTCGTCTCCTCACAGCCGCAGCTCGCCCGGCGGGCCACACTGACCGGCAGCATCAGGGAGACGGGCTCCTGCGGAGGCCGTCCGCTCAGCCGCTGTACGAGCAGGTCGACGGCCTCCTCCCCCATGCGCACCATCGGCTGTCGCACGGTGGTCAAGGCGGGGCGCACCATGCGACTCAGCGGGATGCCGTCGAAGCCGGTCACGACGACGTCGTCGGGTACGCGCAGGCCACGGCGTTCGAGCTCCTGGAGCGCGCCCACCGCCATCTGGTCGTTGGCGAACACGAACGCCTCGGGGCGCTCGCCGCTTCCCTCGCACAGCAGGCGGGCGGCGCGGGCGCCCTCGGCCTGGGTCATCATCGGCATGCGCAGGGCCGGTGCGACGGAGGCCTCGACACCCGCCTCGACACCCGCCTCGACGCAGGCCCGGCGGAAGCCCCGGAACCGTGCCTCGACGTCCGGTGAGTCGTCCACGAGTCCCACGTAGGCGAGGCGGCGCAGCCCGTGGTCGTGGACCAGGTGCCGGGTCAGCTCGTACTGGCCGTCCTCGTTGGCGACCTCGACGTGGTCGAGATGGTCCAGGGAGGGGTCCTGCGCACGGGGGCCGGCGAGCATCACGACCGGTCGGCGCCGGGAGATCGCTTCGAGTTCCTCCGTCGGCACCGTGCGGGCCATCACGGCGAAGCCGTCCACCCGGCCGGCGACCTGGGCGACGAGGCTCTCCGGGCCCCCGGCGAGGGAGGCCGCGATCAGCAGCGCGTACCCGTGCCGGCGGGCCGCGCGTTCCATGCCCCGGATGATCTGGTCCGAGTAGAGCATCGCGGCGTCGTCGTCCTCGGCGCCGACCGTGTCGGGGTCGGAGTAGTCCGGGAAGCACAGGCCGAGGACACCGGTGGAACGGCTGGCGAGACCACGGGCGTTGCCGCTGGGCACGTATCCCAGCTCGCTCGCCGCCGCCAGCACGCGTTCGCGAGTGGCGGCGCGTACGGAGTCGGGGCTGCGGTACACCCTGGACACCGTGGCGATGGACACTCCGGAGCGTTCGGCCACGTCGTACACCGTGGGAATCGCGTTCACGATGCGGCGCCGTTCATGGGTCAGGCCCCCGTCTCTTGTGATGCATGCATGTCGATGAAAGCGCATTCACATTAGGGGCGGGCAGGTCCGTGAGGCAACCGGAGCGTCTCTGACCGGCCAAGTTCGCGACCAAGTCCGCGACCGAGCCGGGCCGGGCCGGGCCGAGCCCGACCGGCCGGATGCGAAGGGCTCGGTCGACGCTCGGCTTCGGCTTCGGCTTCGGCACATGGCCAAGACAGAGCGCAACCATGAACGGGTGAAGCGGCCCCACGTCGCCCAGTGCGGGCGGAGAGAGCGGGAGTACTCCCGGGCGGCTGGCTGCCCTTGCGTGACGGGTCGGCGAAGGCGGCGAAGCTCCCGGCGGGCGGGCGCGCGGCGCCCGGCATGTGACCGGAGTGGTGGATCCGCACGCGCGCCGGTCGCGTCCGTCTGCCGGACCGCTCCGGGAACCGCCGCTCCGGGAACCGCAGCTCGGGGAGCCACCGCTCGGGGGCGGCGATCCTGATGCCGGTCCGACGGACCGGGCTCCTCAGTCGCGGTCGAGCAGTTCGATGAGGTTGCCGTAGGGGTCGGTGACGAAGGCCATGACGGCTCCGGGGCGTGGGGCCGGCCGCGGAGTCATGCTCACCCCGGCTCCGGCCTCGACGAGCCGTGCGAACTCCGCCGCCACGTCCTCGACGCACAGGCACATATGGCCGAAGCCGTGTGTGCCCGCCGCGTCGAGGGCACTGCCTGGTGCCGGGCCCGGGCGGGCCGAGGGGCGGTGCAGCAGTTCGATGCGGTACCCGCTGGCGGCGTGCAGGAGCATGACCCCGCGCAGATCGGTGCCCGGAATCGCGAACACCGGGGCCGCGGTGAGGTCCAGCGCAGCGCAGTACCAGGCGGTGGCGGCCTCCAGGTCGGGCACGGAGATGCCCACGTGGTCGAAGCGGGTCATCGGTCAGCGCACCGCCCGTACGGTCTTCTCCCGGGCCGGGCCCTCGCCCCGCCGGGTGTCACCCGTGCTGCCGTCTGTGGTGCCGCCCGTGGTCCCACCTGACGACAGGTCGTGCGTCGGCTCGGTCGGCGCCGAGGTCCCCGCGGCCGACGTTCCACCCCCTCCCCCTCCCTGTTCCTGCCCCTGCCCTTGCCCTTGTGCCTCGCGGATCATGGTCAGGACCCGGGTCCGCAGGTCGGTGAAGCGGGGGTCGGCGCGGGTGGTGATCTGGTCGCGGTCGGCGCCCAGGTCGACCTGGAGGTTGTCGACGACAGTGGTCGGACGGCCGCCGATGACGACCACGCGGTCACCGAGGTAGACGGCCTCGTCGATGTCGTGGGTGACGAGGACGACGGTGATGCCTAGGTCGGCGCGGAGCGAGAGGGTCAGATCCTCCAGGTCGAAGCGGGACTGGGCGTCGACCGACCCGAAGGGTTCGTCCATCAGCAGTACGGGCGCCTCGTACGCGAGTCCGCGGGCGATGGCCACCCGCTGCTGCATACCGCCCGAGAGCTGCCAGGGGTACTTGTCGCCGACGTCCGCCAGGCCGACGGCGCCCAGGCATTCCTCGGCCCGCCGGTTGCGTTCGGCGCGCGTGACCCCCATCCCCTCCAGGGGGAAGGCCACGTTGTCCCGTACCCGCATCCAGGGCAGCAGGGAACCGCGGTAGTCCTGGAAGACGACCGCGATGTCGGCGTGCGGGCGGGTGAGGAGTTCGTCGCCGTAGCGGATCGTGCCCGTGGTGGGGCGGATCAGACCGGACAGACAGCGCAGCAGGGTGGTCTTGCCGGCGCCGGACGGACCGACGACACAGACGAGTTCACCGGGGTCGACCCGCAGCGAAAGGCCCTCGATCACCCGGTGCTCGTCCGCGCCGTGGCCGAACGTCTTGCAGACGTCCTCCACGACCAGGCTGGATCCGCCCCCGCCCGCCTTCACGTGTCGCTGCATCATGTCTTGGCCTCGCTTCGGGACATGGTTCGGGACATGGACCGCCTGGCACGCGGCGGACGCTGGTGGTACCAGCCGAGGAGCATGTACTCGGCCGCCAGGAGGAGCACGCTCAGGCCGTAGCCGAGGATGCCGATCAGCACGGTGCCGGCCCAGGTCTCCGGGACGGCGAAACTCGAACCGCTCTGCAGGATGAAGTTGCCCAGGCCCACCGGTGATCCGTAGATCTCGCTGACGACCATCAGGACCACCGCGATCGACAGGGCCACGCGGATACCGGCGAAGATCTGCGGCAGGGCGCCGGGAAGCACCACTTTCAACAACCGCAGTCTCCAGGGGATGCGGTAGCCGCGGGCGGTCTCGTGCACGGCCGGGTTGATGCCGTGCACCCCGCTGATGGTGTTGAGCAGGATCGGCCAGAGCGAACCGAGGGCGATGAGGAAGACCTTCGGACCGGAGCCGATGCCCAGGGTCAGGATGATGACCGGGACGAACGCCACGGTCGGGGTGGCCCGGGCGAAGTCCAGGAGCGGGGCGGTCGCCTGTCGCAGCAGGTCGATCTCGCCGATGACGAGGCCCGCGCCGACACCCACGACCGTGGCGAGGGCCAGACCGAGTGCGATGTTGCGCAGGGAGAACAGCAGGTCGCCGACGAGTCCGCCGTGCAGGAGTTCCCGCCACAGGGTGGCGAGCACATCGGTGGCGGGCGGGAAGTAGAAGCTGGTGCTGCCCGCGGTGGCGAGCAGGAGGACGGCGACGCACAGGACCGGCAGCCACAACTGCTTGAGCAGGGACTGCCACAGGGCGCCCGGAGAACGCGTGGACATGGTGTCTCCCCTCGTCAGTCGGTGTGGGTCGGCGGACGCCAGCGCAGCAGACGACGTTCGGCGATCGTGGACAGCAGGTTGATCGAGTAGCCGATCGCGCCCGCGGTGATGATGTAGGCGTACGCCCGGGACGCGGCGCCGCCCTGCTGCGCCTGCACGACCTCGTGGCCGATGCCCGGGAGAGTGGTGAGCACCTCGACGCCGATGGCCACGAGCACGGAGGTCGTCGCCGCCAGCCGCAGTCCGGTCATGACCGAGGGCGTGGCGCTGGGCAGGATCACCTTGCGGAAGCGCAGCAGCCGGGGGACGCGGTAGCTGTCCATGGTCTCCGCGATCATCGGGGTCACGGACCGGGCGCCGTACTGGGCCTGGAGGAAGACGGGAAAGACACAGGCGAGGAGGACGACGGTGGTCTTCATCGTCGGGGTCGACCCCAGCACCAGCAGGAACACCGGCAGCAGGGCGATGACCGGGAAGGACCGCAGGACGTCGACGAGCAGCCGGGACGACTGCTCGGCCGCCGCGTAGGTACCCGTGACCAGGCCCAGCGGTACGCCGATGACGGCGGCGGCGACGAAGCCGGTCACGGCTCCGTCGAGGGTGTCCCCCACCGCCTGCCAGTAGACGGGGTCGCCGAACAACTGCGGGAACTGCCCGAACACCGCCGTCGGGCCGGGCAGCGCGGTCGCGCTCACCAGCCCGGCCGCCGCGAGCGCCGCCCAGATCAGCAGGACGGCGAGGACGGCGGAGAGTTGGAGCATCAGGAGCACGCGGCGCCCCGGATTCCCGGCCCGGGTGCGCCAGGTGCCCCGAGTGGATGGGGCGGGGCGTTTTCGGGCCGGTGCCGCCGGGGGCCGGTCCGTCGATGAGATGGCCATGGTGTACCTCTGCCGCTCTCAGCTGCCGGCGGTGACCGTCGGAGCCTTGTCCCAGTAGATGGCGTCGTCCTTCGGGGCGCTGCTGAGCAGGTCGTAGCCGTGCATCTTCGTGATGACGGTGCGCATCACGGTGGTGTTGATGTTCTTGTCGTAGTAGGCGATCTGCGACTTCTCGATGTAGTCCGCGGGCAGCTGGGTGTACTTCTTGTCGATCGCCTTGACGGCGTCGGGGTGCGCGTTGGCGTAGGTGATCGCCTTGGCGACGGCGTCGGTGAACTTCTTCGCCGTGGCGGAGTTCGAGGACAGGTACTTCTGCGTGGCGAAGAGCACGCCCTGGGTGATGCCGGGCAGGTCGTTCATCCCGTTGCCGATGGCGCGCAGACCTGCCTGCTCGCCGGCCGCGAAGAAGGCCCCGAAGGAGTAGACGGCGTCCGTCTTGCCGGTGGTGGCGGCGTCGGTGAGGGAAGTGGTCGGCAGGGAGACGAACTTGACCTTGCCGGGGTCGCCGCCCTCCTTCTCGACCAGGTACTCGACGATGAACTGGATCGTGCCGCCGAGGGCGGACAGCCCCACGGTCCTGCCCTCCAGGTCGGCGAACCCCTTGATGGAACTGCTCTTCTTGACCAGCAGGCCGTCGGTGGGGTCGGTCTTCGTCGTGGCGGACACCAGCCCGGTGGCGATGCGGATCGGCATGTTCTTCGCGGCGCCCTTGAGGAAGCCGGAGCTGTCGGTCATCGCGAACTGGGCTTCGCCGTTGAGGACGGAGGGGGCGTTCTGCGAGGTGTCCTGGGCGCCGGCCTTGATGGTGACGTCGAGGCCCGCGTCCTCGAAGTAGCCCTGCTGCTCGGCGATGTACAGCGGCTCGAACAGCGCTCCGTTGGAGCGCAGCACGGTGATCTTCGCCGATCCGTCGCTGCCGGCCGAGGTGGCGTCACCCGACCCGCAGGCGGCGAGCGGGGCGGCGACCACCAGCGTCACCACGCCGACGGCGAGACGACCGAACGGGTTTCTCGTGCTTCTGCCGATTCCCGCAGTTCGCGTGCTGCTGGCGCTTCTGACGCTGCTCGTGCTTCTGATGCTTCGCGTGCTCTTCGGCATGAGGGTGTGCTCCTTTGCACAGTTGCGGCGGCCCGTGGATGCGGCCCCACGGGCGAATGCGGCTCTCCGGGCGAGGCGGTCGCCCGTACGGGTGGCGGACCGCGCGGGCCGTACGGCTTCAGGCGCGGTGTTCGTCAGGCACAGGACGCACGGCACGGCACAAGGCGTACGGCGTCACGCGCGGCCGGCGACCGCGTAGGCGGTGGTCGACTCGGCCGGGGTCATATAGGTACGGAAGAGTCCGTCGGGGTCGTGGACGGCACGGAGCCTCTCCAGCCGTTCGGCGTTCTCGGCGCTGAGGCCGAGGTCGAAGCGGTCGGCGAGGTTGTTGTCGGAGAACTGCAGGCCCCGGGACAGGTGTTGTACGGCGGACAGCGAGCCGTGCACCCAGTTCTCGTGCGCGAGGTCCTCGGCCGGGTCGTACCAGCCGGCGTTGGGCGAGAGATAGGCCTTGGCCTGGGCCGACCAGCAGGCTTCGGGGCGCGGCGGGTAGTGGCCCCACAGCATCCACAGGACGAAGCTGGTCCCGTCGGGGATGGTGTCCAGCACCGGCCGGGCGGCACCGACGATCTCCTCGGCCGTGCCCTCCGTCCACACACCGTCCACGGCCCAGCGCAGGCCCTCGGGGTTGAGGCGGTCGGCGATGTCGTACAGCTCGTCGATGGTGGTCGGTTCGCCGACCACGGCACGCAGGGCCCGGTCCCGGAAGGGGGCTTCCTCCAGCGGGGCCAGTGCCTCGGGACCGTGTGCGGGGGTGCAGAAGGCGGTGGCGGTCAGGGAGATCGCCGGGGCACTGAGGCCGGGGGTGAAGCCGACCTTGGCGGAGAACTCCACGGTGCTGGGCAGTCGTTCCAGCAGGTCGTAGGACCAGGCGAGCACCTCGTCGCGCAGGGCCAGGGGGTAGCTGTGCACCGTACGCCGGATCTCGGTCGGCCGTTCGTGGACGTCCAGGTGGAAGCGGGTGACGACACCGAAGAAGCCGGGACCGCTGCCCCGTGCCGCCCACAGCAGGTCGGGGTGGGTCTCGTCGGTGGCGTGCACCTGCGTGCCGTCGGCGAGGACCACGTCGATCGCGCGGATGCTCAGACAGGCCGGCCCCAGGTGGCGGGAGTTCCAGCCGTAGCCACCGCCGAGGATGAAGCCTCCGATGCCGACGGTGGGTGCGTGACCGGTCGGGAAGAACAGCCCGTGCGGGGCGAGGGCCCGCTGGATCGCCGGCCCCTTGGCGGAGGGCTGGACGGCGGCGGTGCGGCCGTGCGGGTCGACGCTGATCCCCTGGAGACGGGACAGGTCGATCAGCAGTCCGCCGTCCCGTACGCCGTTGCCGACCCAGCTGTGCCCGCCGGAGCGGACGGAGACGCGCAGGCCTTCGGCCCGGGCCAGCCGTACGGCCAGGACGACGTCCCGCTCGTCCTCGGCGACGACGACGACCTCGGGGAACCGGTCCGGTTTGCGCGCGTTCCACACGGCGTCGAGACGGGTCTTCTCGTAACCCGCGTCGCCACGGCGGAGGAGAGCGCCGGTGAAATCTCCGCCGACAGCTCCACGCGGGGACGGGGCAGGATGGGGATCGGGCGTCCTGGGCAAGTGTGGCTCCTTGGGTGGTGCAGACATTCAGAACGGTACTGTCGACACAAAATGGAGGTCAAGAGGCCGTACGTCGATAATTTCGGCTTTCTGTCGACACTAGAGCAGGTTTGTGGGGTGCTTGCCCTGGCTCCGGTGTGCGGCCAGCGCTGTCGTCGACTCCTCGGGCGACAGGTACGAGCGGAACAGCCCCTCGGGGTCGTACCGGCGCCGCAGTTCCTCCAGTCGTACGGTCTGCCGCGGTTCCAGCCCGTGGTCGGGACGGTCGGCCGGATTGGCGTCGGCGAACTGGGTGCCGTGCGCGACCGGCGCCATGGCGCGCAGCGCGTCGTGCGCCCAGGTCTCGTGGCGCAGGTCGTCGGCGGGGTCGTGCCACACGGCGTTCGGCGAGAAGTACAGCCGGGCCTGCGTGGACCAGCAGGCGTTCTCCCGGGTCGGCCGGCCGCCCCAGAGCATCCAGAGCAGGAAGCTGTCCGGCCCGGGCAGTCCGTCCAGGACCTCGCGTCCGGCGGCGAGCACGTCGTGAACAGGCGCGTCCGTCCACACTCCGTCGACCGCATAGCGTCTGCCGCGGGGGGTCAGCCCGTCGGAGAGGGCGTACAGGTCGTCCAGGGTCGACGGCACCCGCTCCACCCTGCGCAGCGCATGGCGCAGGAAGGGTGCCTTCTCCAGGGGTTCCAGCATCTCCGGGCCCTCCTCCGGGGTGCAGAAGGCGGCAGCCGTGACCATCGTGGTGGGCCGCGGTACGCCCGGCGTGCGGGCGACCTTCGCCGACATCTCCAGGGAGTCGGAGATCCCCGGCACGGTCTCGTGGGTCCAGGCCAGCACCTCGTCGCGCAGCTCGTGCGGGAAGACGTACGCGCTGCGCAGGATCTGCTCGTACGCCGGATACACCCGCAGGTGGAAGCGCGTCACCACCGCGAAGAAGCCCGGTCCCGAGCCGCGTACGGCCCACATGAGGTCCGGGTGGGTCTCGTCGGTGGCGTGGACCAGGGTGCCGTCGGCGAGGACGGCGTCGACCGCCTCCACGCTGAAGCAGGCCGGTCCCAGCGCCCGGGAGTTCCAGCCGTAGCCGCCGCCTATCAGGAATCCGCCCACGCCCACGGAGGGGCAGTGGCCGCTGGGGAAGACCAGTCCCTCGGCGGCGAGCAGGGCGTTGAAGCGGCTGCCCTGGACGGCGGGGCGGACGGTGGCCCGGCGCCGACGGGCGTCGACGACGACCTCGTCCAGGGCGGAGAGGTCGATGAGCAGCCCGCCGTCCCGTACCCCGTTGCCTATCCAGCTGTGGCCGCCGGAGCGGACGGAGACGCGCAGTCCGCGGGCCGCGGCCCAGCGCACTCCCGCCTGGACGTCACGGTCACCCGCGGCCACGAGGATGGCGTCGGGACGGCGGTCGGGCTTGCGCAGGTTCCAGACGGCGGCGAGCCGTGTCTCCTCGTAGCCGGGGGCGTCGCGGGTGAGGAAGGTTCCGTCGAAGTCGCTCATGTCTGCTGCTCCACATGCGAGTCGGGCGGTCCGGGCGAGTCGGGCGGGCCGGGTGGATCGCCGGAGTCGGGCTGATCGCCGGAGACGGGCGGGAAGTCGAAGAGTTCGGCCGGGTTGTCGACCATGAGGCGGCGCAGGAGGACGGGGTCGGGGGCGATGTCGGCGAGCAGGTCCACCAGCAGACCGTCGTCCGGCGCGGCGCCCCGGATGTTGACGTGGGGGTAGTCGGTCCCCCACACGACCCGGTCGGGCGCCTGCCGCACGAACGACGCGGCCAGGGCCACGGCGTCCGCGTAGGGCGGCCCCTGCCGGGAGACCCGGTCCACACCGCTCACCTTCAGCCAGACGTCACCGGAGTCGACGAGGCGGCGCAGGCTGCGCAGCGCGGGGCTGTGCGGTCCGTCGCCGAGGTCGACCCGCGCCAGATGGTCGATCACCACCCGGCCGGGCAGGGAACTGATGAGGGCTTCATGGTCGGCGACCTCGGCACCGGTGAGGTGGAGTTCGCAGGCCCAGCCGAGGCCGTCGACGCGTTCCAGCACGGAGTCGATCTCCTCGCGGGTGGGCGCGATGCGCAGGTGCGGCAGGAAGTTGAGCCGGAACGCGCGGACTCCGGCACGGTGGAGCTCCTCGATCTCCACCCGAGTGGTCCGTTCGCCGACGAGGGCGACTCCGCGCAGGGTGCCACGGCCTGCTGTGAGGGCGTCCAGGAGCGTGCGGTGGTCATGGCCGTTGCAGGACGACTGGACGACGACCGCCCGGGACAGGCCCAGGTGGGCGTGGAGGGCCGCGACCTGTTCCTTGGGGGCGTCGACGGGGGTGAAGGTGCGCTCGGGCGCGTAGGGGAAGACCGTGGCGGGGCCGAGGATATGGCAGTGCCCGTCGCAACTGCCGGGCGGCAGCACGAGGGTGGGTCTGCGCGGAGCCGGGTGCGGGGGCGGGCAGCCCGGCGAGGGAGCCGGGTGCGTCGCACGGAGGGCGGGCTCAGTCACAGCGCGCCGTCATTCCGCCGTCGACGACGATCTCGGTGCCGGTGACGAACCGGGCCTCGTCGGACGCCAGGAAGAGCGCCGCGTACGCCGTGTCCCGGCCGTCGCCCATGAATCCCAGCGGGATACGCGCCTGCCGCTGGGCGAGCAGTGCGTCCACGTCGCCGTCGGCACGCTGACGGGCCAGGCGCGCCTCGACCATCGGGGTGTGCAGCTGTCCCGGGACGACGGTGTTCACCCGGATGCGGTCGGGCGCGTACTGGACGGCCGTCACACGGGAGAGCTGGATGACGGCCGCCTTCGCCGCCGCGTAACCCACCTGTGCCGCGCCGGTCCAGCGCAGTCCGGACGCCGAGGCGGTGTTGACGATCGAGCCACCGCCCACGCGCCGCATGATCGGGACGGCGTGCTTGCAGGCCAGGAAGGCGCTCGTGAGGTTGGTGCGCAGTTGGCCGTCCCAGTCCTCCAGGGACAGTTCGGCCGCTCCGCCGGCGCGGGAGCCTCCGACGTTGTTGACGAGGATGTCGATGCGTCCCGCCTGCCGTTCGGTTTCCTGGAAGTAGGCCTCGACGGCGTCGGGTTCGGTGACGTCGAGCAGGTGGGTGTGTGCGGTGCCGCCCTCCGCGCGGACGCGGTCCGCGGTGATGTCGAGGGCGCCCTCGTCCCGGTCGGTGAGGTACACGGTGGCGCCCTCGCGGGCGAAGATCACGGCGGTGGCACGGCCGTTGCCCCAGCCGGGGCCGACGCTGCCGGCGCCGCTGATGACGGCAACCCGCCCGGCCAGGCGGCCGGGCCGTGCGGAGGGCACGTCCTGGGTCACGGAGGTCTCCCTTGGTCGGAGCCCGGTCCGGGCTCGGGATGGAACGCCGGCCCGGGGTGACGCCGCGGGCGTGACGCCGCCCGAGCGTGCTGCCGCCGGAGCGGCCGACTGTCGGCAGTTTCACTTAGTGTCGACAGAAAGTAAACACGGGTGCAGAGATACGCAGCTTGACGGGGAAGTGAAGTGGATAGTGTCGACAGCAAGTCGTGGGCGATGCTTGAATGGCGCTCAACCAGATCCGTTCGTATACGTCGTCAGACCAGTTCGCGCACGTCGTCAGACCCGTTCCCCTGCGTCGTCAGACCCGTTCCCGTACGTTTCCGTTTCCGTTCCGGAGGGATCCATGGACAAGCCGGCCGTCTTCACCGACGAGGAGATCACCCGCTTCCGCGCGGAGCTGGCCGACAAACGCTCGCCGGGCGCGTACGAACCGGGCCGCTGGTCGGTGAGCCCGCTCACCCGCCGCCCCGACGTACGCGGGCCTATGCCCGGGTCGGTGCGGCTGCGCGACGCCACCCTGCGATCGGTGGAGACCCTGCCCGGTGTCGTCGCCTCCACCGAGGCGAAGGAGGCGTATCTGCGCCGGCTCGCCGGTGCCGGGGTCCGCGAGGTGGTCACGACCGGGCTCGCCGGGCGCGACGACAAGGCGTTGCGCGCGGAGGTCGAGGTCATCAAGGGCGAGAACCCGGACTGCCGAGCGGTGCTGCCCCTGCTGCGCACCACCGCGGACATCGACCGCGCCGCCGACGCGGGCTACGACGCCGTACAGATCTGGGTCCAGGGCCTCGGCGAGGCGTCGCTCATCTACAACCCGGCCGTCTACCAGCAGGCTTGGCAGGGCGAGGACTGGCGCGGCCCCTCAACACCCCGTGGCCGCACCGACGTTCTCGCCCGCGCCCTGCCCCTGATCCGGCACGCCCGCTCGCGCGGACTCGACGCCGTCGTCCCGATGCTGATGGTCTCCTTCCTCACCGACGAGATCCTCGACGAGTCGGTCACCGCGCTGACGGCCGCGGGCGCCACCGAACTCACCCTCTTCGACGGTCCCGGCGCCATGAGCCCCGAGGCGTACGCCCAACTGGTCACCCGCACCAAGGAACTCGCCCCAGGGGTCGAGGTCGGCCTGCACCCGCACAACACGTTCGGCCTGGCCGTCGCCTGCGCCGTCGCCGCCGTCCGGGCGGGCGCCGATGTCGTCGAACTGTCCGTCAACGGCTACTGCGGCGGCCCCGGCAACGCCGATCTGGCCGCCACCGCGATGGCTTTCGAGGCCCTGTACGGGGTGCGCACCGGGATCAGGACCGAGCGCCTCACCGAACTCGCTCGTGCGGGCGAGGAGCTGACGGGATATCACCTGGCCTGGAACCACCCGGTGACCGGCACGAGCGCCTTCTCCTGGGGCGGGATGGACCTCATCACCCAGGAGACCGCCGTCGATCCCCTGCTGCACAACTGCCTGGAACCAAAGCTCGTCGGCAACGCGCGCAAGATCCCCTTCACCCCCGACAGCGGCCCGTACACGCTCGCCGACAAGCTGACCGCGCTGGGTGTCGACACCACGGTCGCCCAGGTCGACGAGATCCTGCGCAGGGCCCGCGACCTCATGAAGCACGAAGCCCGGCTGCTCACGGACGCGGACCTGATGGCCCTCGCACGCGAGGCCGCAGAGGTGGCCGAGGTAGCAGATCCCCCGGCTCGTACGGAGCGATGACGATGCCCTCGAACCCACCCGACCCCGACACCCGTCTCCCCCTCCTCCACCCCGCCGCCCTCTCCCCCGCCCAACGGCTCCTGTACGAGGAGATCACCGGTGGCCCGCGCTCCGACGGCCCTCAGCTGTTCGCCCTCACCGACACAGAGGGACGCCTCAACGGCCCCTTCAACGCGATGCTGTTCAGCCCACGGCTGGGCCGCGACCTCCAGGAGCTGGGCGCGGCGATCCGTTATCGGACCGATCTGTCGCCCCGGGTGCGGGAGACCGCCGTCCTCGTCGTGGCCGCCGTCTGGGACAGCGACTTCGAGCGGTACGCCCATGAACCGCCGGCCAGGGCCGCCGGGCTCACCGAGGCGCAGGTGCGCGCCCTGCGCGAAGGAGCCGATCCGGGCTTCACCGACCCGCACGAGCGCGCCGCGTGGTCGGCCACCCGCGCCCTCGCCACCCCCTCGGACCCGCTCGACGACGACTGGTACGCGGCCGCCCGCGCCGCCCTGGGCGAGGCCGCTCTCTTCGAACTCTCCACACTGGTCGGCTACTACGCCACGCTCGCCCTCCAACTGCGCCTGTTCCGCGTACCCGTGAGGGAGTCCGGCCCGTGAAGGAGTCCCGTCCGTGAACAAGGTGCACCTGACCGCCGTCGAGGCGGTCCATGACATCGCCGACGGATCGTCGCTGGCCGTCGGCGGGTTCGGGCTGAGCGGTGTGCCGAACGTCGTGATCGACGCGCTGCACGCCCGCGGCAGCACCGGACTGTCCGTCGTGTCCAACAACTGCGGTGTGGACGGCGCGGGCCTCGGCATCCTGCTCGCCTCCGGCCGGATCGCCCGGGTGACCGGCTCGTACGTGGGCGAGAACAAGGAGTTCGCCCGGCAGTACCTCTCCGGCGAGCTGGAGGTCGAACTGGTCCCCCAGGGCACGCTCGCGGAACGGCTGCGCGCCGGGGGTGCCGGAGTTCCGGCGTTCTACACCCCCGCCGGCGTCGGCACCCAGGTCGCCGACGGCGGACTGCCGTGGCGGTACGCGAGCGACGGTTCGGTGGCGGTCGCCTCGCCGGTGAAGGAGACCCGGACGTTCGCCGGCCGGTCGCACGTCCTCGAACACGGCATCACCACCGACTTCGCCCTCGTACGCGCCTGGCGCGGGGACCCCCACGGCAACCTGGTCTTCCGCAGGGCCGCCGCCAACTTCAACCCCCTTGCCGCCATGGCCGGCCGCGTCACGATCGCGGAGGTCGAGGAACTGGTCGAGCCGGGAGACATCGCTGCCGACGAGGTGCACCTGCCCGGCGTGTTCGTCCAGCGGGTCGTGCCCCTGACCCCGGAACAGGCCACCGCCAAAAGGATCGAGAAGAGGACGGTACGCGGCTGATGGCCTGGACCCGTACACAGATGGCGGCCCGCGCCGCCAGGGAACTGACCGACGGCTCGTACGTCAATCTGGGCATAGGGCTGCCCACGACGATCCCGGACCATCTGTCCTCGGACGTGCGGGTGACCCTGCACTCGGAGAACGGCATCCTCGGCACCGGTCCGTACCCCTTGGAGGGTGAGGTGGACCCGGACCTGATCAACGCCGGCAAGGAGACCGTGACCGTGCTGCCCGGAGCCTCCTTCTTCGACTCGGCGCTGTCCTTCGGCATGATCCGCGGCGGTCACATCGACACCGCCGTCCTCGGTGCCATGCAGGTCTCCTCGACGGGCGACCTGGCCAACTGGAGCGTCCCAGGAAAGATGATCAAGGGGATGGGGGGTGCGATGGACCTGGTCCACGGAGCCCGCCGGGTGATCGTGCTGATGGAGCACACCGCCAAGGACGGGACGCCGAAGCTCGTCGACACCTGCACGCTGCCGCTCACCGGCCGCGCCTGCGTCCATCGCGTCATCACCGATCTGGGTGTCTTCGACATCGCGGCGGACGGGCTGAGCACCGTGGAGAGGGCGCCCGGCGTGACGGCGGGAGAGGTGGCGGCGCGGACGGGGGCGCCGATGAGGCGCTGACCGGACGCATCAACCGACTACATAAAGCGCACGCAATGATCGCACGCAGCCGGGCGGTAGCATCCGCCAGCATGGACATGCTGAGCAATCCGACGCGGGAAGCGGGCACATGACCCACCGCATCACTTTCGTCTCGCCCGCGACGAGTTCGGCACTGCGTGAGGCACGCTTCGACGACGGGGGTTCGATCGACGCCGACGGGGAGGCGCGCGCCCGTGCCGCGGCCGGCTCCCTGCCGTCGGCCGCGCGCGTCGTGGTCTCTCCCTCGGTGCGTTGCCGTGAGACGGCCGCCGCACTCGGCCTGGGCACGGCGAAAACGGCGGAACTGGCGGAGTCGGCGGAGTTGGCGGGACTGGACGTGGGGCGCTGGCGCGGCCGTACGCTCGCCGAGGTCGGCGCGGCCGAACCGGAGGCCGTGGCCGGTTGGCTCGCCGATCCGGCCTCCGCACCGCACGGCGGGGAGTCCGTGGCGGACTTCTGCGGCCGGGTGGCGCGCTGGCTGGAGTCCTCTCCCGACACGGACGGCCGTACGCTCGCCGTCGTCGAACCGGAAGTCGTACGGGCCGCGGTGACGCACGTGCTGGCGGCGCCCGCCGCGGCCTTCTGGCGGATCGATGTACCGCCGCTGACGTCCACCACGATCAGTGGACGCGGCGGCCGGTGGAACCTGCGGCTCGGGCAGCCGCTGGAGGCCGCCGGAGCGGGCGCGGACCGGTGAGTCCGCGCGGCCGCCGGTCAGTGCGGGGCGGGTGCCGCCGCACTCGCCGCCGATGCCGTGGCGGGTTTCGGGTGGAGCAGCCGTTCGGCCAGTTCGCCGAAGACGAGCCCGAAGCCTGACCAGAGCGTGATCTGCAGGGCGAGGGCGGAGAGCCTGAACCGCCAGAGCAGGGCGGCCGGGAAGTCGCCGGGGACCTCGTTGACGGTGGGCAGGAACGCGTACGCCAGTCCGATCAGGACGACGAAGCCGAGAACGGCGACGACGGTGGCGTACCAGGTGCCCAGTTTCGGTGCGAGCCGCTTGCCGACGATCACCGCGGCGACCGCGAGGAGCACGGCCAGCACCATCATGAGGAGGTACAGGGTGGTCCGTTTGCCGATGGTGTCGGGGTCGCCGACCGCGGGCGGGTTGGCCGGGTACTTCAGGAACGGCACGACGTAGACGGCGAGCAGCGCTGCGCCCGAGAGCAGCAGTGCCGTGGCACGGGCGCCGAAATTGCCGACGCGGCCGAGGGCGAAGCAGTAGGCGAGGGCGGTGATGCCGCCGAAGGCCACCCCGTAGATCAGTACGCCGGTGGCGAGGCCGGCGGTCGACTGCAGGCTGCGGGAGACGAGTTCGACCTCGTGCCCGTGCTCGTGCGCGGCGGCGTGGGACTCCTCGAAGCCGATGGCGCTGTCGACGTTCGGCTCGCCGAGGAAGTAGGCGACGATCAGGGCGAGCACGCCGGCGGCCAGACCGGCGAGCATGCCCCGCACGAGCAGGTTTCTTACCGTTGCGGAGTTCATGGGTGTGCGGGGCCCCTCGTCAGTGGCAGGGGAAGCCGAGCAGGTGACGTGCGTCGTGCACCCATTCATGGACGTTCTCGCCGGAGACGACGGAGGTGGCGCCCTGCTCGGCGCCGACGAAGTACAGCAGGACCAGCATCAGGACGCCGATGAAGACCGCCCAGGGAGCGATGTCCTTCAGCGGCAGTTTGGCGGGCACGACGGGGGTGGTGCTCGGCGGGGCGACATGCTGCGCCATGACGGGGCCTCCTCTGGGAACTCGCGTCCCATCTCGGTGGTGCACAGGACGACGGCCCCGGGTCTGACTCACGGTGCGCTCCCCTCAGGGGAGTCACACCGTTCACAGTGGCGCGACCGTGCCGGTTTCCCACCGGCTTCCGTGCTGCCGTCGTCGGTATCGAAGTGACGCTACCGCTCGACGGGTGCATGCCCAAGACCAGGAGCCGACAAGAACCTGCTCACACCGAACGTTTACCTGTCAGCGCCCCAGCTCCAACTCCGGCCCGTGCTTCCCCAGCGGCTCGAAGAAGCGTGCCACGTCGGTGGTGGTGACCTCGGCGAGGGTGGGGGGTGACCAGCGTGGGTTGCGGTCCTTGTCGATGACCTGGGCGCGGATGCCCTCTACCAGGTCGGGCGTGGTCAGGGCCGCGCAGGAGACGCGGTACTCCTGCTCCAGCACGCGCTCCAGGGAATCCAGACGCCCGGCGCGGCGCACAGCCGCCAGGGTGACCTTCAGTGCGGTGGGCGACTTGGCGAGCAGGGTCTGCGCGGTCTCCTTCGCCGCCGGATCGCCGTGGTCGAGCAGCCGTTGGACGATCTCCTCTACCGTGTCGGCGGCGAAGCAGGAGTCGGTCCACTCCCGCTGCCCGGCCAACTCCCCTTCCGGCGCGGGCCGCGCATGCCGGTCCAGCGCTTCCCTCACGGGCAGTTCCGCGAGGTCGGCGGTGAAGCGCGGAAGGGCGCCGGACGGTACGCAGTGGTCGGCGAGTCCGCACAGCAGGGCGTCCCCGGCGCCGATCGCAGCGCCCGTCAGCGCGAGCCGGGTGCCCAGTTCGCCCGGGGCGCGGGAGAGCAGGTAGGTGCCGCCGACGTCGGGCACGAAGCCGATGCCGGTCTCCGGCATGGCGATCCTCGACCGTTCGGTGACGACCCGGACGCTGCCGTGCGCGGAGATGCCGACGCCCCCGCCCATGACGATGCCGTCCATGACGGCGACGTACGGCTTGGACCAGCGGGCGACACGGGCGTTGAGGCGGTACTCGTCGCGCCAGAACGCGGCCGCGGCGCTGCCGTCCCCGTCGCGGGCGTCGTCGTGGACGGCACGGATGTCGCCGCCCGCGCACAGGCCGCGCTCCCCCGCTCCGGTGAGGACGACCGTCTCCACCGCGGAGTCGTGCTCCCACGCGGTCAGCGCCTCGTCGACGCGCCGCACCATGGCGTGGTCGAGGGCGTTGATGGCTCTCGGGCGGTTGAGGGTGATGTGGGCGGCCCGGCCGGCCGTGTGCAGCAGGACGGACTCTTCGCTGCCGGTCATCCGCATACCTCCGTCAGACCGCGGGCCACGATGACACGCATGGGTTCGTTGGTTCCTTTCGGGACGCGATGGTGCGATGGACGCTCACGTCACGGGCGATCTTCTCAATACCGTGTCCGGCCGGGCGGTCCGGGGCAGCGCGACGGCCCCGGGACTCGTGGAGGAGTCCCGGGGCCGTCGCGTGATGCGGTACGGGTCCGGCTCAGATCTGCGGGCCGCCCGTGCCGTAGTACGTGCCCAGTTCGTCGCGGTAGCCCTGGTCGCCCAGGTGCTTGTCGCGGTCGAACTCCGGAGCGTCCTTGATCTGCTGCTTGGTGCGGTCGACGATGATCCTCTGCTCGCCCTGGTCGATGCTGACGACCGTGCTGGCGGGAAGCAGGACCTCCTTGCCGAAGATCCACACACCGGTGTCGACCACCAGGTAGGCGTCACCGACGTCGTCGGAGTGCTTGTCGACCTTGCCGATACTGCCGTCCGTGGCCTCGACCTTGTAACCCGTCAGGTCCACACCCGCCAGACGACCCGCGGTCGACTTGTAACCCCACACATTTTCAGTCACGCGAAAACAACTCCTCCGGTAAACAGAGTAAAGCGGACAGCGGGATAACCCACCGGCCCTCTCTTTTTCCGTACGTCGTGCACGGCGATTTCCGTAACCGCCGTCTTCGCGGCGGGTGCCCCTTGTCCGGGACTTCACGCACCCGATGCGGGCCGGGATTCTCTCCGATCTTCCGGAGAGGCACGCGCTGTCCCCGTATCGGGAACCCAGTGCCGCCACACACCGTCCGAGCTGGGCCGATGCGGTGGGCTACCAGCGGTACCAGCGGCCGCTCCCACCCTTCGGGCGGGCGACGAAGCCGATCAGCCACAGGACCAGGACGACGATCGCGACCCACCACAGAATTTTCAGCGCGAAACCCGCGCCGAACAGGATCAGGGCCAGCAGAAGAACAAGAAGCAGGGGAATCATATTGGTTAACCTCCGGAGCACCGAGTGCCCAGGTGATCTCTATCCACGCACACGAATTCACGGGTCGCGCACATTCCACCGCAGACACACGACCGGGCTTCCGCCTCCGAGGCGGCGCTCAGTCGTGGGCGCCGACCAGGCCCACCCGGTGGGCCAGTACGACCGCCTGGACCCGGTCCCGCAGGTCGAGCTTGGTCAGGATGCGGGACACGTACGTCTTGACGGTCTCGCGGCTGATGACCATCCGGTCGGCGATCTCGGTGTTGGACAGGCCCTCGGCGATCAGCTTCAGCACCTCCGTCTCGCGCGGCGCCAGAGCGGCCAACGCCGGTGCGGCGGGGTCCCGTTGGGGTCGGCGGAGCCGGTCGGCGAACTTGCCGACGAGTTGCCGGGTGACGGCGGGCGCCAGCAGCGACTCTCCCGCGTCGACCGTCCGGATGCCGTGCACCAGATCGCGCGGGGGCGAGTCCTTGAGCAGGAAGCCGCTCGCTCCGGCCCGCAGTGCCTCGTACACGTACTCGTCGAGGTTGAAGGTGGTGACGACCAGGACCCGCATCGGATCGACGACGCCGGGGCCGGCGAGCAGCCGGGTCGCCTCGATGCCGTCGAGCAGGGGCATGCGGATGTCCATCACCACCACGTCCGGACGCAGTCGTCGTGCGCTCTCCACCGCCGTGCGCCCGTCCCCGGCCTCTCCCACGACCTCGATGTCCGGCTGTGCGGTGAAGATGGTGACGTAGCCGGTGCGTACGAGTTCCTGGTCGTCGCAGACCAGGACCCTGATCGGCGCCGCCGCGCTCGGCCCGGTCACGCCTCTGCCCCGTATGCCGCGGCTTCGCCGTGTCCCGCGGACGGTATGCGCGCGTGGACGCTGAAGCCGCCGTCGGGCCGGTCGCCGGCGGACAGTTCGCCGCCGAACACGCTCACCCGTTCGCGCAGCCCGATGAGGCCGTGCCCGCCGCCCCGGCCCAGGGGTCTGCGCCGCTGGGCGGTCGTCGTGGCGGGCGCTCCCTCGGTGGTCACCTCGACCTCCACATCCTCGCGGCCGTAGTGGACCTGGACGAGCGTGCGATGGCCCGGGGCGTGCTTGAGCGCGTTGGTCAGCGCCTCCTGCACGACACGGTAGGCGGCCAGTTCCACCGCGGTGGCCAGCTCCTGCCGTTCGCCGCGCTCCGCCAGTTCCACGGGCTGTCCGGCGGTCCGGGTCTGCTCGACCAGCTCGCTCAGTCCGCCCGGTTCCGGGCCACGGTCCGGCGCGGACGGCGCGGACATCGCGGACGGAAGGCCGTCGGCGGCAGGGTCGCCGGACGCCTTCAGGACGCCCAGCAGATGCTGGAGGTCCCTCAGGGCCCGCCGTCCGGAGTCGCTGATCGCTTCGAGTCCTGTCTCCACCCGCTCGGGCGCGTCGGCGAGCAGGAACTGGGCGGCGTCCGCCTGGACCACCATGGCGGTGACATGGTGGGTCACCACGTCGTGCAACTCCCGTGCGATACGGGCGCGTTCGCGGGCCATCGCCGCCTCCACGCTGAGCCGGCGCCGTTCCGCCTCCCCGTCCTGCCGGGCGCGTACCGTCCTGCCGATGGCCCAGCACGCCACCAGGATCAGGAACATGAGGACGAAGTCGGGCACGTGCAGGGGCGAGCCCCTGTGGTGCAGCCCGAGCACGAACAGGGTGAAAGCCGTGATCGCGACGGCCACCGCCAGAGCGCGGCGCACACCGCGGGCGCGGTTCCCATGGGCTCCCAGGCTGTACAGCGCCATGTACAGGCCGAGGCTGGCGCAGGTCTGCGGATAGCCGACCACTTCATGGACCGCGAACGCGCCCGCGATCAGCGCGAGGCATACGACGGGCCACCTGCGCCGCAGCACCAGCGGCAGCCAGAGGACGGCCGTGACCAGCACACCCGGCAGTCCGGGCGGGCGTTCCGGCAGGTCGCCGAACTGGGCGCCGATCGGAGCCGTCACCGGCGCGAACACCAGCGGGGCGAGCAGCACGGTGAACACCGCGTCCCGGCTCACCACGTCCAGCGCACCCCAACGGGCCGCCAGAACAGGCGTGTTCTTCCTCAAGTCCGACCCCGCTGATCCGAGCACAGGCAGAGCCTAGCCCCCTGCCGGACCCCGGATGTTCCGGCCGCGGAGCCTTATGTGAACAGTGCGGTGATCAGGGCGATGTCGTCGTCCTTGTTCTGTCCGAAGCGTGCGAGGAGCAGGTTGCACATCTCCTCCAGATCGGCCGGCCCGTCGGCGACGGCCTCGCGGAACTCGGCGAGGGTGGCGTCCAGATGGGCGGTCCGTACCTCGACGAGACCGTCCGTCACCATGAGCAGCCGGGTGCCGGGCGGGGCCTCCACCACGGTGGGCGGGGGATGCGGGAGGCCGAGGCCGACCAGCGGGCCGTGGGGTTCGTGGAACCGCGGCCCCTTCTCCGGGTCGATCACGAGGGGCGGGATGTGGCCCGCGTTGGCTATGTGCAGGCGGCGTGCGTCCGGTTCGACCAGGACGAGGCAGAGGGTGACGGTGAGGCCGGGCTGGGACTGGCCGAGCAGCGTCTCCACCCGGTCCAGTACGTGGTGCGGGGGGTGCCCTTCGATGGCGTAGGCCCGCAGTGCGTGGCGTACCTCGCCCATGACGGTCGCGGCCTCCACCGAGTGCCCGACGACGTCTCCGATGGCGAGCAGCAGGCCGTTGACCGTCTGCACCGCTTCGTAGAAGTCTCCCCCGATCTCGGCGTGTTCGGAGGCGGGGAGGTAGCGGAAGGCCAGCTCGACGCCCGGGACGGTCGGCATCTCCTTGGGCAGGAAGGAACGTTGCAGCGCCAGGCCCAGGGCGTGTTCCTCGTTGTAGGTCCGCAGGGCTTCGAGGGCGAGGGCGCCCGCGTTGGCGAGTTGCTGCAGGAGCTGTTCGTCGTCTGCGCCGCGCAGGGCGGTCACGGGGACGGCCAGGCACACGGGGGGACGGCCGCGTTTGGTGCGGGCCACCGCGAGCGCCACGTCCCCGGCGAGGTGGTCGCCGGGGAGCAGGGCCTGCCACTGGCCGTGCGGGACACGGACGATCGCGACGCCGGTGTCCTGGCTCAGGCTGTGGGCCGCGAGCTGCTTCAAGAGGCCCGGGTGCGCGGGGCGGATCCGTACGGTGGCCCGGGCGTCGTCGGTCATGCTGTGGACGGCCTGTGCCTGGGGCGAGAGGAAGACCGCGCTGGCGGGGCTGTCCAGGACGGCGGCCGCGCCACCGGTGGCCGCCGACGCGAAGGAGTGGAAGCCGACGGCGCTGTAGACGTCCAGCGTCGCCTGGTTCAGCGCTATGAGTCGGTGCGCGAGTTTCTCGGCGCGCTGCCTGGCTCGGGCGTAGCGCAGGGTGGCGGAGACCGTCGCGAGGAGCTCTCCGGGGTCGATGGGCTGGTCGAGATAGGCGTCCGCGCCCCGTCTCAGCCCTTCCGCGTGGTCGTCGGGGGTGATGGCGGCGGCGGAGATCTGGATGATCGGCAGATGGGCGGTCCGCGGGCTGTTCTTGACGCGCTCGCTGACCTCGAAGCCGCTCATGTCGGGCAGCCGGACGTCGATGATCGCGATGTCCGGAAGCGTGTCCGGTCCGCCGTGCAGCCGGTCGAGGCCCTGCTCTCCGGTGCTGGCGCTGATGACGGAGTGTCCGGCGCGCTGCAGCCAGCTGGTGAGGACGTAGCGGTTCGTCTCGTTGTCGTCGACGACCAGGACGGTCGCGGGCAGACGCTCCTGGGCACTGTCGGTCACGGCCCGCCCTTCCGGTTCTGCGATCGCTGCGTGTACTCATGGCCGAGATCCGGCAGACGGACCTCCACCTTGGTGCCGACGCCCACGGTACTGGTGAGGGTCAGGGTGCCGCCGAGCAGTTCGGCGAGCGTACGGGCGTAGGGCAGACCGAGGCCGGTGCCGGGGCGGCCGCTCTGGTGGGGGCCGCGGACCTGGTAGAAGACCTCGAAGACCCGGCCGAGCTCTTCGGGCGGGATGCCGATCCCCGTGTCCGTGACGGTGAACAGCACGGTGGGGCCGGAGGGTTCGGGATCGACGTCGATCTCCAGGCGTACCTCGCCGCGCTCGGTGAACTTGAGGGCGTTGGCGAGGAGGTTGCGCAGAATGCGGACCAGCAGCGTCTCGTCGGTCACCAGGGGCGGATGCCGTTCGGGACCGGGCGTGACGAGCGTCACCTGTTCATGTCCGTGGCTGCTCAGGATGAGGCCTCTGAGGTGGGCGACCAGCAGCCGCAGATCCACCGGTTCCGTATGGATCTCCAGATGCCCGGCCTCGGCCTTGGCGACGTCCAGCAGGTCGCTCACGAGCGACAGGAGCGTATGGCCGGCCGATCCTATGAGTTCGACCTGTTCCCGCTGCTCGACGGTGAGGTCGGGGGAACTGGGGGCCAGCAGCAGGGTGGACAGGGCGACGACGGAGTTGACCGGGGTGCGCAGTTCATGGCTGATGTTCGTCCAGAAGCGGGTCTTGGCCTCGCTCGCCTCCTGCAACTGGTGGCGCTTGTCCTCCAGTTCGGTGTGCAGCGCGAGAACACCGCTGTTGGTGTCCTCCAGTTCCTGCGTCAGCTCGGTGTACAGCGCGAGGACACCCCGGTTGGTCTCCTCCAGCTCCTCGTTGAGATGGCGCAGTTCCTCCCGCTGGGCGCGGGTCTCCTCCAGGGTGGCGATCAGGTCGCGGGTCTGGGCGCGGAGGTCGTCCGCCTCGGTCGAGCGGGAAGCGGCCTTGAGGACCTCCGTCAGCCGGGCATGCTGCTCGTCCGGACCGCCGGCCTCGGGGGTGAGCGGCTGGCTGACGACGATGCGTCCGCCCGCCGGGGAGGCCTCGTACTCGATCCCCACGAGCTTCGCGGCCAGGTCGAGCGTCTCCCGCGCCGGGGGCGGTCCGCCGGTCCACACGAACGTGACGAGCAGGGCGGTGGGCCGGCCGGGCGGGACGAGACCGAAGGAGACCTCCAGGCCGCGGCAGCCGAGCCGGTCCCGTCCGAGTTCGCTCAGCGCGGTCGCCAGCCGGACCTGGTCCTGCCGCTCCAGCGACATGGCCGCCGCGGCCTGTTGGGCGGTTCGCCGCAGGCCGAACACGTCCTGGGACGAGGACAGGACGAAGGGCGCCACCGTGCCGGCGGGGCCGACGGCGGACGAGCGGCCATGGTGGGCCGCGTCGCCGCGCGGGCCCGAATCAGACACCACGCTCATCCCGCCCCTCGCCGGTCACCATGCCCCCTTGATCACGACGACGCTGGCGTCGTCCCGTCGCACTCCCGCCTCTCGCAGGAGCTGACCGGCCATGACGAGCGGTGTGTGGCTCATCAGACCGGGCAGGGTTCCATGGTCCCAGCGTTCGGTCAGACCGTCGGAGTGCATCACCAGGGCGCCGTGGGCCGGGAGCGCCTGCTCGAACGTCCGCAGTCGCCGCATCTGCGCACCGACGATACCGGGTGCCGACAGCAATGCCTTGCGGCCGTCGTCGCCCAGGAGGAAACCGCTCACGTTGCCGATTCCGCAGTACAGGACCCGTCCGGCGGCCGGCTCGATCCGTGCCACGGCGACCGCGCCGCCGCGTGTCCCGCGCAGGGCGAGGTGGATCGCGTCGAGGGCGCCCGCCGGACTGAGATCACGGGTCTCCTGGAACGCTTTGACCGCCGCCTGGCTCGCGCGCGCGGCCAGGGGGCCGTGCCCCAGCCCGTCGCACAGCATCACCAGGATCGCCGGGCGGTCCCCGGCGCCGCCGCTGTCGTCGGTGCGTACGGCCCACGCGTCGCCGCACGCGGTCTCACCGCTGATGGGCCGCGTCACCCCGGCGACCGTGGACAGGTCCCGGGAGGCGACGACGGCACTGCCGTCGGCGGCGCGCGGCCAGAACTGTGCGGCCATGACCGTGCCGCGGCCCGGCACGGAGTGCAGGTCGAACTGGTCCGCGAGCCGGGCGACCGCGCCCAGGCCGATGCCCAGCGTGCCCGCGCTGGACGATCCGTCGGCCAGCGCGGCGGGCACGTCCGTGATTCCGGGCCCCGAGTCGACGGTGAGGAACTCCACGCCGGCCTGGTCCCCGGAGCGCACCACGCGCAGCAGCAGGGCTCCGTCGTCGGCGTGCCGCTGTACGTTCGTGGCGGCCTCGGTGACGGCGAGGGCGACCTCGGCGACCCGGTGGCTGCTCAGCCCGATGCGCCTGGCCAGCGTGGCGGCCGCGCCCCGGGACGCCGCGGCCAGGGAGGCGCCGTCCCTGAACCACGCGATGTCCTCGTAGCTCAGGGCCACGGTGGTGTTCACCGCACCCACTTGATGATGGTCACGGTCGTTCCCTCGCCGGGCGCGGTGACCAGCCGGAAGTCGTCGACGAGGCGCCGGGCCCCGCTGAGGCCGAGGCCGAGCCCGCCGCCGGACGTCCAGCCGTCCGTCATCGCCTGCTCGACATCGGCGATACCGGGTCCGGAGTCCTCGAAGACGGCGGCCACGCCGTTCTTGCCGTTCGCGCTGACCAGTCCGGAACTGACCGTGCCCCCGCCGCCGTAGATGAGGGTGTTGCGGGCGAGTTCGCTCGCCGCGGTGATCATCTTCGTCTGGTCGACCAGGGACAGCCGGCACTTCTGGGACAGCGCCCGGATGGCCTGCCGGATGTGCACGAGGTCGCCGCTGCGCGCGATGGGGTAGACCTGCGGGTCTTCGCCCGCAGTCCAGGGCGCTGTCACCGCAAGGCCGAACTGGTGGGCTGCCGCAGCTTCGCCAGCCCCTTCTCAAGGTCGAGGGCAGTGCTGACCCCGCCGAGCGAGAGACCCAGCTCGACCAGGGTGATGGCCACGGCGGGACGCATGCCCACCACCACCGTCCTGGCGTCGAGCACACGCGAGATGGCGGCGACCGTCGCGAGCATGCGGCCCACGAAGGAGTCGACGATCTCCAGGGCGCTGATGTCGATGATGACGCCCCGGGCGGACTTGGCGACGATCTCCTCGGCCAGGTCCTCCTGGAGGTTCAGCACCATCTGGTCCTCCAGATCGAACTGGACGGACACCAGCAGGATGTCTCCGATACGGAGAATGGGGAGGCGCTCACTCATCGCTGCGCACCCTCGTGGGCGACCATGTCCACACCGGACCGGCGCAGCGCCAGCTTGAGGGCGTCGGCCAGGCTGGCCTTCGTCACGATGCCCTCGAACTCGATGCCGAGCGCGACGATGGTCTGCGCGATCTGCGGGCTGATACCGGACACGGTGCACTCGGCGCCCATGAGCCGGGCGGCGACGATGGTCTTGAGCAGGTGCTGGGCGACCTGGGTGTCCACCGCGGGAACGCCCGTGATGTCGATGATCGCCTGCT
The DNA here is from genome assembly GCF_018070025.1 of Streptomyces liliiviolaceus. Taxonomy (NCBI): domain Bacteria; kingdom Bacillati; phylum Actinomycetota; class Actinomycetes; order Kitasatosporales; family Streptomycetaceae; genus Streptomyces; species Streptomyces liliiviolaceus. The sequence continues at coordinate 5,541,229 of NZ_JAGPYQ010000001.1, forward strand.
CCGAGCCCGTGTCGACGAGCGCTTGCAGCAGCTTCTCCATCACCACCTGGGTGCGCGCCGAGTCCAGCGTGCCGACGAGCGGCACGGCGATGACCCCGTCCCACAGACGCACCACCGGCGTGGAGAGCTCCAGGAGCTGCTCGGCCTGCGCGGCGATGAGCTCGTCGCGCGTCTGCGTGTAGGTCTCGATCGCGAAGAGGCCCATCCCGTCGAGGACGCCGTTGAACTGCAGGTAGGCGCGGATCTGGTCGGCGGTGCCGTCCTGCAGAACAGGTTCGAGGACCTGCTTCAGGGCGAAGACACTGATCGCGGTCTCACTCGGCGAGAATCCCTGACGGGCCCTGTTCCTCGACAGCTCCGTCAGCAGTGCGCGGATTTCGGACATCTGTTCCGAGTGGACGTCGGTGGCTCCCTGACGCAACGCGTCCACCAAGGCGTCGTACATCTCCCGCAGCTCGCGTTCGAGTTCGGCGGTGCCGATGCGCCCTCCCAGCGACCCCGACACCTGCCGCACCCACGCCGCGGCCAGGTCCTGACCCTCGATCGTCAAGAGCCCTACCAGGTCCGCAGAGCTGTCTCGCTTCGCCATTCCGGCGCTCCTTCAATGTTCATATTTACGTGTCAGGGACGACCTCGGAAGCCTACGGCACTCGCGCTCACGGACAGGTGCGACCTGGGAAAGGTCCCCCCGTGGGCCTGACGCGGTGCGGGACGGCACGGGATGTGCGTCTGTCACCATGTCCTCGACCCGGTTCGCCGATGCGGCTCAGGCCGGAGCTCGCACCCTGAGACCTGCCCCGCTGCCACGGGCCGCCACGGTCGGACACGTGGTCGATCCCGACGGAAGCAGCATGTGTCACGCCAAACAGGGTAGCCGCGAACGGACAACGGGAACGAAGGTGGACAAAAAGTGGAGTCAGTCAGGAGAGGCGGCGCCGGGCCGTCGGAAGCCCATGCCATAGCCGCCACCGTCTCCATGACCGGAGGCGGCGCCTGCATAGCCGAGGCACGACGCTTCGCGACCGACTTCCTGGCCCGTGCCCGCACGGACCACGGCGTACCCGTCTCCGCCCGCGCGACGGACCTCACTCAGCTGGTGGTCAGCGAACTGGTCACCAACGCCCACAAATACGCCCCCGGCCCCCTGCTGCTGGAGCTGCGCATCACCGACGGGGTGGTGGCGGTGAGCGTGCACGACGGCGTCGGCGCCAGGCCCGTGGCCCGCTCCGTCGACCCGCACAGGGTCGGCCAGCACGGCCTGGAGATCGTCATGGCCGTCGCCCAGGAGTTCCGGGTGGATCTCGAACCGCCGGGCAAGCGCGTCACCGCGTCCATCGCCCTGGCCCCCTGAACCGTTCGCCGACCCTCTGAACCGGCCGCCGGCATACGTCAGTTCCCGGTGAACGGCTCCCTCAGACCGCCGACGGCGCCGAAGTGCTCCCCCGGACGACGAGACGCGGCGTCATGGTCGTCTGCACGGCGTGGTCGCGCCGCCCCTCCACCCGCTCGATGAGCAGCCGCGCCGCGGTGGCGCCCATGTTGTGCCCGGCCTGGTCGACGCTGGTGAGCTGCACGGTGGCGAGGTCGGCGATGGCGGTGTTGTTGTAGCCCACCAGGGAGACGTCCTGCGGGACCCGCAGACCCAGTTCGTGGGCCGCCCGCCAGACACCGAGCGCGGCCACATCGGCTCCCGTCATGATCGCGGTGGGCCGGTCCCCCGCGGTCAGCAGGCTCATACCGGCCTTGTAGCCGCCTTCGTCGGAGTACGACGTCCGGCAGATCCGGGTGTGCTCCGCGAGCCGGCTGCGGCCCATCGCCTCGGCGTAGCCGTTGCTCAGGACGATCTCCGGCGTACGGGCCCATCTGCTCGACCGGGTCCCGGGCGAGGAGACCAGCGCGATGTTGCGGTGCCCGAGGGACACCAGGTGGTCCACGACGAGCCCGGCACCGGAGCCGTCGGCGTCGACGACGGAGTCGTGCAGGTCGGAGGCGTCGTGGTGGCCGATGACCACCGTGGGCGTCGACTGGGCGGTGGACAGCACTTCGGAGCGCTGGACGCCGGGGGCGATCAGGACGAGGCCGTCCATCTGGCGGTCCACCATGGACTGGACGGTCTTGGCCTGGGCCTCGGCGTCGAAGCCCGCGGCGCCGATCAGCACGGTGTACTCGCTGTCCCGCAGCTCGTCGCGGACGCCGTCGAGGATGTCGGCGAAGAAGGTGTTGCGGATGTTGTCCAGCAGGATGCCGATGGTGTACGTCCGGCCGCGCATTCCGCGCGCGGCGGCATGGGGGCGGTAGTCGAGCTCCGCCATGGCGGCCCGGACCTTCTCCTGCATGGCCGCGCTGACCCCGTACGCGTTGCGCATGACCTTGGAGACCGCGGCGGTGGACACTCCCGCGTGACGCGCGACATCCGTGATCGTCACACGCTTCTTCCGCTGTGATCCCTGCTCCATGCGCGCTGCCCCCTGGAGTGCCGTCCTACTGAGGACAACGTTCTACAGGACGATCCGGTTCGGACGCCAGATGTAGTCGGCTTTTCGGCGATGTTGCGACGCGATGTCTTGACGACGGCTTTCGCTGCGTGCACTGTGGTGCGCACTTCGACGTAGAGAACGTTATACAAAATCTCACTCAGACACTTCTCCCGCACTTCTCCCGCACTTCTCCAACGCTTTCGCAGGGCCTTCGCCTTGCGCCTTCGCCGTGCGCCTTCGCCGCGCCTCCATCGCGCCTTTCGTCCACGATGACAGGGAGCCATGCCGTGATCACCTCCTCGACCTCCGCCAGAAGGGGCCGCCTCGCCGGCTCGACCGCGAGCGCCGCCGCCCTGGTCCTCCTCGTCTCCGCCTGCGGAGGCTCGGGCGGAGGTTCCACTTCCTCACCCGAGAACTTCAGCTACTTGAGCGTCACGGAGAACACGACCGTCAAAACGGCGCTCACCACCCTGTCCAAGGGCGGGTGCAAGACCGCCCAGGACGACCTGCCGCTCAAGGTGGAGACCGTTCCGCAGGCGAGTCTGGACCAGAAGCTGCAACTGCTGGCCGGTCAGGACGCGCTGCCGGTCCAGTTCGCGGCGGGCAACGCACCCGCCCTGACCCAGCAGTTGTACAAGTCCGGCAAGGTCGCCGATCTGGAGACCGAGCTGAAGTCGCTGGGCGTCTACGACCAGTTGGAGCCCGCGGCCGTCTCCACCATCAAGGCGCTGTACGGCGGCAAGGTGGAGGTCCTGCCGTACGAGTACAACATCGAGGGGATCTTCTACAACAAGAAGATCTTCAGCGCCAACGGGCTGACCGTGCCCGCCACCTGGGCCGAACTGGTCTCGGCCGCGGGCACGTTGCAGGCCAAGGGCATCCAGCCGTTCTCGGCCTCCGGTCAGCAGGGCTGGCCCCTGACCCGGCTGATCAGCGGCTACCTCTACCGCAGCCTGGGCCCCGACGCCCTCAAGGCCGTGGCGGACGGCAAGGCCGAGCTCACGGACCCCGAGTACGTCAAAGCCGCACAGGAAGTGGCCGCCCTCGGCAAGAAGGGCTACTTCGGCAAGGGCGTCGGCTCCATCGACTACGACACCTCGGTGAACGAGTTCCTCAACGGCAAGGCAGGCATGCTCTACATGGGCAGCTGGGCGCTGGCGAACATCGCCGACGAGAAGCAGAACAAGGTGGGGGCCGACAACGTCGGCTTCATGCCCTTCCCGGCCGTCGAGGGCGGCAAGGGCTCCATCGAGCAGTACCCCTCCAACGTCGGCCTGGGGATCACCCTCGGCGCCAAGTCCTTCGACAAGAAGACCGGCGCCTGGGTGTCCTGCATCGCGAAGAACTACGGCAGCACCGCCCTCAAGGACCAGGGGGCGATCTCCGGCTTCAAGGTCAACACACCCGTCGAGGACAGCAACGAGGTCACCGGGCAGATCCGTAAGACGATCAGCGGGTCCCGGCAGAACGTGCTCTGGTTCGAGGCCCTGTTCTCCACCAAGGCGACCACGGTCAGCCAGAGCAACGCGGCCGGCCTGGTCGCCGGGAGCCTGAGCCCCGAGAAGTTCATGCGGACCGTGCAGGACGCCCTGGCCGAGAAGTGAGGCGGACGGGCCCGGCGACGGGCCCCCGCCGACCACAGCCTGACACCTCACGAACTGGACACCCCTCCATGCACCGCGTACTCGGTGACCGCAAGGCGGTCCTGATCCTCCTCGGTCCCGCCCTGCTCGTCTACTCCCTGATCATGCTGGTCCCCATGGTGTGGTCCTTCGGGTACTCGTTCACCGAGGGCAACACCATCGAGGGCTTCACCGGCAACGGCCTGGACAACTTCCAGCGCCTGTTCTCCGACCCCGCCGTGCGGGACGCCCTGTGGTTCACCGCCAAGTACGCGGTCGTCGTGACCGTCGGCCAGGTCGTCGCCGGCTATCTGCTGGCCCTGCTGTACGTGTTCTTCCTCAAGCGCGCCTCCGCGCTCATCCGTACCCTGGTGTTCTTCCCCGTCGTCCTGCCCACCGTGGCCGTCGGTCTGCTCTTCCAGAAGTTCTTCCAGGTGGCCCCGCAGACCGGCCCGGTCAACTCCCTGCTCAACGCGGTGGGCCTGGACTCCGTCGACTGGTTCGGCAGCGCGGGACACGCCTTCTGGGTCCTGATCGTCATGGACATCTGGCGCTCCATGGGCTTCTACGCCGTCCTGCTCTTCGCCGGCCTGGTGGACATCCCCGAGGAGGTGCTGGAGTCCGCCCGCCTCGACGGAGCCTCCGGTCCGCGGCTCGTCCGCCACATCGTCCTGCCCATGTCGTTCCCGGTACTGATGTCAGCGGTCATCTTCAGCATCAACGGCACGCTCAAGGTCTTCGACTCGATCGTGGCACTGACGGGCGGGGGTCCCGGCAGCGGCACCACACCGCTCACCCTGTACATGTTCCAGACGTCGTTCACCTACGGCGACTACGGCTACGGCAGCACCATCGCCCTGCTGCTGACCGTCGTGTGTCTCCTGGTGACCCTGGTCGTCTTCCGCGTCTCGCGGCGCGACCTCACGGAGGGCTGAACCCATGGCCATCGACACGTCCGTCAGGGTCTGGCGCCCGCGCCGCCTGTGGGTCAAGCTCGTCGTCGCAGGTCTCCTGGTCGTCGAGGTCTATCCGCTCGTCTGGATGTTCCTGACCTCGCTGAAGTCCAACGACGACTACCTCAACAACTCCACCTGGTCGCTGCCCACCACCTGGGAGTGGGGCAACTACACCGACGCCTGGACCACCGGGCACATCGGTCTGTACGTGCAGAACAGCCTGCTCGCCGTCGTGCCCGCGCTCGCGCTGATCCTGCTGCTGGGCACCGCGGCAGGGTTCGCCCTCCAGGTCATGGTGTGGAAGGGCCGCGGTCTGACCCTGCTGGTCTTCCTCACGGGCATGATGGTCCCCGCGCAGATGATCCTGCTGCCCCTGTTCACGGTGTACTTCCGGACCGGCCTGTCCGGCACCTTGTGGCCGCTGATCCTCACCTACACGGGCACCGGCCTTCCCCTGACGGTGTTCATGATGGCCACCTACTACAAGACCGTCCCGCGCGAGCTGTTCGAGGCGGCCACCATCGACGGCGCGGGCATCCTGCGCGCGTTCTGGACCATCGGTCTGCCCATGGTCCGCAACGCGATCCTGACCGTCGGCCTGGTGCAGTTCTTCTTCATCTGGAACGACCTGCTGATCGCGCTGACCTTCACCAACAGCCAGGACCTGCGCACCATCCAGGTCGGGCTGCTCAACTTCACCGGCGACTTCGGCGCCACACAGTACGGCCCGCTGTTCGCCGCCATCTGCATCAACGTCTTCGGCACCCTGGTGATCTACCTCTTCCTCAACCAGAAGGTGATGAAGGGCCTCACCTCGGGAGCCGTCAAGGGTTGACGGCCGCGCCTCCACAGGGCTTCAGCTCCGGCCAGGCGCCGGCCGTCCGCACCCGTATCCATGGAAGGTCCCCCACCCATGTCCTCTCAGCCTGCCCCGGTCACCTTCGAGCACCTGCCCGACGGCCTCGGAATCGGTGTCGCCCGGCCACGCCTGACCTGGCGTCTGCCCCGGGGAGCCGCCGTCCAGGACGCCTACGAGATCGAACTCGACCGGGACGGCGTCCTCCGTCGCACCGGCCGCACGGCCCACGCGGACCAGGTCCTCCTGCCGTGGCCGGGCGCACCTCTCGACTCCCGTGAACGGGTCGGCGTCCGGGTACGGGTGTGGGTGGACGGGGCCGCGGACCCGACCGGTTGGAGCGAGCCGCGCACGGTCGAGGCGGGGCTCCTGGACGCCGCCGACTGGAGTGCCGTACCGGTCGGCGCGGCCTGGCCCGAGGCCCCCGGCACCGACCGGCGCCCGGCCCGCGTCCGCCGCGACTTCACCCTCGACGCCCCGGCGGTCCGGGCCCGGCTGTATGTCACCGCCCACGGTGTGTACGAGGCCGAGATCAACGGCCGCCGGGTCGGCGACGACATCCTCTCGCCGGGGTGGACCGTCTACGGCGAACGCCTGCGCTACCACACCTACGACGTCACCGAGCATCTCGTACCCGGCGCCAACACCCTCGGTGCCTGGCTCGGGGACGGCTGGTACCGGGGCCACATCGGTTTCGACGGTGGCTACCGCGACCTCTACGGCAGCGACCAGTCCCTCCTCGCCCAGCTAGAAGTCACCCTGGCCGACGGCACCACGACGGTCGTCGCCACCGACGGCTCCTGGCAGGCCGCGCCCGGCCCGATCCTCTTCAGCGGCCTCTACGAGGGCGAGACCTTCGACGCACGCCTGCACGACCCCCACTGGTCGACACCTCAAGGAGGCCTGGAAGAGGCCGAGTTGTGGACGCCGGTGGCCACCCGCACCCGCGATCCACGCACCCTGATCGCCCCCAAGGGCGCTCCCGTCCGCCGCACCCAGGAACTGTCACCCCTCACTGTCACCGCCAAGGGCGACGGCCGTCACGTCCTGGACTTCGGCCAGAATCTCGTCGGCCGGCTGCGCATCACCGTCGCCGGACCGGCGGGCACGACCATCACCCTGCGCCACGCCGAGGTACTCCAGGACGGCGAACTCGCCACCCGCCCCCTGCGCGGGGCCGCGTCCACCGACACCTACGTCCTCGACGGCTCCGGCGAGCAGACCTGGGAACCGCGCTTCACCCTGCACGGTTTCCGCTACGCCGAAGTCGGCGGCTGGCCGGGCGAGTTGAGAGCGAACGCGGTGACGGCCCGGGTGTACCACACCGACATGACCCGCACCGGCTGGTTCGAGTGCAGCGACCCCCTGGTCAACCGGCTGCACGAGAACGTGGTGTGGAGCATGCGCGGCAACTTCGTCGACATCCCCACCGACTGCCCCCAGCGCGACGAACGCCTCGGCTGGACCGGCGACATCCAGGTCTTCGCCCCCACGGCGTCCTTCCTGTACGACTGTGCCGGCATGCTCGACTCGTGGCTGGACGACGTCGCCGTCGAGCAACTGCCCGACGGGACGATCCCCTGGTACGTGCCGGTCATCCCCGGCGGCCCCCAGTGGACGCCGATCCAGCCGGGCGCCGCCTGGGGCGATGTCGCGTCCCTCACCCCGTGGGTCCTGTACCGGCGCTTCGGCGACCTCGAACTGCTGCGCCGGCACTTCCCCATGGGCCGCGCCTGGGTGGACCTGATGGACCGGCTGGCCGGGGAGAGCCGGCTGTGGGACACCGGGCACCAGCTCGGTGACTGGCTGGATCCGATCGCCCCGCCGGACGACCCGGCGGGGGCCCGCACCGACCGCTACCTGGTGGCCACCGCGTACTTCGCCCACTCCGCCCGCCATCTCCAGTGGTCGGCCCGCGAACTCGGTGATCAGGAAGCGGCCGCACGGTACGGACAGTTGGCCGACGAGGTGACCCGCGCCTTCCGGGCCCGCTATGTGCGCCCGGACGGCCGGATGACCAGCGACGCCCCGACCGCGTACTCGGTGGCTCTGGTCTTCGGTCTGCTGGACGACGACCGACAGCGCCGTGCGGCCGGTGACCGCCTCGCGGAACTGGTGCTCCAGGACGACGCCCGGATCGCCACCGGCTTCGTCGGCACCCCGCTGATCTGCGACGCCCTGACCGACACCGGACACCTGGAGGTGGCGTACCGCCTGCTGACCCAGACCGAGTGCCCGTCCTGGCTCTACACCGTGTCCATGGGCGCGACCACCATCTGGGAACGCTGGGACAGTCTCCTCCCCGACGGCACCCTCAACTCCGGTGGGATGACGTCCTTCAACCACTACGCGCTGGGTGCCGTGGCCGACTGGATGCACCGGGTCGTCGCGGGGCTCGACCTATCCTCCCCCGGATACCGCACGCTGCGTTTCCGGCCGCGTCCCGGCGGTGGCATCACCTGGGCCAGGGCCCGCCACCAGACGCCCTACGGCGAGGCGGCCATCTCCTGGGAACTGACCGACTCGGACAGGACCTGCTCAGGCCTGACCGACTCAGGCCTGACCGACTCGGGCATGACCGCGGAGGTCACGGTTCCCGACGGCTGCCAGGGCGTGGTCGAACTCCCGGGGCACGCTCCGCTGACCGTGGGCCCCGGTCGGCACCACCTCGACACCCGCGACCTCGAACGCAGCGCCGCCTGAGCCCCGTTCGCGCTGCTCAAGTCCACGCACCGCCTCGTGAAAGAGCGTCCGCCGCCGCTCGACGCTCGAAGGAACTCGACGCTCGAAGGAGAGTGTGAAGTGACCCGTTCCAGAGGAAGTTCCGAAGATTCCGGAGAAGGCTCCACAGGACCGACCCGGCGCGAAGCCGTCGCCGTGTCCGTGGCCGCTCTGGGCGGAGCCGCGGTGCTGACCGCCGGGCTTCCCGGCACCGCTGCCGCAGCCGCCCCGCGGACGGCCCTCGCCGGTCAGCCCTGGCGTGACAAGAAGAAGTCGGCCGCCCGCAGAGCCGACGCCCTGCTCGCCGCCATGACGCTCCAGGAGCAGATCACGCTCGTCACGGCGGTCGACGTGGCCGACTTCGCGCCCCTCGCCCATCTCGGCATTCCGGCCATGACCCGCGTGGACGCGTCCGACGGACTGCGGGGCGACACCGGAGTGACCGCCTTCCCCGCCCCCAACGCACTGGCGGCGACCTTCGACACCGACCTGGCCGAGCGGTACGGCGACGCGATCGGCGCCGAGGCCCGGGGCAAGGGCTGGAACGTCCTGCTCGGCCCGACCGTCGACATCGACCGCAACCCCCGCAACGGCCGCGAGGCCGAGTCGTACGGCGAGGACCCCCTGGTCAACGGGCTGATCGGGGCCGCCGTCACCCGTGGCTTCCAGAAGAACGACGTCATCGCCCAGATCAAGCACTTCACCGTCTACAACCAGGAGGAGGGCCGCAACTCCCTCGACGTACGGGTCTCCGAGCGTGCCCTGCGCGAGGTCTACTACCCGGCCTTCGAACACACCGTCCGCGACGGCGGCGCCCTGTCGGTCATGGGCTCCTATCCCAGGGTCAACGGGGTGTTCGCCTGCGAGAACCCACACCTCATCGGCGCCCTCAAGACAGACCTCGGGCTCAAGGGCTACCTCGGCACCGACTACTACCCGTCCGGGGACCGGGTCGCGGAGATCAACGCCGGTGTCGACTCCGCCGCACTCACCCCCGACACCCCCAAGGCCGCCTTCACCGACGGCCGGATCCCGCGGGAGCGCACCCGGAACGCCACCCGCCGCATCCTGTACGCGCTGTTCGCCTCCGGTGCCTACGACCATCCGCTGCCGGACACGCCCGCCGACGTGGTGACCACCGCCGCGCACCAGACCCTGGCCCGGATCACCGGTGAACAGGCCACCGTCCTGCTGAAGAACGAGGGCAGCCTGCTGCCGTTGTCGAAGAACAGGACGATCGCCGTGATCGGCCCGGCGGGCAAGGACGCCATCACCGGTGTCGAAGGCTCCTCCTATGTCGATCCCGGCGACTTCACCACCGCCCTGGAAGCGATCAGGAGCAAGGCCGGCGCATCCCGGGTGCTGTTCTCCCAAGGCAGTCTCGGTGATGTCGCCCTGCCCACGATCCCGGGCGACGTCTTCACCACCCCCGACGGCGAACCCGGCCTGCACGCCGAGTTCTTCGCGGGCGAGGACCACTCCGGCAGCCCGCTGACCACCACGACGACGGGCAACATCGACTTCCGCGGCGCCCCAGTCGACGGCCTCCCGGCCGCCTGGTCGGCCCGCTGGACCGGCCGCCTCACCCCGCCCGTCACCGGTCCGGTGCGCGTCTCGGCCCTGCTGGCGGGTGCCGCGAAGATCGTCGTGAACGGGGTGACGCTCCTCGACGAGTCCCGCTTCCTCTGGGACTCCTTCTTCGGCCCGAAGGAGAGCGCGATCGGCGGTGTCGCCGAACTGACCGGCGGCAGGGCCGTCGACATCACGGTCGAGTACAGCACCAGGGACGCCGGGTTCCGGGGACCCGCCATGACCCTGGGCTGGCAGCCCGAGTCGCTCGTACCGGCCGCCGTCGCGACGGCGAGGAAGGCCGACGTGGCGGTGGTGTTCGTCAACAACTACACCGGCGAGGCCTTCGACCGCGACGACCTCTCCCTGCCCGGCGACCAGGACCGGCTCATCGAAGCCGTCGCCGCCACCAACCCGAACACGGTCGTCGTCCTCAACACCTCGGGGCCCATGCTCATGCCGTGGCTGGGCGCGGTGAAGGGCGTGCTGCAGGCCTGGTACCAGGGCGCCGCGACCGGCACCGGCATCGCCAACGTCCTGTACGGCGACGCCGAACCCGGCGGCCGGCTCCCCGTCACCTTCCCCGCCGACGAACAGCAGGGCCCGGCCACCTACACCGGCGCCAAGGACGACGACATCGCCAACACGATCACGTACGACGAGGGCATCCACGTCGGCTACAAGTGGTACGACAAGCACCGCGCCAAGCCGCTCTTCCCCTTCGGGCACGGGCTGTCGTACACCTCCTTCCGCCTCGGCACGGCACGTGTGCACAGCCTCGGCCGTGGGGACCGGGCCGCCGAGGTCACCGTCGAGGTACACAACACCGGCCGTCGTAGCGGATCCGAGGTGGTGCAGGTCTACATCGGGCATCTGCCGACCAGGACCGACACCCCGGCCAGGACGCTCGTCGGCTTCGCCCGCGTCGCGTTGGAGGCAGGCCGGCGCAGGAGTGTCGGTGTCACCGTCAGCCGGCGCGCGCTGTCCTACTGGGACGAGGCGGGCGGGCGCTGGGTGACCCCCACCGGCCAGGTGCCCGTGTACGTCGGCCGGTCCGCCGCCGACCTCGACCACGCGGGCAGCATCACCGTCAAGTGAGCCGGGCGCGGGGGCTGTTCGCCGACGAACGGTGGTTGCGGACCGGTGGTTGCGGACCGGTGGTTGCGGACCGGTGGTCGAAGGCCGGTTGCCGAAGACCGGTGATATTGCCGATGGCCGCGCCCTCCTCCCGGCCGGACAGTGGCACGGCCGACCACCGGTCGGCGCCGTCGGCAGAGCTACCGGACGTGCCACGCGGGTCCTCCGCGCGGCATGTCCGGTCCGGCGGCCCGTCACGGCCGAGAGGACGACTTCGTCGTGCAGCAGCCCTCGCAGAACAGCCCGCTCACCCCAGGAACGCTTCCGCCCGCATCCGCCGTCCGCGGCCCGCGCGACCGCAGGGTCAGGACCGCGAAGAGGATGACCGGCGCCCTCGCGGCACTGGCCGCCGTCGTGGGTCTCAGCTCCCTGGCGACTCCCGGGGCGCACGCCGCGGACAACCCCTACGAGCGCGGCCCCGCCCCCACCACGTCGAGCATCGAGGCGGCACGCGGTTCCTACAGCGTGTCCCAGACCACGGTCTCCTCGCTGTCGGTCACCGGCTTCGGCGGCGGAACGGTGTACTACCCGACGAGCACCAGCGACGGAACGTTCGGCGCGGTGGCGATCTCCCCCGGGTACACCGGCACCCAGTCCTCGATCTCGTGGCTGGGCCCACGGCTGGCCTCCCAGGGCTTCGTCGTCTTCACCATCGACACCCTGACGACCCTGGACCAGCCCGACTCGCGCGGCCGTCAGCTGCTGGCCGCGCTGGACTACCTCACCGAGCGCAGCAGCGTACGCACCAGGATCGACAGCAGCCGGCTCGCGGTGGCGGGGCACTCGATGGGAGGTGGTGGCAGTCTCGAAGCCGCCAAGTCCCGTCCGTCCCTGCAGGCGGCGATCCCGCTGACGCCCTGGAACACCGACAAGTCCTGGCCCGAGGTCAGCACACCCACGCTGATCTTCGGCGCGGACGGCGACACGATCGCACCCGTCGCCTCGCACGCGGAGCCGTTCTACGGGAGCCTGCCGTCGTCCACCGACAAGGCGTACCTGGAGCTCAACGGCGCGACGCACTTCACGCCGAACTCGTCCGACACGACGATCGCGAAGTACAGCATTTCCTGGCTCAAGCGGTTCGTGGACAACGACACCCGCTACGAGCAGTTCCTCTGCCCGCTGCCGCGGCCGAGCCTGACCATCGAGGAGTACCGGGGCAACTGCCCGCACATCTCCTGAGGCCGGCACCCCGATGAGCAGCCGGTGGGCGGTCGTGCGGGGAACGCGGCCGCCCACCGGCGCTGTGCGGGCGCATCGGCTCGCGTGCAGCTGTGCAGGTGCGTCTGTGCGGGTGCACAGATCTGTGGTGACGCCGCTGGGCAGGCGTACACGAGAGTCCCGGACGCAAGACGTGTCGGCGCAGGCCGGAGCGGGAAACCGCGTGTCGGCAGGCGCCGGACGGAGAGCTTCCGCCTCTCGTCGCGCGAAAGTAACGTCACGGGGATGACCGGACGGACGAACGCGCCCCAGTCTTCCCCACCGCGGTCCCCCGCACCGCAGACACCCCCACCGCGATCCCTTCCACTGCACGGCCGAAGCGCGGAACTCGCCGCGCTGGCAACCGTGTTGAACCTGTCCGGCCCGGACGCCCCGGTGCTCGTACTGGCCGGGGATCCGGGCCTCGGCCGTACCGCGCTGATCGCCTGGGCGGCCCGCTCCTTCACGGCCGGGCCCGTGCTGCGCGTACGGGCCAGTCGCGCGGAGTCCGCACTGCCACTGAGCGGGGTGCACGCGCTGCGGTGTGCCGCGGACGGGCTGCCGGGAGGACCGGCCGTCGGCTTTCCGGACGCGGGGACCGCACCCGAGTGGCTGCTCCGGTCCCTGTCCGACGCGGCCGCGGGCTCGCCCCTGCTGGTGTGCGTGGACGACGCGCACCTGTGGGACGCTCCCTCGCGGGCCGCCCTGGGCTTCGCCGCCCGGCGCCTGCCCGCGGCCGGACCGGTGCGGCTGCTCCTCACGGTCACCGGGCGGCACACGGCGGATCCCGACTTCGCCGCACTGCCCGTCCTGACGCTCGCGCCGCTGCCGTCGTCCGCGATGGACGCGCTGCTCGACGACACTGCGTGCGGGTCCGTCGCCCCGGCCGTCCGCGCGGAGCTGCTGGACGAGGCCCGGGGCAACCCGGCCCTGCTGCGCGCACTGGTGGCCGGGCTGGCGCCCGCCGAGCTGTCCGGCGAACGCCGGTTGCCGTGGCCCGCGGCCGACGCCGAAGCGCTGCGGAGTGCGGCCGGCGCGCATCTGGCGGGGTACTCCGCCGCCGCCGGTGAACTCCTCCTGCTGGTGGCGGCCGCGCACGAGCACGATCCCGAAGGCGTCGGCGCCGATGCCGACCTGGTCCGCGGGGCGGCTGCGCGGCTCGGCCGGGCGCGGGCCGCACTCGCTTCGGACCGGCTCCCGGACGCCCTGGTGCTGACCGACGGCCGGTTCCGCTTCACCGGTCCTCTGCTCCGCAGAGCCGTCCATGCCTGTGCCGCTCCCGACCGGCGACGCGCGGCGCACCGGGCACTCGCCTCCGTTCTGGAGGGCGAGGGGCACGGGCTCGTCGCGCTGCTCCACCGGGCCTGGTCGGTCGCCGGGCACGCCCCGGCGTTGGCGGATCAGCTCTGCGCGGCAGCGGCCGACCCGTGCGTCGCCGCGTCCCGCGCCCAGCGTTCGGTGGCGTACGCCCGCGCCGCGGAGCTGACGGCGGACGGGCGCGAGCGGGCGGAGCATCTGACCGCGGCGGCCGGGCAGGCGCTGCTCGCGGGCCGAGCGCGGGTGGCCCGCCGGTTGGTCGACCGGGCCCGCGACGGCGCCCTGCCCGCCGTCGTCCGGGGGCGTTCGGCCTGGGTGCGGGGAACTCTCGCATTGCGTGACGGCCCCGCGGCCGACGCCGGTGAGGCCCTGCTGCTCGCCCGCTCCCTGCTCGCCGCCGACGATCCCGCGCACGCCCTGCTCGCGGGGCTCGCGGCAGCGGAGGCCGCCTGGGCCACCGGAGACTCCGTCGCGTGTCTGCGGGCGCTGAACGCGGCGGACCGTACCCCCGTGGCGACGGCGGCGGCCACCACGGTCGGGCACGTCGGGACGGTCGCCGACCGGCCGACCGCCCGCGGCGCCGAGCCGGACAGCCTGCCGCGGGACTACCTGCACGGCATGCGGGCGATGCTGGAACGGGACTTCGGCCGGGCCATCCCCCGGCTGCGGCGCGTGGTCGAGCACGCATGGGAGGAGGACGGGCCGGAGCGGCTGCTGTGGTCGGGCGCGGCGGCCCTCCTCCTGGGGGACGTGCCCGCCGCCTGCCGGATCGGCGCGCGGACCCTCGCGGCGGCCAGGTCCCGGGGCCCGGAGGCATCCGTGCCACGGGCCCTGGAACTGCTGGCCTACGCGGAGTTGCGGACCGGGCAGCACGCGCGGGCCCGGGCGCACGCGGAGGAGGGACTGCGTACCGCGCACCGGTACGGGCAGGGCAATGTGGCGGCCCACCACCATGCCGTGCTCGCCCTGGCGGCGTCGATCGCGGACGAGTCGACGCTCGTCGCGCACCACGCGGGCGCCGCGCTGGACACCGCACGGCGTCATGGGCTCATGCAGGCCGTCACACTCGCCGAATGGGCCTCGGGCCGTGCCGACCTGGGACGCGGGCGTCCGTTCGAGGCGGTCGCCCGGCTCGGCCCGCTGGTCCGCCCGGGCCCGGACGGCGGTCACTTCGCCGTACGCATGCTGGTCATGCCCTGCTATGTGGAGGCCGCGGTGCTCGCCGGGCAGCGGGAGGACGCCCGCGCCGTCGTCGAGGAGTTCGCACTGTGGGCGCGCTTCGGCGCCGACGCGCAGGCGCCCGCCCAACTCGCCCGGTGCCGGGCACTGGTGGCCGACGAGGACCGGGCCGACGGACTGTACGAGGACGCCCTCGCCCTGCACGCACGGGCGGGCGGCGACTTCGAGCAGGCGCGTACGCGGCTGCTGTACGGCAAGTGGCTGCGCAGACGGCGCAGACTCCGGGAGGCGGGCGGCTGTCTGCGGGCCGCGCTGGTCGCCTTCGAGCGGTGCGGCGCCCGCATCTGGGCGGACCAGGCGCGGGCCGAACTGAGGGCGAACGGGGCGGCTCCGGCCGCGGCGCGGGCCGGTGTGCTGGAGGGCCTCACACCGCAGCAGTTGCGGATCGCGCGCTGTGTGGCCGAGGGTGCCACGAACCGGGAGGTGGCGCTGCGCCTGGCCGTGAGCACCCGCACCGTGGACTATCACCTGCGGAAGGTGTTCGCCGTGCTGGGGGTGCGTTCCCGGGTCGAACTGTCACGGATGATCGAGCGGCCGGGCGGGGACGGGCCACGCCCTGTCTGAGAGGGCCTGAGGGTGTCCGCGAGGACAAGCGTGGGCCGGCCGCATCACGGCAGGATGGAGTCGACGTATCCGCCGTCGACCCGCAGCGCGCCCCCGGTGGTGGCCGACGCCTGGTCGGAGCTGAGGTAGACGACCATGTTCGCGATCTCCTCCGGCTCGATCAGCCGTTGCAGCAGGGACTGCGGTCGGTGCTCCTTCATGAAGGCACGCTGGGCCTCGTCCCACGGAAGGTCACGGTCGACGAGCCCGTACACGAAGTCCTCGACGCCTCCCGTGTGCGTGGGGCCGGCGATGACCGAGTTCACCGTGACGCCGGTGCCCGCCGCCTCCTTCGCGAAGCCCCGGCCCACCGCGAGCAGGGCGGTCTTCGACATGCCGTAGTGGATCATTTCCGCGGGGATGACCACGGCCGAGTCGCTGGCGATGTTCTGGACGCGCCCCCAGCCCCGCTCCGTCATACCCGGCAGGTACGCGCGGATCAGCCGCACGGCCGCCAGCACATTGACCTCGAAGTAGCGGCGCCATTCGTCGTCGGTGATCTCCAGCGGGTCCGCGGACCCGAAGATGCCGAGGTTGTTGACCAGGATGTCCACCCGCGGCACGGCGTCCATGACCTGCGCCGCTCCCTCCTCGGTGGTCACGTCCGCCGCCACGGGCACCACGTCCGCGCCGGGCACGTCCTCGGCTAGCCGGGCCGCACTCTCCTCGGCACGCTGTTCGCTCCGGCCGTTCACGGCGACCCGGGCGCCGGCCCGCGCGAGGCCGGTGGCGATCGCCGCGCCGATTCCCTGCGTGGAGCCGGTGACCAGTGCCGTGCGGCCGGTCAGATCGATGCGCATCTCGTACGCCCCTTCCTCTGCGTTCGTCGGCTGAGTACCCATTCAGCCACTCCTGCAACAAGGGACGCCTGCTCAGAACCCCCGGACGGTCGCTCCGGCGAAGACCGGCGGCTCGGCCACCGTGCGAGTTGCCCTCCTGGCAGCCGGGCGAGACGGCGGGAGTTGCCTCGCCGACGCGCCAGGAGGGCAGGGCCGGAACCACGGACGATGTCGGCGATGCGGCTCCGGCCGGCCTTGGCAGTCGGTCAGGGCTCGGGGGCCGGGAGCCTGCGGTGCGGTCGAGACCCCGACCGCGTCTGGATCGAGCCTAGAGGAGGAGCGGCGATGATCGGAAGCAGGGCCGGTGACATGACTCGGGGTGACCGCGGACCGGGCGGAGGCCGCCTCCCGTTTGGAAGCCTCCTGGACGGAAACCCGGAGGGCACCCCGTTCCGGCGGGGGCTCCGGGGAAACGCGTGGAGAGTGAGGCCGACATGGTTACCGACCCGTGGCCCGCTGAAGCGGTGGTCCGGGCGGCCACCGGGCCCGACCACGAGCGCGGAATGCCCCAGCGGGTGGCCGAGGCCCTGTGCGAGGCACTGCCGGTGGACGCCGTCACCCTGGCCCTGTGGACCGAGACGCCGCACCGGCGGATGCTGTACGCCACCAACGCGGCGGCCCAGCGCCTGGAGGAGTTGCAGTTCGAGGTGGGCGAAGGACCATGTGTGTCGGCCGCGGCGATCGGCCGGCCGCTCATGGTCGAGGACCTCCAGGGTTCCGTGACCCCGTGGCCCCTGTTCGGCCCGCTGGCCCGGGAGCGCCTGTCCACGGTGGGCGCCATCTATGCGTTTCCGCTGGTGGAGGGCCACGCGCATCTGGGGACGGCGGACATGCTGCGCTTCGAGGCCGGTCCGCTGGGCGTCGAGGCGGAAGCGGCCGCCAGGTTGGCCGTACGAGCCGCGGCACTCATCCTGCTCACCGCGAGGATCACCCCCGTGCTGGACGTCCACTGGCAGCGCACCCATGTGGCGACCGGCGTGATGGCGGAGCGGCTGGGCATCTCTCCCACCGAGGCGCTGGCACGGCTGCGCTCCACGGCCCTGGGCACGGGGCGGCCTCTCCCCGACGTGACCGAGGACGTCCTGGCCGGGCACGGCTAGGCATCCGTACGGCCGACCGCCCCGGCACGGCGCCGACCGAGAAATATGCGACCGTGGGCAACTCAGCCTTTCCCTGTGAGAAACAGTAGTGTCAGGCGGACCGTGCCAGTCGTCCCGGCAGCCGAGCCGCCAGGTGCTCGATCAGCTCGGTCACCCGCCGGGGAACATGCCCGTCGTCTTCGAGCAGTGCATAGATGTCGGCCGCGGGCGTCGGGATGTGCGGCAGGACACGCACCAGGTCACCGCGCTCGATGTGGGGCCGGACCTGCCACTCCGAGCGCATGATCACGCCTCGGCCCTCCAGGGCCCAACCGGTCACGATGTCCCCGTCGTTGCTCTGCAGCGGACCCCGCACCCGCACATGACGCGGATCGCTGACATCGCCGAACCGCCAGAGCGCGTAGTCACCCTCGTTCTCGCGCAGCACGATGCAGTCGTGCCGCGCCAGATCCTCCACACAGGTGGGCGCGCCATGGCGTGCCAGGTACGCGGGCGACGCGCACGGCACCCGGCGATTCTCCGCGAGCCGGCGCATCCGCAGCGAGGAGTCCGGCGGACTTCCCACGTGAACGGCCACGTCGAAGGTCCGCCGATGCGGGCGCAGGGGCAGCGCCGACGTGTTCAGCTGCACCTGGAGCTGGGGGTGCGCCGCCGCGAACTCCGCGAGCAGCGGGGCGACATGCGCTCGCCCGAGGCCCAGGGTCGCCTGGACGACCAGGGCGCCGCGCAGTTCCCCCGACCGTTCGGTCACCAGGTCCTCCAGCTCGCGCAGCCGGTCGAGGATCGAGTCGAGCCCGCTCGCGTACAGGGCGCCCTCCGAGGTCAGCACCAGTCGGCGGGTGCCCCGCTGGACGAGCCGCACGTCGAGCCGGCTCTCCAGTGCGCTGAGCCGCTTGCTGACCACCGGAAGGGACCAGCCGAGCCTGCGCGCCGCCGCCGTGAGCGTCTCGCTGGCTGCCACGACCTGGAAGAACTTCAGGTCGTCGACGGACAACTTCATGTGGTCTCCCGATCCGGGCAGGTTTTCCGCTGTGGAAAGCCTAGGTTGCCTCATCACCCATTGTGACAGGCCCCGCCGGAGCCCACAGTGAAGAGCCGTACACGTATCGAGCAAGGAGCATCCGTCGTGCCACAGCGTTACCGCATCGCCGCCGTGCCCGGCGACGGCATAGGCCGGGAAGTCGTTCCCGAAGGACTGCGGTGCCTGCGCGCCGCGGCCGACGCGTACGGCTTCGTCCTCGACGTGGAGGAGTTCGACTTCGCCAGCGCCGACTACTGGACGCGCCACGGGGAGATGATGCCGAAGGACTGGCACAGCGTGCTGGGCGGCTTCGACGCGATCTTCTTCGGCGCGGTCGGCTGGCCCGAGGTCGTCCCCGACCATGTGTCGCTGTGGGGAAGCCTGCTGAAACTGCGCCGCGGGTTCGACCAGTACGTCAATCTGCGGCCGGTGCGACTGCTGCGGGGCGTGCGCGGTCCGCTGCGCGACCACGGTCCGGGAGACATCGACTTCTACGTGGTGCGCGAGAACACCGAGGGCGAGTACTCCAGCATCGGCGGGCGGATCTTCGAGGGCACCGAGCGCGAGACCGTACTTCAGGAGACCGTGATGACCCGCGTCGGTGTCGACCGCGTGCTGCGGTACGCCTTCGAGCTCGCCGACTCCCGGCCGCGCAGGCAGCTGACCTGGGCGACGAAGAGCAACGGGATCTCGATCTCCATGCCGTACTGGGACGAGCGGGCGAGCGAGATGGCACTGCGCTATCCGCGCGTGTCCGCCGACAAGGACCACATCGACATCCTCGCGGCCAAGTTCGTCCTGCGACCCGAGCAGTACGACGTCGTCGTCGCGAGCAACCTGTTCGGTGACATCCTCTCCGACCTCGGCCCGGCCTGTACCGGCACGATCGGGATAGCGCCGAGTGCGAACATCAACCCGGAGCGGACCCACCCGAGCCTCTTCGAGCCCGTGCACGGGTCGGCCCCCGACATCGCGGGGCTCGGTATCGCCAACCCGGTCGGGCAGATCTGGAGCGGCGCGATGATGCTGGAGCATCTGGGCGAGGCCGCGGCCGCCGCGGACATCGTCGCCGCCGTCGAGTCGGTCCTGGAGGGGCAGCCGGACGTCGTCACGCCGGACCTCGGCGGGAACGGGACGACGACGGCGCTCGGCTCGGCCGTCGCACGCCGGATCGGCGGCGGAGCCGGCCGCGCGAAGATGGAGGAGGAGGCGCAGCGTGCCACGCGTCCTGATCACCACTGACTATCTGCGTCCCGGCGACGAGGTGGACGACTACCTCCGGGCGGCCGGACTTGAGACGCACCACGTCCCGATGGTCGGACGCCGCGATCCGGAGGACCTCGTGTCCGCGCTCGCCGGGATCGACGCGGCACTCGTCGCGAACGAACCCTTGACCGCCGGGGTGCTTGCGCGTGCTCCGCGACTGCGGGTGGTGGTGCGTACCGGCGTCGGGTACGACTCCATCGACATCGAGGCCGCGCGCCGGCTCGGTGTCGGCGTGAGCAACCTGCCCGGGATCAACGCGAACGCCGTGGCCGAGTACACGCTGGGCCTGCTGCTCGCCGCCGCGCGCCGGCTGGTCCACAGCGCGACCGGTGTGCTGGCCGGAGGGTGGCCGCGCGAGGACGGTCACGAGCTGCGCGGGGCGACACTCGGCCTCGTCGGCTTCGGCGCGGCCGCTCGGGCCGTCGTACCACTGGCCAGGGCGTTCGGGATGGACGTGGTGTGCACCACCGGCGTCCCCGAGGGCGCGCGCGGCGACCTCGGGGTGCGGTTCGTTCCCTTCGCCGAACTGCTGGCCGTCTCCGACTACGTGTCGATCCACACCGCGCTGACCGACAGCACCCGGGGCCTGTTCGACGCCTCCGCCTTCGCGCGGATGAAGACGACGGCCGTGCTGATCAACACCGCCCGCGGGGCCGTCGTCGACGAGCGGGCGCTCGCCGACGCGGTCCGGACGGGCGGCATCGCGGGTGCGGCACTCGACGTGGTGACGCGGGAACCCCTCCCGGCGGACAGCCCGTTGCGAGGCGTCGACGGCATCACCGTCTACTCCCACCTCGCGGGCCAGACCGCACAGGCCCGCCGTGCGGCGGGCCTGGCGGGCGCCGCCGAACTCGTGGCGGCACTGGAGGGACGGGCCCGCTTCACCGTCAACTGACGGATCGACAGGGCTGCGGTGACGGCATGGCAGCGGGCGGGCCCTACCCCTAGTCGAAGAGGTCCGGGTCCGTGCGGGTGATCTGGTCGAAGAGGGGCTGGAACTGGAACCAGCCCGCCAGGTCGAAGCCCACCTGTCCGTAGGTGTGCTTGGCCTCCTCGTGGGGGATCTGGATCGTGGATCCCGCTGCCTTCGCGGCGAGTTGGGCCTGGGCCGAGCGTTCCATCGTGATGAACCAGTACGCGGCGGCGTCGACCGAGCCGGCCGCGGTGAGCAGGCCGTGGTTGCGCAGGATGACCGCCTTGTGTCCGCCCAGAGCCTCGGCGATACGCCGGCCCTCCGCGGGGTCGTCGGCCACGCCCGAGTAGTTCTCGTAGCAGCCGTGGTCCTCGTAGAAGGCACAGGCGTCCTGGGTGAGGGGTTCGAGCCGCTGGCCCGTCGCCGACAGCGCCTTGCCGTACACCGAGTGACTGTGGGCGGCGCCGATCGCGTCGGGCCGTGCCGCGTGGACGGCCGCGTGGATGGCGAAGGCGGCCCGGTTCACCCGGTGGCGTCCCTGGACGACATCGCCCTGGTGGTTGACGAGCAGCAGGTCGCTGACCTTCACGTGCTTGAAGGACATGCCGAAGGGGTTGACCCAGAAGTGGTCGGGGAACTCCGGGTCGCGTGCGGTGATGTGTCCGGCGACGCCTTCCTCGAAGCCGAACCGGCCGAAGAGGCGCAGGGCGCCCGCGAGGCGTTCCTTGCGATGGCGTCGCTCGGCGGCGGCGTCGGTGAACACGGGAGGGAGCCGGAAGATCAGGTCCTCCTCCGGGATCGGGGTCAGATCCTGCCGGCTCAGCCGGTCGGGCACCTTCAAGGCGGCCAGCGGGACGTGGTGCTGGCCGGCGTGGATGTCCCGGTCCCGGAGGCCGGCCTGGGTGACGGGGCGCGGGAAGGAGATCTTCACGACGTTCAGCGCCGGGATGCGGAAGATCTGGACCTGCTCGGCGTCGACCCGGTACAGGTCGGCGACGACCGCCTCGTTGAGGAAGGACTCGTCGGCCGCGACGGCGTAACCGTCGCTGTCCTTCATGAACGTCTCCATGGTGACCCAGAAGGGTCCGGCGTTCTTGGAGCGGATCTCGGTCGCGTAGTCGCCGAGCACGGGCCGGCGGGTGGTGTGCTCAGACATGGGAGACCTCACGGGAGTGCTGGGTACGGAACAGGCCGGTGGGCGAGTCGACGTCGACGACGTGGTTCAGGACGAACTCGTAGGCCGCCCCGCGCTGGGTCTCCGCCGGTGAGGTGGCGAAGGCGAAGCTGGGCAGGTACTCCATCTCCGGCAGCGGGAGGTGCAGCATGAGGGGGTTGGCGACCTTGGCGATCGCTGTCGCGGTGGCCTGCGAGGGCGCGTTGACGAGGAGCATGACGCCGACCTCGCGGGGCGGGCCGGAGTCGGGGTCGATGTCTTCGAGGATGGCGTTGTGGCCGTAGAGACGGATGTCCAGGCCGTAGTCGTCGTCGGTCAGTCCGAGGGTCTGGCTGACGCGCTCGGTGAGGATGGCGCGCAGGAGCGCCGCCCAGCGGTCGATGTTGGCGACGATGTACGGGTCCCGGATGCCGGTGAACGAGACCGTCTCGTAGCCGGTGACCCTGGCTCCTTCGAGTTTGACGGTGTGCTGCTCGGCGGGCTCGAAGCGGGAGCCCTCGACGCGTACGCGGCGCTCGTCCAGTGCCGTGTAGGTGGCGTCGGAGACGTCCAGCGTGCCCGCCGGTTCCCGCATCCGGTACGGGTTGGCGGTCTCGTACAGCATGTGTGCGGCGACCGAGATCGGCGTGCAGGCGTTGGCCGGGTCGAGGGGCTCGATGGTGAATCCCCGCTGGTCGATGGTGGCGAAGACGCCTCCGGCGCGCGGGTCCGTGGTGCACTGTCCGCCGCATTCGACGATCTTGGAGGCGTGCCAGGTGGGTCCGGCCGGCATGCCGAGCATCAGGGGGACGGCGGCGGCGAGGGCGGTGTCGGTGGCCCGTCCCGCCAGGACGACCTGGGCGCCCGCGCGGAGGGCGTCGACGAAGGGTTCGTGGCCCATCATGCCGACGATGTGGGTGCAGCTCTCCAGGGTCTCCGGCTCCAGGGGGCCGTGCGGGGCCAGGGGGTGGATCCGTCCCGCGTCGAGTTCGTCCTTGAGGAACGTGGCTTCCTGCTCGCTGTAGATCCGGGCGATCTTCAGATCGAGGCCTTCCTCGGCCATGATCTGTTCCGCTATCCCGGCGACCCAGTCGACGCCGGAGTCGGTGCCGCTGGTGCCGCAGGAGCCCACGATGAGGGGGATGTCCGCGGTGGCGGCGGCCTTGAGGAGGATGCGCAGATCGCGGCCCACCGCGGCGGCGGTGGTCTTCGCGACACCGGCGCCGAGGTAGTGGGGTCCGGAGTCGGTGGAGCCGCCGTCGACCGCGATGACGTCCGGGCCGAGGGTCAGGCCGCGCTCGATGCTCTCCGGGGTGAAGCCGGCACCGAGCATGCCGGACGGCGTCAGGATGCCGACCTGCGCGGCGGAGTCAGTGGACGGGGGCATGGTGGTTCTCCTCGTTGGAGTCGGCTTCCTCGTGGAAGATGCGGATGTCTTCCGGCGGAAGGCTGACGGTGAGTTCACCGGTGGTCGCCGGGCGCGTGGTGGTCACGATCACCGGGGTGCCGCCGATGCGGATGGTGTACCGGTAGTGGTCGCCGAGGTAGGCCTGGTTGTCGACCTTCGCCGTCAGCGTGTCGAGGGGTCGGCTCGCGTCGCCGCCGCCGCGCTGGATCTCGATGTTCTCGGGGCGGATACAGATCCGTACCGGCCCCAGGCGCCTGTCCGTGTGCGGCACCTTCAGCGGTTCGCCGACGCCGTCGACGCGGATCACCGCATGGGTGCCGTCCGCCTCGACGACCATGGCGGCCAGGAGGTTGGCGGTTCCGACGAAGTCGGCGACGAACAGGTCGGCGGGGTGCTCGTAGATCTCGGTGGGGGTGCCGACCTGGCGTACCTTCCCCTGGTCCATGACGGCGACGCGGTCGCTGACGGACAGGGCCTCGTCCTGGTCGTGGGTCACGAAGACCGTGGTGACACCGACCTGTGACTGGAGGGTCTTGAGCCACTGCCTGGACCGGTCGCGGAGTTTGGCGTCCAGGTTGGAGAAGGGCTCGTCCAGGAGCAGCAGGTCGGGTGGGTGGGCGAGAGCGCGGGCCAGTGCGACCCGCTGCTGCTGGCCGCCGGACAGCTCGTGGGGGTAGCGGCCCGCGTGGCGGCCCAGTTCGACGAGTTCGAGGACTTCCCGCACCCTGCGGTCGCGTTCCGCCCGGGGGGTCTTGCGGAGCTTGAGGGGGTACCCCACGTTCGCCGCGACCGACATGTGCGGCCAGATGGCGTAGGACTGGAACACGACACCGCAATTGCGGTGCTCCGGTTCGACGTCGACGCGTCCGTGGTCGAAGACGACCCGGTCGCCGAAGGCGATGCTGCCCGAGTCGGGCCGGTGGAGGCCCGCGATCGACCACAGGGTGGTGGACTTTCCGCAGCCACTGGGGCCGAGCAGGGTGAAGATCTCGCCGTCCCGGACGGTGAGGGACACCTCGTGCAGAGCGGTGTGCCCCTCGAACTGCTTGGTGATCGCGTTCAGTTGGAGACTAGGCACGAGGACGCACCCCCAGCAGGGCGCGCCCGGCGCCCAGGACGACCAAGGTGATGACCATCTGGATTACTCCCAACGCGGCGACGGTCCCGCCGATGCTTGTTGCCGCGAGTTGCAGCATGGTGAGGCCGAGTACGGGGGTCTCGTCGGTGACGAGGAACACCGCCGGTTCGGCGTCGTTGAGCATGGCCACGAAAAGCAGCACGAATGAGGCACCCATGGCGGGTGCGACGAGTCTGAGGACGACGGTGCGCATCGCCGTCCACCACGTGGCACCCGAGGTACGGGCGGCGTTGTCGAGGTCGGCGCCGATTCCGGCGAGCGCCGGATAGAAGGCGCTGTAGCCGAGAGCGAGGCTTCTGACGGCGAACGCGATGCCGATTCCCCACAGGCTGGCGCGTATTGCCCCGGACCTGTCGAGGAGGGCGAAACTCCAGAAGAACGCCATACCGGTGACGAGCGCCGGCATCATGCGCGGCCAGAGCATGCCCTGTTGCAGGGATCCGCGGAATCGGAATCGGGAACGGTGTGCGATCACCGAGAGAACGGCGATGGCAAGAGTCGTCAGTGCCCCGCCGACCGCCGCGATGAGAAGGCTGTTGACGATCGAGTCGGTGTAGAGCGGATTCTCGAACACGGCGGAGAAGTTGCTGAGGGTCAGCACGCTCCACGGGGAGATGAAGGGCGACAGGATGGAGGTGAATGCCGCCAGCACGACTCCGGCCAGCGGTACGACCACGAACACGAGAAGGAAGAAGGCGATCGCGGCCGCCGTGAACCAGCGCGCGGGGCCCAGTTTCAGTACGCGGACGCCGGTGGGTTTTCCCGTGGTCGTGGTGAAGCGCGCGGTGTCACCCACGAGCCGGTTCCGCAGGACGAGAAGCGCGGAGACCGTGATGAGCAGGAACACCGCACCGGCGGACACCAGGCCCTGTTGGGAGTCGTTCACCCAATGGTCGTAGAGATATGTGGAGATCAGACTGATCTTGCTGGAGAATCCCAGAATCAGCGGCAGCCCCAGTACTTCCATCGAGAGGGCGAAGACCAGGAGTGCCGCATTCGTGATCGCCGGACGCATCAGCGGCAGGCTCACGGAGAGCAGGCTGCGCAGCGGGCTCGCGCCCGACGTGCGGGCGGCGTCCTCCAGGGACGGGTCGATCGACAGCAGCGTGCCGCGGCACAGCAGGAAGACGGTGGGTGAGGCCACGCTCATCGCAACCATGGCCATGCCGGGAATGCTGTAGAGATTCACCGGCATGCTCAGGACCGTGTTCGCCTCCAGCCAGGAGGACGCGAATCCCGCCGGGGTCCACATGGCCGCCCAGCCGATGATGAGGACGAGTCCGGGCAGCGCGATCGGGACGAGCAGGAAGGTCGTCAGTACGCGGCGTCCGGGAACGTCGGTGCGGGTGAGGAACAGCGCGCACGTCACGCCGACGACGATGGATCCGACGGTGTTGAGGGCGGCGAACAGGACCGAATTGGTGACCGCGGTCCACCAGGTGCGGTCGGTGAGCAGCGCGTCGAAGTTGTCCCACGTCGGATGGCCGCCCGCTTCGTAGAGCGGGGTCGACCACACCGCGGCGGCCACGACCGGGACGACGGAACCGACGATGACCAGCAGGGCGAGCGCCCAGAGGATGTAGTGACTCGCGTTGGTCGAGATCCAGCGCCGACGGTGTCCTTTCGGCGGTGGTGAGGGGCTACGGGCCGGTGGCGGCCGGAGTTGGGCGGTGCTCATCGGCCGTACGCCTTCTTCCAGCGGTCGACGATCTCCGGCTTGTTCTTGACGATGTCCTTGGGATAGCCGCCGAGCATCATGTTGTCGGCGCCGACGACCTTTTCCACGGCCGGCAGACCGTAGGCGCATTCCACTCCGTCGCGGTACGGGGTGAATCCGCCCTTGCAGGCGGCTTCCTGTCCTTCGACCGACAGCAGGAAGTTCACGAAGAGCTTTCCCGCGTCGGGTGACTTCGCTTTCTTGGTGACGGCGACGGCCCTCGGAAGAAGTGGCGTTCCGTCCGTCAGATACGTGTAGTTGAGGATCTTCGACGCCTCCTCCCCCTCGATCAGCGCGCGGACCGATCCGGCCACGAAATAGGTGGCCTGGTACTGCCCTTGGGCCAGTTTCTGCATGAGGTTCCCGTTGCCCGACTCGACGCCGGTGTTCGGGCCCAGTGCTTCGATGTTCTTCCACCCCTTGTCCCCGTGCGCGGCGGTGTAATTGCTGACGGCGCCGAAGGAATGGGGGTTGCTGATGTCGGTGGTCCCGATCTTCCCTTTGAGGGACTTGGACAGTGCGGCAAGGGATGCGAGGTCCTTGGGCTGCTTGTCCTTGGGGATGAGCGCGGTGTTGTACACGGCGACGAGCGGGTCCTCCGACATGGAGACCACACCCGGGGCGAGTTGTGCGTACGCGGGAAGGTGCTTGAGGTTGGGGTCCTTGTAGTCGAGGACATCGCCCTTGCTGACGAAGTTCAGTACCTCCACCGCGTCCGTGGCCATCACGACGTCCGCGGTGCGTACACCGGTGGCGGATTCGGTGGCGTAGCGCTGGAAGGTCTGCGGGTCGTTCATGTTGAGGACGCGCACCTTGATGCCGGCGTACTTCGCCTCGAAGGCCTTGGTGAGCGGTGTCATCTGGTCGGCGTCCGCGTTCGTGTAGAGGAGGACCGATCCCTGTTTCCTGGCCCTGTCCACCGTGGCCGCGTCGAGTGGGGTGACGGGGGCCGCCTTGCCCACGTCGACCGAGGACGTCGGCTTCGCCGACCCGTCCGTACCCGTGGAGCCTCCGCACGCGGCCAGTACGACCATGCAGGCGGCTGCCAGGGCACAGACCCTGGCCCTGGGGAGCGAGATCATCATTGATCCTCCACTATTTGCTATAGCACTAATGCCGTAGATGGACGGGGAGATTTCTGGACGGGGCGCGCGGAAGGCGCGGCCCGGTAGACATGGTTCGGGATGCGGACTGCGGGTGCGGGACTCGGTGTTCGAGGGGGTCAGCGCGCCAACCGGGGCGGCGTGCACGGCGATGGGCCGGGCGGGGCCGCCGATCGCCCCGCGGAGCTGACTCGCCCCACGAAAGAGATGGTATTTGCTACAGCATGATTGTCAACCAGTTGCGCCGTGAGGAGCGCGCGGGAGCCGGATGGTGACGGTGGTGCCGACTCCCACCTCGGACTGCACCCGTACCTGGCCCTGGTGCGCGTGCACGATGGCCTCCACGATCGCCAGGCCCAGGCCCGAACCGCCGTAGGCGCGGCTGCGGCTGGCCTCGGCACGCCAGAAGCGCTCGAAGACGCGGGGCAGGTCCTGGGCGGGGATACCGGGACCGTCATCGACGACGCGCAGCTGTACGTCCCCCCGGTCCTGGCTGATCTCGACCCGTACGGAGGTCTGGGCGGGCGTGTGCTGGACGGCGTTGCCGACGAGGTTGCGCAGGACCTGCTGGAGACGGTCGGCCTCACCGACGACGGGCGCCCTGGGCGCGGTGGCCATGGTGATACCGCGCAGGGGATAGATGATCTGGGCGTCCTCGACGACGCTGGCGGCCAGCGCCGTGAGGTCGACGTCGTGCCGCTCGACGGGACGGCCGGCGTCCAGGCGTGCGAGCAGGGCGAGGTCCTCGACGAGCAGGCGCATCCGTCCCACCTCGTTCTCGATGTGTTCGAGCGCTGTCTCCAGGCCCGGTCCGGAGACACCGCCCTGGCGGTGCAGGTCGAGCCAGCCCGAGATGGTGGAGAGCGGGGTGCGCAGTTCGTGGGAGGTGTCGGCCGCCAGGGAACGCACGGTCGCCTCCGCGCGGGCCTGGGCGTCGAAGGCCCGGTTGACCGCTTCGGCGAGCCGGTCGGCCTCGCTGCCGTTGCGGGTGGCGGGCAGCCGTTCCGTGAGGTGTCCCTCGGCGATGGCGTCGGCGGTACGGGCCATCCGGGCCAGAGGCCGCAGACCCAGCCGCAGGACGATGACGGCGAGGCCCAGCAGGAGCAGCAACGCGGATCCGACCAGGACCAGTTGGCGTTTGACGAGTGCGCCGACGGTTCCGTCGCCGACCGAGGAGTCGACGGTGAGGACGAGCGCCGCCGGCCGTACGTCGGCTTCGCCGGGTCCGCGGTCGACGGTGAGCCCGGGGCTGGGGATACGGATCGCCGCGAGGCCGTGCTGCTCGTCGTGCCCGTCGTAGTCGAGGATCGTGCCGGCCGGGGCGGTCGCGCTGAGCTCGGCGACCGGGCGGGCCGCCGACGACGCGGAACCGGTGCTCAGCAGCACCTTGTTGTCGGCGTCCACGGCGACGAGGCCCAGCGGCGGCCCCAGGAGTGTGCCGAGCTGGTCGGCGTCGGCGGTCTGCGGGCCGCGTCCGACGACCTCGGTGATCCGGTCGGCGTACGTTTCGAGGGTTCTCTCGGAGCGCCTGTCCAGGTAGTCCTCCAGGAGGAGGCCGGTGATGACGGCGCTGGCCGTCAGTCCGAACACGAGCAGAACGGCCAGGCCGGTCAGCAGACGCAGACGGACACTGGAGAAGGACCAGATGCGGCGGTCG
The DNA here is from genome assembly GCF_018070025.1 of Streptomyces liliiviolaceus. Lineage (NCBI taxonomy): Bacteria > Bacillati > Actinomycetota > Actinomycetes > Kitasatosporales > Streptomycetaceae > Streptomyces > Streptomyces liliiviolaceus. The sequence goes on from NZ_JAGPYQ010000001.1 coordinate 5,570,241, forward strand.
CGGAGTCTCATGTGCGGGCCTGCTCCCGGAGGGTGTAGCCGACGCCCCGGACGGTGTGCAGCAGGGGCGGATGGCCGTGGTCGATCTTGCGGCGGAGGTTGGAGACGAAGCGCTCGACGACGACGGTGTCGCCGCCGAAGTCGTACTGCCAGACCGCTTCGAGGATCTGGGCTCGGGACAGTACCTGGCCCTGGTGGCTCAGGAGGTAGTGCAGCAGGCGGTACTCGGTGGGTGAGAGTTCCAGGAGCCGCCCCGCGCGGCGGACCTCGTGGCGGGGGTCGTCCATCGCGAGGTCCGCGAGGGACAGCGCCGGCTCCTCGGGCGCGGCCGGCGCCCCGCTGCGGGCCCGCCGGAGCAGTGCCTGCAGTCGGGCGCCGACCTCGACGACGCTGAAGGGCTTGGTGACGTAGTCGTCCCCGCCGAGCCGCAGCCCCCGTACCCGGTCCTCGATCGCGTCGCGTGCGGTGAGGAAGAGGACCGGCACGTCGATACCGCGGTCGCGCAGCAACTGCAGGATCTCGAAGCCGTCGGCGCCGGGGAGCATGACGTCGAGCACGATGACGTCGGGGGGCCTGCGGGCGACCTGTTCGAGCGCCTCGGTCAGGTCGCCCGCCACGTCCACCTCGAATCCGGCGAATCCGAGGGCCGAGATCAGCAGGCGTCTGATCCCCGGGTCGTCATCGATGACGAGCACCCGGTCGGTGGTGCCGGGTGTGTCGACGGCGTTCATACGTGCTCCTTGTACGGGCGGGGCGGGCTGCCCGAAGGCCGTCGGCACAGGTCCGGGGTCCACCGACACGGGCCGGTCAGATGCTCACGGGAGCGGACTGCTTGTCGGCGGCCGGGGGCGCGGCGTCGGGTGCGTGGAAGTTCTCGCCCTCCACGTCGAGCCGGGGCAGGAAGCGGTCGACGCGCCGGGGCAGCCACCAGGCCCGGTCCCCGAGGAGAGCCAGTACCGCGGGCACGAGTGTCATACGGACCAGGAAGGCGTCCACCAGGACTCCGAAGGCCAGGGCGAAAGCGATCGGCATGATATCCGCGTCGTGCGAGAACAGAAAACCGACGAACACCGAGATCATGATGAGGGCGGCGGAGGTGACCACGCGGGCGGCGTTGCGGGCTCCGGTGAGGACGGCCGCGCGGGCGTCACGGTGGCGGACGTAGTCCTCCCGCATGGCGGACACCAGGAACACCTCGTAGTCCATGGCGAGTCCGAAGAGCACGGCCATGACGATGATGGGCATGAAGCCGGCCACCGGCCCCGTGCTCGCCACCCCCAGCAGACCGGCCAGCCAGCCCCACTGGAAGACCGCGACGGTGGCCCCGAACGCGGCTCCGACGGACAGCAGGAATCCGACGGTGGCCTTCACGGGGATGGCGACGGACCTGAAGGCGATCATCAGGAGGAGCAGGGAGAGGCCGACCACGACGACCGCGAAGGGGACCAGCGCGCCGCTGAGTTTGTCGGAGACGTCGATGCTGACAGCGGTCAGGCCTGTGACGGCGACATAGCTGCCCCCGGACTCGGCGAGGGGCTTCATCTCGGTGCGCAGACGGGCGACCAGGTCGCTGGTCTCCTGGGTACGCGGTCCGGTGTCGGGGACGATCCGGATGCGTGCGGCCGACTCGTCCTCGGCCAGGTCGACGCCGCTGACGTCCGCGATGCCCCTGACGTCCCGCAGCCTGTCCTCGACGGCGGTGGCCGTCGCGGCGACGGCGGTCGGGTCGTCGTCCTCGACGAGGATGACGAGCGGGCCGTTCGCCCCGGGGCCGAAGGCGTCACCGACCAGGTCGTAGGCCTGACGGCTCGATGTCGTGGTGGGGCTGTTGCCTTCGTCGGTCAGGGCGAGCTTGAGCTGAAGGGCCGGGAGGGCGAGGGCGACGAGGGCGACGGTTCCGAGGATCAGGGTGCGCACCGGGCGGCGCAGTACGCCTTCGGTCCAGCGCACGCCCATGGAGGGCCTGCCCGGCGTGCGGGCCGCTCGCCGGCGCCAGCGGGTGCCGGCCCTGGGGGTGCCGGCCCTGGGGGTGAGCCTGCGGCCGCACATGCCCAGCAGTGCGGGCAGCAGTCCGAGCGCCAGCACGACGGCGACGGCCACGGCTCCCGCGGACACGAGTCCCATGGAGGTCAGCATCGGGACACCCGCCACCGAGAGTCCGGCGAGCGCGATGACCACGGTGGCACCGGCGAAGACGACCGCGCTGCCCGCGGTCGCGTTGGCCCTGGCGACGGACTCCACGACGGGCGTTCCGGCGGCGAGCTGGGACCGGTGGCGCGAGACGATGAACAGGGCGTAGTCGATGCCCACGGCGAGCCCCAGCATCATCGCCAGGGTGGGCGCGCTGTCGCTCACTCCGAGCACCGTGGCCGCGCCCATCATGGCCGCCATGGTGCCGACGACACCGAGGACGGCGGTGATCAGCGGCAGTCCGGCGGCGAGCAGCGAACCGAAGGTGATGACGAGGATGACCAGGGCCACGCCGAGCCCGACCAGCTCGGGAGGTCCGAAGGGCGAGGTCGAGGGCGCGTAGGCGTCACCGCCGTAGACCGTTTTCAGGCCTGCCTGCCGGGCCTGCTCCCCCGCCTCCTTCACCCCGTCGAGCGTGCCCGCGGGCACGTCCTCGTCCTTCTTCGTCGTGAAGGCGACCTGCGCGACCGCCGTGCGGCCGTCCTCGGAGACGGTGTCTTCCTCGACCGGGTCACCGACCTCGGCCACGCCGTGCACGTCGCCCATCGCGGCGATGCCCGACGCCAGTGCCTCGCGCAGCTCGGGGTCGGTCACCTTGCGGCCGGGCGGGGCCTGGAACACGATGTCCGCGGACTGGACGTCCGGGGAGGGGAAGTGACGGTCCATCTTGGTCAGCGCCGTCTGCGCCGGTGACCCGGGGATGGAACCGCTGTCCTCGAAGGAGCCGGCGAACGAGAAGCCGAGACCGGTCAACGCGCCGAGCGCCAGGAGCCATCCGACCAACATCGTTCGCCACCGTCGGGCGCCGAGTGCGCCCAGCCGGTACAGAAGTGCTGCCATGCCTGCATCCCCCAGGGGTTAGGTGGTTGAGGCACCGATGCTGCTCGGCGGACTTGACGGCCGCCCCACGCCGGACTTGACGGTTTCTTGACGGCCTTCGCCGCGATCGGCTCTCCTGTCCGGCTGGCTTGATTGACAATGATGCTGTAGCAAATACCATGTTCCACATGGCTCTGCTCCCCCAGCTTCCGTCCCCGGTCACCCTCGGCGATCAGGCGTACGCCGCCATCCGCGAGGCCATCGTCACCGGAACCCTCAAGCGCGGGGAGAAGGTCACGGAGCGGGGCCTCGCGGAGTCGCTCAGCATCAGCGCGACCCCCGTCCGTGAGGCGCTGCGACGCCTGGAGCAGGACCGGCTGGTGGAGCGGACGGGCCCCAGATCGGTCCGTATCGCGCAGTTCGGCAAGGAGGAACTGCGCGAGTTCACCATGATGGAGGACGTGCTCCGGGCCCTCGCCGCCCGCTTGGCCGCGGAGAAGTCGACGGCGGCCCAGCGCCGTGAGATGTCCGACTGCCTGGACAAGGCGGACGCCCTGCGGGGCGAACTGCGCGACGCGGACCCCGGCACCGACGCGGAGCGGGACCTGGTGCTCGAAATGCAGGCACTCATGCGCCACTTCCACATGGTCGTGGACCAGGCCAGCGGCAACGCTACCCTGATCCAGATGCTGCGTACCGTCGACGCCTTCGGTTCGGAGGAGCGCCGGAACAGCATCCTGTCGGAGGTGCGCGGCGTACACGCGAAGGTGGTCGACGAGCGGTACAGACAGCACCGGATCATCTACGAGGCCATCGCCGCCGGCAACGGGGAGCGGGCCGAGGAGCTGATGAGGGCGCACAGTCACACCTCGAACATCTCCCGGATCGCGACGCGCTTTTCGAGCTGACGCGGTCCCCCCGCACCGGACTGGGTAGAGGGCTACGGAGTCAGCACGATCCGGCCGAAGACCTCGCCGTCGTCCATCTTCCGGTGGGCCAGTACGGCCTGGTCCAGCGGCAGCAGTTCGTGGACGACCGCCGCCAGATCGCCGCGGCCCGCGGCGGCGAACTGTTCGCCCCGCACGGCATGCCGGTCGGCCGCGGTGACCGTGTCCGCGCTGAAGGTGGCGAAGGACAGCGACTTACGGAACGCGGCCAGCATCTTCGTACCGAAGTCCGCCGGTGGCCGGCCCGCCACGACGCCGACGACGACCATGCGGCCGTTGGGGTTGAGTCTGTCGAAGAACGACGGCAGGTCGTCACCGGCGATGATGTCGATGATGACGTCGTAGCCCGCCGGAGCGTCCTGGCCGCCCTCGCCGGAGCGGTCCAGCACGTGGGTCGCGCCCAACTGGCGCAGCCGCGCGCCGCGTTCGGCCGACGACGTGGTGACCGCCACCGCGGCGGCACCGCCCCTGGCCGCCAGCTGGACGGTCATGACGCCGATGCTGCCCGCCGCGCCGCGCACCAGGACCGCCTCCCCGGGGGCGAACCGGGCATGCGCCAGCGCGTAGTGGGCGACGACTCCGGAGCTGCCGAGCGTCACCGCGTCGGCGGCGGACAGGTCGTCGGGCAGGGGTAGGATCTCCCGCACCGGGACGGCGGCCTGTTCGACGTAACCGCCACCCGTGCCGGTGAACCCCCACACCCGTCGGCCGATCCATGAGGTGTCGACGCCGTCGCCCACCGCGCTGACCGTGCCCGCCACCTCGCTGCCGGGGACATGCCCCTCCTTGAAACCGTAGGCGGCCAGAGCGCCGCTGCGGATCACGGTGTCGACACCGCCGACGCCCACCGCCTGTGCGGCGATCACCACTTCCCCGGCGGCCGGTACGGGTGCCGGCCGCTCGACCACGGCCAGCCCTTCGGGGCCTCCGTACGTACGGATCTCGATCGCCTTCAATGTCGTCTCCACGTGCTCGGATCGGTGTGCCGCACCCCGATGACCTGGGCGGCTGCTTCCTCTCCGGACGCTAACGGACGCCCCCGTCCACTTAGGTAAAGTGAGAGCGGTGACCGATCATTTGCCTCACACCCTGCGTTCCGACGCCCTGGACAACCGCGACCGCATCCTCGACGCGGCCAGGAGACTGTTCGCGGCCGAGGGCCTGGACGTACCGATGCGGGAGATCGCACGGCGGGCCGCGGTCGGTCCCGCCACCCTGTACCGCCGCTTCCCGACCAAGCAGGCACTGGTCACCGCGGTCTTCGCGGACCAGCTGCGCGCGTGCCGTGACATCGTCGACGAGGGGTGCGCCGACCCCGATCCCTGGCGGGGCTTCTGCCAGGTCATCGAGAGGATCTGCGAACTGCACGCACGCGACCGCGGCTTCACCGAGGCCTTCATGTCCACGTTCCCCGGCGCGACGGACGTGGACGCGGGCCGTGAGTACACGGTGAGAGCGGTCGCCGGACTGGCCCAGCGCGCCAAGGAGGCCGGACGCCTGCGTCCCGACTTCGTCCTGGACGACCTGATCCTCATGCTCATGGCCAACAAGGGCATCCACTCCACCTCGACCGCCGCCCAGGTCATGGCCTCGCGGCGGTTCGCGGGATTCGTGATCCAGGCGTTCGAGGCCTGCCCTCGGCACGCGCCGCTGCCGCCGCCGGCCCGGTCGGCGTCCGGCGAGCCCGGTTACGTCTGACGGCACCCGACGGCGAGACGCGGCGGAACGTTCAGGGCGTGTCCGGGGCGGCCAGTTCGAAATCGGCGCGGGGCGTCGCCACTCCGTTGATCTGCAGGGCGATCGCGTGCGCCCCCGGGTGGTAGCGGCGGGTGGTGATCGGCCGGAACGAATGCTCCCGTGCGATGTCGATCCGTTCGTCCGGTGCGAGGGTGCGGGTGGTGAGCTTGAAGGTCTTGCCGGTCTGGCCGCCGTTGGCCTTCCGGTGGTGCACGACGTAGTCGATCGTCAGCCGTGCCTCGGCGTCACCGGTGTTGCGGATCGAGGCGGTGAAGCGGACCGTGCCGCCGAACGGGACGGTGGCGCGGTCCAGTCGGGGTCCCTCGACCTCCAGGGTCGCGGGAGGGAAACCGAGGAGTTCCAGGGCGCCGGGGTGGCCTCGCTTGACCAGCGTGCGCAGCCCGTGGCGCACCAGGCGCTCGGTGGTGGCGTCGGGGCTCGCCAGCCAGCGGCGGGCGGTGTCGACGACGGCCTCGGGATGGTCGCGGCTGAGGTCGTTGAGGTGGTTGGCGACCGAGCGGCGTACGTAGTCGCTCTCGTCGCGGTAGAGGGCGTCCAGGACGGGCACGGTCACCGCGGGGCGGGCCATGATGTCCGGGACGCGTACCGCCCAGGGAAGGTAGGGGCGGGTGCCCTCGGAGGCCAGTCTGCGTACGTCGGCGTCGGGTGACGCAGTCCAGTCGCCCACGACGATGCCGAGGGCCCGGTCGAGATCGTGCCGCAGCAGGGTCCTGATGGCGAACTCCGCGGAGAGCCGCCCGGTGAGACTCGCGAGGAGGTCCATCGCGTCGTCGAAGGCCGCCGCTCCGCCCTCCTGGACGGCGCGGGTGGCCAGAGCGCTGGTGACCGGCCAGATCAGCCAACCGGTGAACTGCGGCGCCTCGTCGCGGGCCCTGCGTACGGTGCGGGCCAGCGCGGCGTAGTCGCCCGGGAGGTCCGCGAGCAGGGCGTCGCGCAGCAGATCGGCGCGCTCCCGCAGGGACAACGGGTCGATCAGCGCGGGCGCCGCGCGCAGTGCCGTCAGTTCGGCGTGCGGGGCGGCGATCTCAAGGGCGAGGGTGAGGCTCTGAACGGTGTGGCGGCCGATGAGTTCGTCGGCGAACGGCATGGCGGTCCCTCTGTCGGGCTGGCGGGCGGGGCAGCGCAGTGGTGGAGAGCTGCCGGTCCAGGCTAGGAGCAGATGAGGACAGCTACGGTCCTGGTCTCGCGCCGGACGCCGCCCGATCCCCTCTCGGCGTCACTCCCGCTCCTCCGAACGAGGCCGAGAAGCCTGGTTGCCGCGGTACATGGCGTCGAGCCGGGCGACCAGTGCCTCGCGCACGGGCTCCGGCGACAGGATCTCCAGCGGTGTGCGCAGGCTCAGGAGGTAGCCGGCAAGCTGGTCGGGGTCGGAGCCGCCGATGGTGATGACCGTCGCGTCCGGTCCGTCGGCCTCGTGGGTGGCGACGATGGGGGCCACCAGCCGACGGGCGTCGTCGTAGGACAGCGGGAGCCGGACCCGGGCGAAGAAGGGATAGCCGGTACGGGTGATGGTGTCGGAGACCAGCTGCGCCGCGTCCGGGGCGTCGGGCAGCCCGACCACCTCACCCGTGGACGCCACATCGACCACTCTGTCGACACGGAACGTCCGCCAGGCCTCCCGGTCGACGTCACGGGCCACGAAGTACCAGTGCACGCCGGTGTGGACCAGACGGTACGGATCGACGCTCCGGACGGTGGTCGTGCCGTGCATGTCGCGGTACGTGAGAGTGGTGCGCTCGGACGCCCGGCACACGGAGGCCAGCAGCAACAGCACGTCCGCCGACGCCTGGGGCGGCTCGCAGCGCGGGGTGTGCTCGACGGTGGCGTCCAGTGCGGCCAGGCGCTTCGCCATCCGGGCGGGCAGGATCTGCCGCAGTTTCAGCAGGGCCGACAGCGCTGCCGGGTCGGCGCCGAGCGCCGCGCCGTGGGCGGCCTCCCGGAGGGCCACGGCCACGGCGAAGACCTCGTCGTCGTCGAGGTTCAGCGGAGGCATACGGTTGCCGGCGCCGAAGCGGTAGCCGCCGCCCGGCCCCGGGATCGACTCGACGCCGTATCCGAGCTCACGCAGCCGGTCGATGTCCCGGCGCACGGTGCGCTCGGTGACGTCCAGTTGCCGTGCCAGTTCCGCGTTCGACCAGGTGGGCCTGCTCGACAGCAGGGACACCAGCCGCAGCAGCCGGGCGGAGGTAGCGATCACGCTCCGACCTTAGCGAGGTGCGGCGACATGGACGGCCACGGCCGGGGGCACGGTCATGGGTCGGGGCACGGTCACGGATCGGGAACGGTCGCGGGTCGGGGCACGGTCACGGTCGCGGGTCGGACAGGGCGATGCGGGCCGTTATCCGTTTCCCGACCGGCTCCCGGTGGATCTGCAGGTCCTGCGCCACGGCCTTGACGATCTCCAGGCCGTGCTGGCCGATCCTGCCCGCGTCGGTGGCATGCGCCTCGGGAACCGTCGGGTCGCTGTCCCACACGACGACGTCCACGGTCTCGGGGGTGACGCGAAGCTCCATCAGGACGGGGCCGGGGGCGTACTTGCAGGCGTTGGTGACGAGCTCGCTGACCACCAGCTGGGTCAGATCCAGCACACGGGCGGACACGGACGCGTGCTGCCCGGCGCGGACCCGTTCGAGGAAGGCCGCGGCGTGATGACGGGCATCGGCGATGCATCCGTCGTCCCCGCCTATGGCGTAGCCGGTCTGCATCATCTGTCTGTCCGACCCGGTACAGCCGTCACCCTCGTCGTGGGATCCCACCGACATCGCCCTCATTCTCCGTTCACAGGCGCTCCGCTACCCGTGGTCCCGTCATTCATGCATCGTACAAATGTGCTCTCCGGCACAGCTGTGTGGGTGCGGGAAGGGGAGCGTTCGGGCACAATGGCCGGGCACCTGCCCGGGGCACGTCGGGGCACACGACCGCAGTCGAGGAGACGGTGACCAACATTCAGAGTGTGGACCAGCCAGGCCGGCTCTCCGTCGAGCACTCCGCGATCGACGGCGTCCGTGTCGTGACCGTGCGGGGCGAGATCGACCACACCGTCAAGGACATGCTCGGCAAGGCCCTGCTGGCACCCGCCGGCGCGACCCATCCGCGCACGGTGGTCGACCTCAGCGGGGTGACCTTCATGGACTCCAGCGGGATCAGCGTCTTCATCGGCGCGTACCAGGCCGTGAGCGGCACCGAGGGCTGGCTGCGCATCGCCGGTGCTCAGGAGTCCGTGCTGCGCATCCTGCAGATCGTCGGGATGGACACGTTGATCAGCTGCCACCCCACCATCGAACAGGCCGTGAACGCCTGAGCAGGCGCTCCGGCCCACGCGCGGCGGGCCGGAGCCCGCGGTCCGCCGCGCGTGGGTGCCCGGCGGCCCCCGGATAGCATGCGTGCCATGTCGGACGCATCGCCTCGGCCGGAGCCGTTCACCCCGTACACCGGGCCCGCCGCGCTCGAAGACCTCCGTACGCGGCTGCGCGCGACACGCTGGCCGGACGCCCCCGAGGACGCCGGCTGGTCGCTCGGGACCGATGTCGACTACCTCCGTGAACTCGTCGCCTACTGGACGGACACATTCGACTGGCCCGCGCAGGAGGCCGCGCTCGCCCGGCTGCCCCGCTTCCGCGTCAGCCTCGGCGGCCTGAGCATCCACTTCGTGCACGCCCGGGCCGTCGCGCCGACCGGCCCCGTGCTGCCGCTGGTGCTCAGCCACGGCTGGCCGGACTCGTTCTGGCGCTACTCGAAGGTCGTCCCGCTGCTGACCGATCCCGGCGCGCACGGCGCCGACCCCGCGGACGCGTTCGACGTGGTCGTGCCGGACATGCCGGGGTACGGATACTCGGACCGCCCCACCGGCCCGCCGCTCGATTCCATCGGCGTGGCCGGGCTGTGGGCCGAACTCATGGACGTCCTCGGCTACGCGCGGTTCGGCGCGGCCGGCGGGGACATCGGCAGCCATGTGAGCCGCTATCTCGCGCTCGACCACCCCGACCGGGTCGTGGCCGTCCACCGCATGGACGGCGGGCTGCCCGTCTTCACCGGCGACCCGGCCGAGCTCACGCCCGAGGAGCGCGCCTGGTTCGCGAACGCCGCGGCCTGGGGCGCGAGCGAGGGCGCCTACGGAGCCATGCACCGCACGAGGCCCCAGACCGCCGCCACCGGGCTCAACGACTCACCGGCCGGGCTCGCCGCGTGGATCGTCGAGAAGCTGCGGGCGTGGAGCGACTGCGGCGGCGACCTCGAACGGAGCTTCACGAAGGACGAGATCCTCACGAACGTCACCCTGTACTGGCTGACGGGGACGATCGGCTCCTCGATGCGCATGTACCACGCCAACGGCGCGCTCCCGCCCGAGCAACTCACCCGCCGGGTCGAGGTGCCGTCCGGCTTCTCGCTCTTCCAGGGCGACATCGTCCGCCCGCCGAGGGCGTGGCTGGAGCGCACGACGAACGCCGTGTACGTGACCGAGCCCGCGCGCGGCGGCCACTTCGCACCGTTCGAGGAGCCCGAGCTGTACGCGGAGGAACTGCGCGCGTTCTTCCGTCCCTACCGGGCGGCAGCGGCAGCGGCGAAGAACTGAAGACGCCAGTTGACCTTGATGCCGTAGCCGCGCCGGATGCCCGGTGTCGCAGGCGTCGTCAGTCCGCCCGCTGCGCGCCGGAGCGCGGGGCCGCGCGGGCGACGACCGTGTTCCGGGCGGCCGATCGCAGGGCTAACAGCCGGGTGAGCGGGTGGAAGCGGTAGCGGCCCGGGGCACGTGACTCCAGGAGTTGCACGTCGACCAGTTGCTCCAGGATCACCTCGGTCGCCGACACCGCCGCTCCGTTCGTCGCGGCCGCCTCCGTGACGGTCAACTCGCCCTGCACCGCCGCCAGCAGAGGCAGCGCGAGCGCCGCCGCGCGGCCTGTGGGTCCCCGGGCCAGCAGCTCCCGGTGGCCGGCGTCGAGAGCCGTGTGCATGTCCAGGTCCGCGAAGGACAGCTCCGCGAGGCGGCCCGCGGGATCGGCGAGCCGGTCGGCGAGTTCCCGTACCGGCCACCGTGGACGCGCCGCCAGGCGGGCGCCCGCGATGCGCAGGGCGAGGGGCAGATGGCCGCAGTGGTGGGCGATGGTCTCGGCGGCGCCGCGTTCGGCGGAGAGCCGCCCGGGTCCGGCCCAGAGATCGAGGACCTCGATGGACGCCGGGGGTGTGAGGGGCGAGAGATGGAGGTGTACGGCGCCGCTGAGGGTGGCGAGGACACCGAGGCTGGTGACGAGGACCGCACAGCCGTGTCCCGCGGGCAGGAGCGGACGTACCTGGGCGGCGTCCAGCGCGTTGTCCAGGACGATCAGCATCCGTCGCTCGGTGAGCAGCGTTGGGCCGCGTGCACTGCCAGTGTCGACTTGCCGACGCCTCCGGGGCCGTCGGGAGCGACCACGACGGGACCGCTCCCCCGCTGCCCAGGGCGCAGCACGTCGAGCACGCACAACTCCCGGGTTCTGCAAGGGGGGTTCGGGGATGTCCGCGGGCAACTGGCGAGGGACGGGGACGAGAGCGCCGGGGTCGTCCGTGCCGGGCGGGCCCGCGCGGCCGTGGGGAGCCGGAGCCGTGCGGGCGCGGCGGGCCTCCTCCACCCGGTCGCGGGCCGTCGCGAGTTGCCGAAGCTCACGGCCCGTGGCGCCGAGGAGTTGGACCAGGGTGTCGAAACGGTCCGTCGGCGGGAGGGTCTTGCCGGCGAAGTAGTCGCCGATCACCCCGTGCGCCCAGCCGGTGAGCGCGGACAGCTGACGGTAGGTGGGCTGTGCTCCGCCGTCCCTGCGCGCGGCGCGTCTGAGCAACGAAGCAGCGCGGCCAGTTCCTCGGCCGTGTCCACGGCGTCGACCGGGCCGATGCCCGCTGCCGCCGCCCTCGGTCCTCCGTCCTCCTGATGTCCCGCCGCCCCCGGTCCGCCTGGCATTCGTTCGCATCCTCCGCACCGGCGCACGCCGGGCGAGCGCTGTGGGCGCCGCCCGGCCGAGGCCGACCGAACCTGTCCGGTGGCGCCCGGTCTCCGGAACCGCTCCCCGGGACGCGCGAGCATCCCGCTATCGCTCGGATCCCGCGATTCGGCGATCGGGCACCGCACCGGCTGTCACTACGGCATTCGTGGAGTACCGCCCACCGGTTGGTACGACTTCCCGCCGGATTCCGGACATCGAGCGACACATGGAATGGCACATCAAGTGGCACAGCGAGTGACCCAGCGCGTGGCGAGCCACGCACGACCGGCATCGGGCGTCCCGTGGCGGCCCCGGGCGCGACCGGGTGCTGTCGGCCGCCGCCGAGGTCCGCGGGTAGGGTCGGCCGGTATGACCGTCGCTCGTTCCGTCGCCCTCTTCGTCGTCGCCGCTCTCTTCGAGATCGGCGGCGCGTGGTTGGTGTGGCAGGGCGTGCGCGAACACAAGGGCTGGATCTGGATCGGTGCCGGTGTCATCGCGCTCGGCCTCTACGGCGTGGTCGCCACCTTCCAGTCCGACGACGACTTCGGCCGCATCCTGGCCGCGTACGGCGGGGTCTTCGTCGCGGGATCGATCGCCTGGGGCATGATCGCCGACGGCTACCGCCCCGACCGTTACGACGTCGTCGGCGCCCTGGTCTGCCTCGCGGGCATGGCGGTCATCATGTACGCGCCTCGCTCGCACTGACTCCGGACGCCCGCTCAGGCAGCGGAGAACACGTCGGGGCTGCCCGTCGTCCAGGTGATGCGCAGGGTGCGACGGGAGATGCGCCAGCCGTCCGGCGTACGCACGAGGTCGTCCTCGTACGTGCCACCCGTGTGGTAGTACTCGCCGCCCCGGTGATGGTGGGCCACGATCTGCGTGGACGCGTGTGCTCCCACGTCCGTGAACTCGACTTCCTGAGCGCCCAGCAGGTGCTGTGTCGCGTCCAGGCTGGCGAACAACTGCCGGGCGCCCTCAGCGACGACACCGCCGCCGACAGTCAGGCCGCTGAACGTCTCTCCTTCCGGCAGATAGGCGTCGAAGACGTTCCGTACCTCGGCGTCCTCGGTGAAGGCGCCGGCGACGCGGGCGAAGTCGCGACGGTCCAGGCCGAAGGCGTAGGCCGTGAGCAGTCCACGGATCTCGTCCCGGTCACGGACTCGAACTTGGTCACCGTCACCGTCACAGTCACGGACTTGGACCTGGTCGGGAATGGATGTGTCGCTCATGGGATGTGTTCCTAGATCCCGGCGAGGACAGAGGCATCGCCCTCGGTCCAGGCGTTGTCGACGGTGAGGTGCTGGACGACCCATACCTCACCCTGCCTGGCCAGCTCCACGTCGTACCGGTTGGTCATCAGGACGTGGCGCGAGTGGTCCGTACGGGGCAGGTGCTGGCACGCCATGATGCCTTCGAGGTGGGCCGTGTCGCCGTCGAGGCTCACCCGCGGGTTGCTCAGCGAGTGCGTGGTGTCCAGGTGGCCGAGCGAGCCCAGCAGGGCCGTGGCGATGGTCTTCCCGCCCTTGATCGGCGGGTACTCCTGGCCCGCCTTCTTCGTGGCCGGACCGAAGTCGGCCACCGCGTCGTCCGCGAAGGCGGAGGCGAGCAGGTCCTTGTCGCGCAGGTCGAGACCTGCGGCGTAGCGGTAGAGGGTCTCCACCACGGCGAACTTGTCCTCGGTCGCCGTGGGAGAGGTGGGGCTGTCGGTCGTCGACACGGTGCGTCCTTCGTCGGTGGGTCGTTGTTCCTTCACCGTAGACCACTATTTGACAACTGTCGAATAGTGGTAGCGTCGAGAGCGAACCAGCCGAAGGAGTGTCATGCACGAAGTGGAATCCAGTGCTCCGAAGGCACCCGTCCACCGTCCACGGTCACGGGCGGGCCCCATGGGCCGCCGTCGAAGGCCGAGGGGGTGGGGCCTGTCGATGACCTGCGCAGTAGTGTGCGTGCATGGTGAGTGACCAGTCCCCGGCCGTCGAAGCGGATCCGCGCTTCACCCGCTCGCGACGGGCGATCGCGGACGCCCTGGCCGACCTCATGCAGCGGAAGAAGTCACCTCCTTCGGTCTCCGCCCTGGCGGAAGCCGCCGGCATTCACCGCGCCACCTTCTACAACCACTTCGACTCGGTCGAAGAGGCCGCGGTGTACGTGATCGCGGACGATTTCCGTGCCCTCCACGACCTGAACATCAGCGATCGACGGAGGGGCGGGGAGCCCGCCGAGGTGGCCGTGGCGACGCTGAACGCCATGCTCGACACCCTCAAGCAGCGCAGGAGCCTCTTCCTGCTGGCTTCGACGTGGCGGTCGTCCAGCGGGCTGATGGGTATCGGCGACCTGCTTCTCGAACAGCTCCACGCCCTCCGGCGCGACCTCGGCATCGACGAGCGGGAGTCCGGCCCGCAGAACTCGGTGGAGGACGTCTACACGGCCTCCGGAGTGCACGGAGTCTTCTCGGCGGCCGTCGGAGGCAACACCGACTGCGACCCCGAGGAGATCGCGGTCCGCCTGTACGCGCTGCTGCCCGACTGGATCCACCACCCACCGCAGCCGGCGACGACGACAACCTGATCCGCCTTCCCGGCCCCGCCGGGAAGGCGAGCACGCTCAGCGACATCACCCTGCCCTCTGCCGCACTGCGGCTTCTGAACCATGACGCCCGGCATGACCGGCGTGCGGGCCGCGACGGCCCCGCACCGCCGGCGATCCGCCCTGCCCGCGGCCGAGCCGCGGCATGGGGCCGCGCGTCGGAAGGAGACCCACCATGAGCATTGCCCTCGTACGCAATCCGGGCGACGGCCAGGACTTCCGCTACTACGACAACGTCATCGAACAGGTGGCGACGAACGCCGAGACCAGCGGCGCGGCCAGCGTCATGCGGCTCACCGTGGGCCGCGCGGACGCGCCCCCGCTGCACACCCACAGCCGCGAGGACGAGAGCTGGGTGGTCCTGTCGGGCCGCGTCCGGTTCTGGGTCGGCTCGACCTCGCTGGCCGAGTGCGAGGTGCGGGACGCCGAGCCCGGCGCCTATGTCTACGTGTCCCGGCTGGTCCCGCACACCTTCCAGACGATCACGCCGACCGCGGAAGTCCTCGTCATCAACAACCCCGGAGCCATTGAAGGCCTCTTCCACACGGTCGGCCCCGCCGACGCACGGGAGGACGCCGAGCACACCGACCTCGCGGCGGACTACGGAATCGTCAACCACGACAACCCGCCCCCCGCCCAGTAAGAAGGAGAACGGACCATCATGAGCTCGAACCTCAGGGACAAGGTCGTCAGCTATCTCCTTGCCCTGGAGAAGCCCGACTGGGACACGGCGCGTGCCCTGTGCGCCGACACCGCCACCGTCTGGCACAACGACGGCAAGGGCGACGAGACCCTCGACGAGTACTTCGACGGGCTGAAGAGACAGATCGGATCCTATGAATCGGTCCGCTACGACATCCTCCGCCAGCTCTCCCAGCCGGGCGGGGTCCTCCAGCAGCACGTCGTGCACGTGACCGGGAAGGACGGCAGGCGCGGCGAGGTGCACGCCGCGGTCTACTTCGGATTCGACGACGCCGAACTGATCAACCGCATCGAGGCGTACGCGAACTACATCCCCGTCGGCCAGGACGGCTGAGGCGGCCACAGCGCGACCCGCCGTCCCGGCCCGGACGCGGTCTCAGAGGGTGATGCAGAAGGGGTGCCCCGCGGGGTCCAGCAGGATGCGGCGCCGGTCGGGGAGCGGTTGCACCCCGGCCGTGACGGCTCCCAGAGCGACGAGCCGGGCCTCGGCCGCGTCCAGGTCGTCCACGCCCAGGTCGAGGTGGGCCTGTTTCGGTACGGAGGAGTCCGGCCAGGTGGGGCGGCGGTAGTCGTCCACGCGGTAGAAGCCCAGTCCTGGTGTGCCCTGGCGGCCCACCAGGACGAAGCCGTCGGTGGTCAGGGCGACGGGCAGGCCGAGTGCCTCGCTGTAAAAACGTGCCAGCTCGACGGGTTCCGCGCAGTCGAAGGTGACGGCCAGATAGCGGACCGCTGGAACGGGATCTGTGGGAAAAGCCATCGGAGAACTCCTTTCGCCGGGTCGGGGCCCTACGCGCGCATGCCGCGCAGCGTCCGTTCCAGGCCGTCGCCGATGCGGTCCATCGTGGCCGCGTACGCCTCCGGCATGTCGACGTCGAGCCGGTCCGCGAGGACGAAGACCCACCACAGGCATTCGGCCAGCTTGTGCCGCAGTTCGGCGTCCACGTCACCGTCGATGCCCCAGGTGCGCTCGGCGGCGAGCACCAGGTGGCCGACATAGGCGGCGTCGTTGGTGAAGCCGATCGCGAGCTCCGGCAGGGTCCATGTCCTGCCCAGCACCTGCTGCTCGACCTGTTCGTACTGCGCCCTGACCTTCAGTGCCCTGTCCTCGGCCTCGACGAGTCCGGCCCGGTCGTCGTGCGCCTGCTTCTCGTTCATCCCGGTGTCCTTCGAGTGGTGGCGTGGTGATGCGGTTCGTGGGCGGACGAGCAAGGACGTATCCGATACGGAGACTCCATCACGCCGACCGGTGCAGTGCGGTGGTGAGCTGCCAGTCCACGCTGTCGTGGTCGATCGTGGCGTGGACGGGCGAGTCCGCCATCTCGCCGGTGATTCCGGCGGCGCCGGCACGCGCGTGCGGCAGGCTGTCGTAGGCGACGATGTCGATGATCCGTCCGTCGTCGGT
Organism: Streptomyces liliiviolaceus; assembly: GCF_018070025.1. NCBI lineage: Bacteria > Bacillati > Actinomycetota > Actinomycetes > Kitasatosporales > Streptomycetaceae > Streptomyces > Streptomyces liliiviolaceus. Next base: position 5,586,595 of record NZ_JAGPYQ010000001.1, read on the forward strand.
GCCGACGATGCGCCGCCACAGGAAGCCGGGCTGTCGCCTGAGATAGGCGTCGATGTCGGCGTTCGCCTTCACGAAGTCGTCGGCGGTGTGGCCCGCGGCCGGGCGCAGGGTGGTGATCTCAAGTGTTTCGGACAGGGCGGTCATGGTGTGTTCCGTTCTCGTCGGATGGCGGGCGGGGCCGATGGCCCATTGGAGGGAGTCGGAGGAAGGAAGGGAGCGGTCAGCGGACGAAGGCCTTGGCGGCGCGGCCGTTGATCGTGGTGTCGCCCTGCTGGAAGCCGACCATGGACTCGATCATGTTGTGCGGGTAGTCGAGGACCGGCGCCGTGAGCTCGCTCAGCTCACCGGTCTGCTCCTCGGTGAGCGTGACGTCGAGCGAGGCGAGATTGGCGGCCAGCTGCTCCTGCGTCCGGGCGCCGACGAGCGTTGATGTCACCTCCGACCTCTGGCGGACCCAGGCGAGCGCCACCGCCGCCACGGTCGTACCGAGGTCGTCGGCGATCGACTTCAGGGCGTCCAGGAGGACGAATGTGGCTTCGGTCAGGTAGGCGGCGGCGTACGCCGTGCGCCCGGAACCGGCCACCTCGGTGGCGGTGCGCGCGTACTTCCCGGACAGGACACCGCTGGCCAGCGGGCTCCACGGGGTGATGCCGAGCCCGAAACGGCGGGCGACGCCGAAGGTCTCGCCCTCGACGCTGCGGGCGAGCAGCGAGTACTCGACCTGGAGCGCGGCGACGGGCTCCCAGTCCCGCAGCCGGGCGGTGGCGGCGGCCTCCGCGACCCACCAGGCGGGCACGTTGGACAGACCGATGGCGTTGATCTTTCCGGCGCGCACCAGATCGGTGAGGGTGGACAGGGTCTCCTCGACGGGGGTGTGCCGGTCCCACTGGTGCATCCAGTACAGGTCGACGTAGTCGGTCTTCAGCCGGCGCAGGGAGGCGTCCAGCTGGGCACGGATCGCCTTGCGGCCGGCGCCGCCGGAGTTGGGGTCGTCCGCCCGCATGCTGCCGCCGAACTTCGTCGCCAGGACGACACGGTCGCGGCGGCCGGGGCGCTGGGCGAAGTAGCGGCCCAGGGTCTCCTCGGAGGCGCCGCCGTTGTACATGTTGGCGGTGTCCACGAAGTTGCCGCCCGCGTCGAGATAGTGGTCCAGCAGGCCGAACGAGGTCTCCGGGCCGGAGCCCCAGCTGCCGTCGTCGAAGTTCATGGCGCCGAAGGCCAGCGGGCTGACCCGCAGACCGGAGCGGCCGAGGGTGCGGTACGAGGTGAGAGACATGGTGTTCCTTCTCGGTTCTCGAAATGGGGTGTGATGTCGTGCGGCGTCGGAGCCGCTCGGCGTGGTGGTCACTGCCCGCCCATGGCCGCCAGGTAGACGAGGGCCTCGGCGCTGCGGCTCCCCGGGGCAGGGGTGCCGATCAGCAGTCGCTGTCCCGGGGCGGCCTGCACACCGAGGACGCGGTACGTGAGCGCGACGCGTCCGGCCCGGGGATGGGCGACGGTCCCGTACGCGCGGTCCAGGGAGGCTGCCGACCCGTCCTGCCACGCCGTCGCGAAGTCGGCCGTGCCGGCGGACAGTTCGGCGACGAGCTCGGCGATCGCGGCGTCTTTCGGCAGCCGGGCCGCGTTGAGGCGTAGTGCGTGCAGCGAGGCGGTCGCGGCCAGCGGCCACCGGGCGTAGTAGTTCCGGGCCTGCGGGTGGGTGAACAGGGCGCGGATCAGGTTCAGTTGTGTGCCGGCACCGGCCGGGCCGCCGGCACCGCCGAGCGGCGACAGCAGTGCCCTCGCCTCCGCGTTGGCCGCGAGGACGTCGAAGGACGGGCTCAGCACGTAGGCCGCCGACGGGTGCGACAGATCCAGCAGGCGCAGCAGTTCGGGGTGTACGCGCCGGCGGGGGTCGTCGGGGCGCCGGCCGGGATCGAGTCCGGCGAGACGGAACAGGTGGTGTCGCGAGTCCTGGTCCAGCCGGAGGGCCTCGGCCAGTGCTTCGACGATCCGGGGCGAGGGGTGGCGGGCCCTGCCCTGTTCGAGCCTGCTGTAGTGGTCGACGCCGACCTGCGACAGGACGGAGACCTCCTCCCGGCGCAGTCCTTCGACCCGTCGGTGACGACCGCCGGGGCCCAGACCGACGTCCGCGGGAGTCAGCCGGGACCGGCAGGCCCGCAGGAAGTCCCCCAGGGCGTTGTCCGGTGACTTCCCCGGCCTGTTTCAGGCGTCCTGCGGGGCCTTGAGGTGGTAGCGGGTGTCGCCGGTGAAGTCGATGGTGACCTCCCGTCGTGCGAAGGACCAGGTGCCGTCGCGTCGCTCGAAGCGGTCGTGGTACCGGCCTGCCGCGACCATCTGCAGCGGCAGAAGACCGGGCACCGCCTGGAGAATGCTGTAGTACGAGCGCGCCTCGGCGCTGTCGTCGTCCTCGTCGACCTCGATCAGGATGTTCGTCGTGATGTGCCGGGTACGCAGGGTCCCGTCGTCGTGCACCACGAGCCTGGCGCCGATCAGCTCCTCGACGGCCTTGCCGCCGCGAAGGCTCACCTCGCCGGATACGAAGTCGGCGTTCTCGAAGAGCGCGCCGAACCGCTCGAAGTCGCCCTCGTCGACGAGGTGGGAGTAGCGGGCGATGAGGTTCTCGATCTGTCGGGCGCTCGACATCGGGGCAGTGGGAGACGACATGGCAGTGGCCTTTCACCAGGGTTCCAGGGGTTCCGTCCGCCTCCGTCGGGCGAACACCGTCAGTCTGGTCGAGCGGCACCCCGCCGAGAAGGACGTGTCTGCCTAGGAGTCCCACACCCAGGCTGCGCCCGGTCGCCGGTCGTGTGACCGGCTGTGGCTGCCTACAGGTCCTTGATCTGCGTGTCGCCGACAGCCAGGGCCAGCTCGGGCCCGTAGGCGGAGGAAGGTGACTGGAAACCGGGTGTGAAGGAGCCGGCCAGCACACGGCGGGCGATCTCCACGGACGAGAGCTGGGTGAACCGGTACCCCGTCGGTGTGTCGATCAGGGAGCGGACCACGGTGCCGTCCCGGCCCGTCACCTCGGCGACGACCTTGCTGCGTCCCACCTCCCGCTCCCGCGCGGTCGGCCCGTCGGGCAGCGCCGCCAGGTCGAGGTCGACGGGAAGGGGCTGCCCGATCTGCACGTACACCTCGATCGAGGGGATGCCCAGCGCGTAGTGACTGGTGATCAGGTCGCCCATGGACACGGACACCGACTCCTCCGGGCCGTCGTCGCCGAAGTCGAAGGAGGCCACCTTGGGCTCCGGCAGCGCGACGATGTCCCCGTCGGTACGGACCAGTGTGCCCAGGTCGCCGATGCCCTCGGTGGCGCTGACGATGGACCCGCGGGAGAAGAGGTTCAGGCCGCGCGCCTCCTCGGGGGTGGCGCTGAGGAGCTTGAGGGCGAGGCGCAGGGCGGTGGGTTCGGTGACGCGCGCGGCGGCGTGGGCGGCCACGGAGTCACTGGGTACGACGTCCCAGCCGACGCCGGACATGACCATCACGCCGGCGGCCGTGGCCTCGGCGTGCCGGGAGCGCGCGGTGGCGAAGACGTCGTACTCGGCGGTGGTGTCGAGGTAGTGGACGCCCTGGTCGATGGAGGCGTCCATGAGCGGGCGTGCGGTGCGGTGGAAGGGGCCGGCGACGTTCAGGACCACGGTGATGCCGTCGAGCGCGGCACGCACGAGTGCGGGGTCGTCGAGCGTGAAGGCACGGCTCTCGACGCCGAGTTCGTCGCCGAGCGCCTTGACGCGCTCCGGGTCGCGGCCGGCCACGACGATGTCGAGGCCCGACTCCTTGGCGTGCTCGGCGACGAGCTTCCCGGTGTATCCGGTGGCTCCGTAGACGAGCAGGCGCGGGGTGGCTGACATGATGCGCTCCCAAATGAACCAGGCAGGGGGTGAGGACTGCGGAAAAGGCCCGTCCGGAGCGGTGAACCGTCCGGTGCTGTGTGCCTCGCGTCCAGGCTAGGAGCAGATCCGGACACCTACGGTCCTGGTTTCCCAGGGCCGGTTTCTCAGGCGTCGGTTGCTCAGGAGGTGCTGTCCCGGTCCGCCTGGTCGTCACCGCAGCTCGTCAGGAACCGCTCCCCTGTTCGGCCGGAGCCAGGAGGGACTCGATCGCCGCGGCGCTCGTGCTGCCGGGTTCGGGTACGCCGACCAGGAGCTGCTGCCCGGGAGCGTCGTGCACGTCGAAGGTCTGGTACGTCAGCTCGATACGGCCGGCGCCGGGCAGGACGAACACCTTGTACGCGCGGGCCAGGTTCTCCACCTCGTTCTCCTGCCACAGGCGCAGGAAGTCCGGTGCCGTCCGCGACAGCTCGGACACCAGGCCGCCGATGGCGGGGTCGTCGGGGAAGCGGCCCGCGTGCAGCCGCAGGGCGTGCACGGTGGCGCGCGCCACGACGGCCCAGTCGACGAAGACCTCGCGCGCCCGCGGGTGCTGGAACAGCACCCGGACCATGTTCGGCGTGCCCTCGAAGGGGGCGAGGAGCGCGGTGGCGACGGCGTTCTTCGCGAGTACGTCGAAGGCGGGGCTCAGGACATAGGCGGCGGCCCCGGGGAAGGCGTCCAGGAGGTGCAGCAGCGAGGGGTGGACCAGGTCGCGGCCCGCTGCCGAGGTGAGCGCGGGGTGCAGGCCGGCCAGCCGGAAGAGGTGAGTCCGCGCGTCCGGTGTCAGTCGCATGGCCCGGCCCACCGCGTCGACCACCTGGGGTGAGGGGTTGCGCTCACGCCCCTGTTCCAGGCGGGCGTAGTAGTCGGCGCTCACACCGGCCAGTACGGCCACCTCTTCCCGTCGCAGACCCGCGACCCTGCGGCTGCCGCCACCGGCGGGCAGACCGACATCGGTCGGTTCGGTGCGGGCTCGGTTCGCGCGCAGGAAGGCGCCGAGTTCGTTCTGTGGCTGCTGCATCTACCGACCTACTGGTGGGGGGAACGACCGTCGTGTCTCCTCCAGTCTCGTCGAGGCCGGCGCCGCTGGTCGAACCGGAGGTTCTCGTGGCGGCGCCCGGGTGTCCTGGCCAGTCGTGCGGCGACGGCCATGACCACGAAGGCGATCAGGGTGATTCCCGCGCCGACGTGGAGCGGGGCGGTGTAGCCGAGGCCCGCGGTGAGGGCCAGGCCGCCGAGCCAGGCTCCGAGCGCGTTGCCGATGTTCGACGCGGACACGTTGGCGCTCGCCGCCAGCGCCGCCCCGTGGGCGTGGTCGGTGACGCGGGTGATCATGCCGGGCACCCCGGCGAACCCGAACACCCCCATCAGGAACACCAGGACCACCGATGCGACGGCGCTGTGGGCCAGCAGACCGAACGCGGCCAGGGTGACGGCGAGTCCGAGCAGGGCGAGGACCAGGGCGCGGTCGCGGTCACGGTCGGCCGCTCGCCCGCCGACGATGTTGCCGACGACCAGACCGGTCCCGTACACCATGAGCAGCCAGGCGACGTCCGCCGAGGAGAAGCCGCCGACCTCCGTGAACGTATAGGCGATGTAGGTGAACGCGCCGAACATGCCGCCGTAGCCGAGCGCGGTGGCCGTCAGTGTCAGCCACACCTGCCAGGACCGGAACGCGCGGAACTGGGCCCGTACCCCGCCCGTCGTCGCCGTGGCCGACCGTGACTCCGCCGGGTCCGGCGGCACCAGGGCGAGGATGCCCGCGAGGGCGAGTACGCCGATCGCGGTGACCGACCAGAAGGCGGCGCGCCAGCCCCAGCGTTCGCCGACGAGCGCGCCGAAGGGCACGCCCAGCACGTTGGCAACTGTCAGTCCGGCGAACATGACCGCCACCGCGCGGGACTTCCTCTCCGGCGCGACCAGACCGCGGGCGACCAGTGAGCCGATGCCGAAGAACGAGCCGTGGCACAGCGCCGCGACGATCCGCCCGAGCAGCATCACCTCGTAGTCCGGCGCGACGGCGCAGAGCAGGTTGCCGACGACGAACAACGCCACCAGGCCGGCCAGCACCTGCTTGCGGGGCAGCCGGGCCGTCGCCGCGGTCAGCACCATCGCACCGACGGCGACACTCAGCGCGTACCCGGAGATCAGCCGGCCCGCCGCCGCCTCGGACACCGCGAAGCTCGACGCCACCTGGGGCAGCAGACCGGCGATCAGGAACTCGGTCAGGCCGATGCCGAACCCGCCGAGCGCCAGCGCGATGAGCCCGGCCGGCGCCGTCGTCCCTCCCCCGGCCCCGCCGAATCGACTCATGGCCCCACCCTCGCCGTCGGCGGCGGAATGGGGCCATGGACAAAGGTCGTCGGTGACAGGACGGAAGTGCCGCCGGGGGCTCAGGAACCGGTCGCGGCCCCGGCCCTGTCCTTGTCCGGATCGGCCGGGTCCTCCGATCCCTCCTCGGCGAGTGCCTTGTTGCGGCGCGCGGAGGACCAGAAGGACCAGGCGATCAGGACGACGCCGACCAGGCCGGTGATCACCTCGTTGATCTCGTACTGGATGGTGACGAGGAGGATGACGGACAGGGCGCCGATCGCGTAGTGCGCGCCGTGCTCCAGGTAGACGTAGTCGTCGAGGGTGCCCTGGCGGACCAGGTACACGGTCAGCGAACGGACGTACATCGCGCCGGTGCCGAGGCCCAGCGCCATCAGGACGATGTCGTTGGTGATGGCGAACGCGCCGATCACGCCGTCGAAGGAGAAGGAGGCGTCGAGGACTTCGAGGTACAGGAACATGAAGAACGCGGCCTTGCCCGCCAGGGCGACCGCGGAGCGGGGTTTGCCGGTGCGTTCGGCCTCACCCTGCGCCTCCTGCTCGCGTTCCTCGTCCTCCTCGATCCGGTTCTCGAAGTGACCCGAGAGACCGCCCACGATCATGTACGTGACCAGGCCCGCGATACCGGAGAGCAGGACCGTTTCCGCCTTGTCGGCGTGCGCGCCACCGTGCTGGTGGGCGTGGGCCGCGAAGGTCAGGGAGGTGATCAGCAGCACGATCAGGGCGATGCAGACCGACAGCATGTCGACCTTGCCGAGCTTGGCGAGCGGCCGCTCCAGCCAGCCGAGCCATTTGATGTCACGGTCCTCGAAGATGAAGTCGAGGAAGATCATCAGCAGGAAGATGCCACCGAAGGCGGCGATCGACGGGTGGGCGTCGGTGACCAGTTGCTGGTAGCGGTCCTTGTCCGTGAGGGCGAGGTCGACGGCCTCGATCGGGCCCATGGAGGCGCTGACCGCCACGATGACGACGGGGAAGACCAGTCGCATACCGAACACGGCGATGAGGACACCGACGGTGAGGAAGATCTTCTGCCAGAAGGCGTTCATCTTCTTCAGGATTCCGGCGTTGACGACCGCGTTGTCGAACGACAGGGAGATTTCGAGGATGGCGAGGATCGCCACGATGCCGAAGCCGGTCCACCCTCCGTAGAAGACCGCTGCGACCAGGGCGAGCGCGGTGACCGCGAACGACCAGCCGAAGGTTTTCAATAGCACTGGTTACCCCATCGTGTGGTGGGGGCCGTGGGCCCCGTTGCGCTGTTGTGTGGTGGGCGGTGTCCGCGTGGTGCGTTGGAGGTGACGGGCACGTCGCATGGTACCCACGGAGGCCTTGCCGGTCCTGCGGTGATTCACGGAGGTTCCTGCGGTGATTCCCGGGTGCTCCCGTGACGATTCGCGCGGCCCGTTCGGGGTCGCCGAGGAACCGGGCGAGGCCGTCGTGGGGCGCCTCGGCGAAGTGATGGGCGCACGCCGCGAATCGGCGTGCGCCCACCTCGGTACGCGTCGGAAGGCCCGCCTGCCCTCCCGGTCACCTCCCCGGTCACCTTCCGGGCATCGGCACCCGCACCTGCATCCGCACCGGAACCGGCACGGACGCTGTCGTCACCCGGCCTTGGTACGCTCCCGGATCTCCTCCGGCGTCAGATACGCGTTCGTGTACTCGAAGTCCCGCAGCGTGGCGGGCGTACGCGACTGGAATCCGGTGCGTACGAAATCGTCGCCGGCCAGGGAGTTCAGCACCCAGTTCGTCGCCACCCGGGCCTTCGCCACGTTGGTGCGCAGCGCCCCCCAGTGGTAGCCGCGGGCGGCGACCAGGGCGGGCAGGCCGCGCAGTTCGACGCCGAGCGGCTTGGACACGGCGTCGAAGCCGCCGAGGTCGACGACGAGTCCCAGGTCCTTGTGGACGTACGGCGTCATCGCCTGGCCGCGCAGCGCGGCGATGACGTTGTCGGCGACGTGCTTGCCCTGGCGCATCGCGTGCTGGGCGGTCGGCGGGCAGACGGCGCCCTCCACGTCCTTGGCTTCGTCCGGTACGGCGGCGGCGTCGCCGAGTGCGAAGACACCGTCGTGGCCGCGAAGGGACATCTCCGAGCTGACCGCGAGGCGCCCCTTGATCGTCTCGGCGCCCAGGGTCGCGATGAGCGGGCTGGCCGCGACTCCGGCGGTCCAGATGAGCGTGTGGGTGGGGATCACCCGGCCGTCGGTGAAGGTGACCTCTTCGGGGCCCGCCTTCTCGATGGACACGCCCAGCGAGACCTCGATGCCGCGCCTGCGCAGGATCTGCAGGGCGCTGATGCCGAGTTTGTCGCCCAGTTCGGGCATCAGCTTCGGCGCGATGTCGATCAGATGCCACTTGATCAGCTTCGGGTCGAGCCTCGGGTAGCGCTTGACGGCGTTGTGCGTCAGACGCTGCAGGCACGCGGCCGTCTCGGTACCGGCGTAGCCGCCGCCCACCACCACGAACTGGAGCCGGGCCGCCCGCTCGGCCTCGTCGTGGCTGGCGTCGGCGATGTCGAGCTGCGAGATCACATGGTCACGGACGTACGCGGCCTCGGCGAGCGTCTTCATCCCGCGGGCGTTGTCGACGAGGCCCGGGATGTCGAAGGTACGGGTGACGCTGCCCGGCGCCAGCACGATCTGGTCGTACCGTTCGTTGACGATCTCGCCCGTGATCTTGCGGACGACGCAGACCTTCGCCTTCACGTCCACGCCGATGGCACCGCCGGGAATGATGCGGGTGCGGTACCTGCGGCTGCGGCGCAGCGACACGGCGATGGACTGCGGGGTGAGCACCCCGGAGGCGACCTGTGGCAGCAGTGGCAGGTAGAGCTGGTAGGAGAACGGTGTCACCAGCGCCAGGTCGGCCTCGTCGGGTCCCAGTTTGCGCTCCAGGCGGCGGACGCACTCCACTCCCGCGAAGCCCGCTCCCACCACCAAGATCTTCGGTCGTACCACGATGTTCATCCCTTTCACCGGCCGCGTACTGTCGGGCTCCCCCCACTCCCCTGTGCCCCCGAGTCCCCTCATCGCACATGGTGATCCCTCAACAAGACGAGCCGACGTACCTCCGCGACCGGCGAGTCGGCTCCGGAACGGAGCGGGAGCGGACGGGAAAGGGTTTTCCGTCAGAGGTTTCCGTCAGGGGTCTCTGTCAGCGGCCGTGGCCCTTGCGCAGCTGCTTCAGGACGGCGCCCGCCATGGCCGCCTCGCCCTTGGCGTTGGGGTGTGCGGGGGCCGCGGGCGAGGCCGGCTGCAGGGGTTCGACCCAGCGGACCGCAGGGGCCTTGCACATGTCGTGGCCGATCGTGGGCCCGTAGGTGTCGACGTATTCCGCGCGGTTGAGCTTCGCCACCGCGCGCATCATCAGGTTGAGGCGCTTACCGGTGTCGCGCAGGTAGGGGAAGTCCTTGGCCGCGAACGGTACCGAGGGGTAGCAGCCGCTGCCGTCCTCCGGCAGGAGATTCGGGTAGCCGACGACGAGCACGCGCGCGTGCGGCGCCCTGGCGTGCACGGCCCGCAGCACGGCGGCGAGCTTGGGGGCGGTGTCGAGGATCTTCAGCGTCAGCTGGTCGACACCGGAGGCCGTCTTGTAGTGCCGTTGACACGGGTTGCCCGCGAGATCCTGTGCGCTCAGTTGCGCGCAGGTGGCGATGATGGTGCCGAACCCGAAGTCGTTACCGCCGATCTGGACGGTCACCAGGTCGGTGCTCCGCTTCAGGGCGTTGAGCTGCGGAGGGTTGGTGCCCTGGGCCTTCCACATGTGCTCGGTCGTGGCGCCGCCGCAGCTCACGTCCTTGAACGTGGACACTTTTCGCTCCGCGGCGACGAGGGAGGGGTAGTTGTGGTCTGAGCGCGCGCAGTTCGCGTCGACCTGGTTCGGTATCAGCGGGCCCGAGGTGTAGGAGTCGCCCAGGGCGGCGTAGTCCGTGCCTTTGTTGTGCGTACCGCCGTGTCCGCCGCCGTGGCCTTTGCCGGAGCCGCCGCCGTGTGCCGCGGCGGGGGCGCCGGAGGCGATGACGAGGGCGCAGCCGGTGACGGCCGCGGCCATGGCTGTCGCGCGGCGGCGGCTCGATGCGGGCCTGTCGTGCTGGGTGCGACGGTTCATCGAGAGGTTCCCCCTGGGTCCTGGACGGCGAGTGACTGCCCTTGTATACCGGCCAGTTCAGTCCTGGGACCAGGGGTGGGAGGGCCTGGTGTTTCCGTCTGCGGCGCCGTCGTGGCTGATCGCGCAGTTCCCCGCGCCCCCAAAAACGACAGCGCCGTCGTGGCTGGCCGCACCCTCAAACGATCGCGCCGTCGTGGCTGGCCGCGCAGTTCCCCGCGCCCCTAAAGACGAAAAGCGCCGTCGTGGCCGGTCGCGCAGTTCCCCGCGCCCCTAAAGACGAAAAGCGCCGTCGTGGCCGGTCGCGCAGTTCCCCGCGCCCCTGAAGACGACGGCGCCGTCGTGGTCGGGTGCGCGGGTTCCGTGCGGCCGGAGATGAAAAGCCGGGGCGCAGCCCCGATTTTCAGGGGCGCGGGGAACTGCGCGATCAGCCACGACGGCGCCGCACCCTACGACCGGGCCGGACCGGGCCGGGGCCGGAACAGGGCGCGTCGCTCAGACGCCGAACTCCGTGGGCGACAGCCCAAGCGCCTGGCACGCCTCGCGGATCGCGTACTGCTCGGACGCCTCGAAGTGACCGTCCGCGCCCGCGACCACCATGCCGGTCTGGACGACCGCACGGGCCTCCGTCGGCTTCTTGGCAGCCTTCGCGATGTCGCGCAGCGCCTCCGCCTTGCCCTGTTCGAAGTTGGCCGTGAGCCGGTCCACGTGCTGGTTGAAGCGCTGACGCAGCTGGTCCGCCGGGAAGTTCTGCAGCACCTCGTTCGAGGCGATCAGCTCCTCCACGCGCTGCCGCTCCGCCGGGTCGACCTGCCCGTCGGCCGCGGCCACCAGGGCACACATCGCCATGCTGGCGTCCCGGTAGGAACCGCTCTTCAACTCGGCCTTCGCCGAAGCGAGCTGGGACTTGAACAGCCCGAGCAGCTGAGCCTTCGAGCCGCCACCGGAGGAGCCCGAGGAACCGGCGGAGGACGAGCCGGCCCCGTGGCCACCGTGCTGTCCCTGGCCGGTCCCTCCCCCGCCGCTCCGGGACTGCTGGAGGTTCTTCGCCTGCTCCTTGAGCCGGTCGAACATCGCCACTACTGCCACCTCGGCTTCTGCTGTTACCTGTACACGGTTGATTCCTGTACGCGGTCCGTCAGATGAACGGCTGCCGCCTCAGGAGAGGTTCCCGATTGGCAAAGGTAACGTAAAAAGATCATGTGCAGGGCCGAGATGGCCGAACCCGCTCTACCCCACGGGCGCCAGCACCGTCGTACGGCCTCCGAGAGCTACGGAGAACTGGTCCGTGACCTGCGCCAGGGCCTCCGCCGCACCCGGCGCGACGGTCAGACCGCCGTCGTCCCCGGCGGTGATGTCCTTGTCGAGCGTGAACCAGCCCTGGACGATGTGCGCGGCCCCCATGGAGCTCAGTACCGGGCGCAGCGCGTAGTCGATGGCCAGGACGTGGGCCGTGCTGCCGCCGGTGGCGAGCGGCAGCACCGTCTTGCCGGCCAGCGCGTACTGCGGGAGCAGGTCGAGCAGCGACTTCAGCAGTCCCGAGTAGGCGGCCTTGTAGACGGGGGTGCCGATCACCACCCCGTCCACCTGCTCGAACAGCGCCGTGGCCTCGACGACGGCCGGGTGCCGGAAGTCGGCACCGAGCAGCGCCTCGGCGGGCAGGGTGCGCGCCTCCAGGGAGACGACGTCGTGCCCCTGGTCCCGTAGCCGGTCGTCCAGGTGGCGCAGGAGTCGTGTGGTGCGGGAGGTGGCCGAAGGGCTTCCGGAGACGGACAGAATCGCGGCCATGAGGGGACCTTTCAGGGTTCGGGGTTCGGACGTGGCACGTGAGGGGTGGGGAGGGGCCCGCTCACCAGTCGCTGGTCTCCACGGCGATCAGTGGCACCAGTTCGTTGCGCAGGGTCTCCAGGAAGGTGACGATCTCGGCCGCCACCGAGCGGTGCTGCAGGTCGTTCAGCACGTCGTGGTGGCCGCCGCGGACGGTGGACAGACGGGCGCGGGGCAGGGACTTGGCCGTGCGGACGAGCGCGTCGTGGTCCGCTAGCGGATCGGCGTCGCCGACGAGGATCAGCGCGGGCACATCGGCCTCGCTGCCGTAGGCCGCCGCGAGCAGGGCTTCCGGCACCGGCTCGCCGAGTGCGCCACGGCGTACCTGGGTGTCGTCCGTGAGCCTGCCCCGGTGGGCGGGGCAGGAGGTGCGTACGTCGAGTTCGTCGTCCCAGGTGCCAGCGGCGTCGACGGCACCGGTCGCGTGGCCCGGGAGCCCGGCGAGGACGACGGCGTCCGGTCGCAGGCCGGTCGGGGCCCCGCCCGTGGTGTCGCCCACGCCGAGCAGCGCGGCGACGGCGAGGGCACCGGTGTCCGCGCCGACGAGCACGACCGGGCGGACGATCCCGCCCTCGACCCCGTCCTCGGGCCCGTTCGCCCCCGCGGTCCCGTCCCCGGCGGCGGTCAACCGGGCTCCGAAGTCGGCCAGTTGGCCGTCCAGGTCGTCGGCGTCGATGTCCGGGGCGTCGACGACACGGACGCGGTAGGCGTCGGCGGCGAGCCGCCTGCCCAGCCGGATGTAGGTCTCGCGGGTCTCTCCCCTGCCGGGCACCACGATGACGGTGCCGCGCGTGCGCAGGCCCTCGGGGGCGTGGTGGTCTGTGTATTCGGTCATGTCAGACTCCAGCGAGTGCGGGCTCGGTCGCGGGCTGCCAGCCCAGGGCGGGTGCCACCTCGGTCGCGATGAGTTCGAGGGCGCGGATGGCGGTGTCGTGGTCGAGGACGGCGGGGTTGAACTGGGTGATCAGGTCGGTCGCGAGGGGCAGCGCCTTCTCCTGCCGCAGCTCCGCGACGATCTCCTCGGTGGAGCCGTAGAAGCAGTGGAAGCGGCGCAACGCCTCCTCCGGGGCTAGGCCCTTGGGAAAGGCGCCGTTCTCGGCCATGCGCAGCGCCGCCCGGTGCACGTCGTCGCCGATGTGCGCAAGGGCCGTGCGCCGGTCCTTCGCCGGGAACACGAACCGGGACAGCCCGATCCGCGGTCGACGCGGCCGGTCCCACGCGTCCAGGTACGCGTCGGCCCAGGGCCGCTGGATCTCGTCGGTGGGTGCGTCGAACCCGTACGCCGCCCGGTTGAGCAGCAGGTTCGAGCCGCCCGCGGCGGCGTGCTGTGCGCCGGGCCCGCTGAAGACGCCCTGCCAGATGCGGTCGGAGAAGTCCCCGGGCGCGGGCTGGACGCGGAATCCTGGCGCACGCACCTCCTCGCCGGCCAGGGCCGTGCGCAGCACGTTCAGGTGCTCGGTGGTCAACTCGCGCTTGCGGGCGGGGTCCCGGCCGAAAGCGGCGTACTCCAGCTCGCTGTAGCCGCTGCCGACGCCGACCTCGACGCGGCCGCCGCTGAGCGTGTCGACGACGGCGACGTCCTCGGCGAGGCGGACCGGGTCCTCCAGCGGCAGCACCGTGATGGCCGTACCGAGGCGGATGCGGGTGGTCCGGGCCGCGGCGTGGGCGAGGAACGTCCAGGGTGAGGAGAGGCCGCCGCCGCTGCCGGGGACGTGGTGCTGGGCGACCCAGCCGACGTCGAAGCCGAGTTCGTCGGCGGCGACGAAGAGCTCGGTGGCGTTGCGGTAGGTCTGTGCCAGGTCGGTGCCCCGCCCCTGGACATGGGTGAGGAAGCCGAGTCTGAAGCGCGGTGTTCCGTTCGTCATGTGGTGCTCGCCTTTCGAAGTCGCCCGGTGCGTCGTCGAGTTGTCGGGCGGCTCACCGTTCAACTCCGCGTCCGGGACCGCCTGCGGCTCCGCCGACCGCGACAAGTCCCGAGGCGCCGGTGTCACCGGTCCCGGTGCCGGTCTGTCGGTCGCCGCCGGCCCCCAGCACCCGGTCGAGGACGGCTCCGGCGCCTCCGCCGGGGAGTTCGGTGCCGCGCCAGGCGACGTGCTGGTCGGGGCGTACGAGGACGTTGCCGGTGCCGTAGACCGCGCGGGCCTCGGGGTGGGTCAGGTGGATCACGGCGAAGGGCAGCGCCCGTGCCGCGGCCTCCGCCACGAAGGCCTGCTCGACGCCACGGTCCTCGGTGAGCACGAGCAGGGCCAGGGAGACACCGATGCGGTCGTGGAGTGTGCCGCCGTACGGATCGACGTGTCCGTCGGGAGCACGGTGGCCCGGTCGCGGGTCGTCCTCGTAGACGTCCGCACGCCAGCGGGGTTCGGAGTCGAGCTGGCCGGGTTCGTACCAGATCGCGCTCGACGCGTCGTAGCGCTCGTCGAAGGTGACGCCCGCCGCCGGGTCCCGGTCCCTGCCGAGCCGTTCGCCGATCTCCTGCCGGCGCCGTACGGCCTCCGGTCCGAGGTCGGCGTCGTCGGGGATGCCGCCGCGGCGGATCTCCGCGAGGGTCGACTGGGTACGGCGGGCGCGCTGGAGCGAGTGGTCGGCGATCCGCCAGTTGTGCCGGCGGCGCTCCTCGTCGTAGGAGTCGAGCAGCGTCGTCGGCGCGTGGCCGCCGATCACCGCGGCCAGTTTCCAGCCGAGGTTGACCACGTCCCCGAAGCCCTCGCCGAGGTTGCCGCCGGGGGTACGGACATGCGCGGCGTCGCCGGCCAGCAGGACCCGGCCACGGTGGAACGTCTCGGCGATCCGGGTGGCGTGGTAGAAGGTCGTCGCCGAGACCAGTTCGAGGTCCAGGTCGAAGCCGAACGCGGCCCGGCCGATCTCCAGCAGCTCGTCCTCGGTGGGCTCGTGGTCGAGCGGGTACGGGCCGGCGTAGACCCGCCATTCGCGGGTGCTCACCGCCGCCAGGAAGCCTGACGCCTTCGCGTTGACGACGATGTTGCTGCCGCTCGGCGCCGCGCCGACGCGGTCGCTGATGTCGCCGGTACGGACGATGAGCCGCAGCCGCTTCTCCGCGGCGTGCTCGCCCTCGCGCTCGATGCCGGCCAGCCGTCGGGTGGTACTGCTCCCGCCGTCGGTGCCCAGCACATAGGCGGCACGGACGGTACGCCGCTCACCCCCGTCACCAGCCACGCCAACGCCCACGACCTCGGCGTCGACGCCGTCGGCGTGCTCGTGCAGGGCCCGCAGCTCCCAGCCGCCCGCGACGCTCACGCCCTGTTCCCTCAGCCGGTCGAGGAAGACCTGCTGGAGCACGGTCTGCGGCCGTCGCAGCGCTTCCTCCGACGCGTACGAGGTCGTGGGGCGCCGGGAGTTGAAGGAGGGGCGCGGCAGCGGGACGAGTTCGTGTCCGGCCAGGGAGGTGACCAGTCGGGTGCCCTGGTTCCACTCCGGTGGGTAGGTCCAGGCGTCGCGGATGCGCTGGAGCAGCCCCCAGCGCCGGAAGTGTTCCACCACGCGCGGGGTGTGTCCCATCGCGCCGGCCCGTACCAGGGTCGCGGTACGGGCGCGGTCCACGACGGCGACGCGGACGCCGCGTCCGGCCAGTTCGACCGCGGCGGAGAGGCCGACGGGGCCCGCGCCGACGATCAGCACGTCCACCGTGTCCGGCGGGGTGGCGGCCGGGAACCGTACCGTGTGGACGTCACGCCCGCCCGTCGCCGACAGTTCGCTCATGTCGCTGTCCTCAGTCGTCCGCGAGGCTGGGCTCGCGGGTGTTGCGGTTGGCGGGGACCGGCAGGCCGAGGTTGCCGCGCAGGGTGTCGGCCGCGTACTCGGTGCGGAACAGTCCGCGCTTCTGGAGGATCGGGACGACGCCGTCGACGAAGAGTTCCAGGTCGGCGTTGTTGCGGAAGGCGAGGTTGATGCCGTCGAAGGTGCCGGCGTCGAACCACTTCTCGATGGTGTCGGCCACGGTCCCCGGCGCCCCGACGAACGGCGATCGACGGAACTCGCTGACGGAATCCGCCACTTGACGCAGAGTCAGGTTCTCAGCCTTCGCCCGCTCGATCAGCTTGGACGCGCCGGTTCGGCCACCCTTCTCGGCGAGGTGCGCCACGTCCGGGAACGGCGCGTCCAGGTCGTGCGCGCTGAAGTCGTACGCGCCGAAGGAGCGGCCGAGCAGGGCGAGGTTGCCCTTGAAGTCGTTGTCCTCCTCGAAGATCTCCCGCTCGCGGCGCAGGGCGGCCTCGTCGGTGGCGGCGACGATCGGTCCGCCGTGGATGAAGATCTTGATGTGCTCGGGGTCGCGGCCGTACGAGGCGGTGCGCTTCTTGATGTCGGCGTAGTAGTCCTGCGCCTGCTGCAGTGAACCGCCGGGCGCGTAGATGCCCTCGGCGACCTGCGCGGCGAGGTCGCGGCCCTCCTCGGAGACACCGGCCTGGAAGATGACCGGCTGGCCCTGCGGCGAGCGCGAGAGATTGAGCGGCCCGGCGACCTTGAAGTGCTCGCCCTCGTGGTCGAGCGCGTGCAGCTTGGTCGGGTCGAGGAAGATGTCCCGCTCGACGTCGGCGGGGAACGCGTCGTCCTCGTACGAGTCCCACAGGCCGCGGGCGACCTTGACGAACTCCAGCGCCCTGCCGTAGCGGGTGGTGTAGTCGAGGTGCTCGTCGAGCCCGTAGTTGCGGGACGTGCCGGTGTCGAAGCTGGTCACCACGTTCCAGCCGGCCCGGCCGCCGCTGATGTGGTCGAGGGAGGCGAACCGGCGGGCGAGGTTGAAGGGCGAGTTGTACGTCGAACTCGCCGTGCCGACCAGGCCGATGTGCCGGGTGTGGGTGGCGACCGCCGACAACAGGGTCAGTGGTTCGAGCCGGTTGAGATAGTGCGAGGGGTAGGTCGCGTTGATGAACTGGCTGTCGACGACGAACAGGGCGTCGAACAGGGCGTGTTCGGCCGCCTGCGCCTGCTTGATGTAGTAGTTGATGTCGATGCTGGCGTTCTTCGCGACGCTCGGGTCCTTCCACAGACCGTGCTGGCCGGGGCCGCCGACGCCGTAGGGGTGCAGGGCGAGGTGGATCGTGCGGGGCATGCGGATTCCTCTCGGTGGTGCGGAAGTTGAGGGGTGTAGGGGGTCGTCGGCGCACCGAGGTGCGTGGGCTCAAGCGTGCAGCAGCGCGCGGAGCCGGTCGCGTTCCGCGCGGTCGGCCGAGGCGCTGCGCAGGGTGGGCGCGGAGCCGACGAGCAGCCGGGTGTAGACGTGCTGCGGGTCGGTGATGACCTCGCGGGCCGCGCCGACCTCGACGAGTTCGCCCTGGTAGAGCACGGCGATGCGGTCGGCGACACCGGCGACGGACCCCAGGTCGTGGGAGATGAAGACGAGGGCCACGCCCGCCGCGCGCAGGTCCTTGAGGATCTGCAGGATCTGGACGCGGTTGGCGGAGTCGAGGGCGCTGACCGGCTCGTCGAGGATGACCAGCTTAGGTTCGGTGACCAGTGCCCGGGCCACCGCGACCCGCTGGCGCTGACCGCCGGACAGCTCCCCAGGCAGCCGGTCGAGCAGGTCCTCGGAGAGTTGCACGCGGGCGAGGAACGTACGCGCCCGGCGGGCCGCTTCCTGTCGTGCCACGCCCTGGATGAGCAGCGGCTCGATGAGCGAGTCCTCGATGGTGAGGTCGGGGTCTAGGCTGCGCAGCGGGTCCTGGAAGACGTACTGGACGACGCCTCGGCGGCGCAGCCTGCGCCACTGACGGCTGCCGTACGCCCCGACGTCCTCGCCGCCGATGACGATCCGGCCCGCGGAGGCGCGTACCAGGCCCAGGACCGTACGGGCGAAGGTGGACTTGCCCGATCCCGTCTCGCCGATGATGCCGACGGTCTCCCCGGGAGCGACGCTCAGCGAGACGCCGTGCAGGGCGCGGCGGCGCTGTCTGCGGGATCCGTAGTGCACGTCGAGGCCGGTGACCTCAAGGACGGCCCGCCCGTCCGTCCCGGCGTCGGCGGGCCGCTGTTCCTGCTCGTCCTCGGTGGTCACGATGCCTCCTGCGGCGTGAGGAA
Source organism: Streptomyces liliiviolaceus (assembly GCF_018070025.1). Lineage (NCBI taxonomy): Bacteria > Bacillati > Actinomycetota > Actinomycetes > Kitasatosporales > Streptomycetaceae > Streptomyces > Streptomyces liliiviolaceus. The sequence goes on from NZ_JAGPYQ010000001.1 coordinate 5,604,771, forward strand.
CTTCTCCAGGCCGTACTGGTCGTGCTCGGCGATGAGCAGTCGGGTGTACTCGTGGCGCGGACGGTGGAGCACGTCGCTCGTCGGACCCTGTTCCACCACCTCGCCCTCGCGCATGACGAGGACCTCGTCGCACAGCTGGGCGACGACGGCGAGGTCGTGGGAGACGACCACCAGGGCGAGCCCGGCCTGTTCGCGCAGTTCGGCGAGGAGGTCGAGGATCTCGGCCTGGACCGTGACGTCGAGCGCGGTCGTCGCCTCGTCGGCGATGAGGATCTGCGGGTCGGCGGCGATCGCGGCGGCGATCAGGACGCGCTGGAGCATGCCGCCGGACAGTTCGTGCGTGTACTGGCCGTAGACCAGTTCGGGGTCACGCAGTTGGACGGCCTGGAGCAGTTCGACGGCACGGTGGCGTGCCTCGCGCCGCTTCAGGCCCTTCTTGACCCGGATGACCTCGGCGATCTGCGCGCCCACCCGGATCGAGGGGTTGAGGTAGGACGCCGGGTCCTGGAAGACGGCGCTGATCGTGGCGCCGCGCAGAGCGGTCCACTGCTGGGGGGTCAGGGTCGCGATGTCGGTGCCGGCGATCTCGACGGAACCGGCGGAGACCTCGAAGTGCGGGGGCAGGATGCCCAGGGTGGCCCGGCAGGTGAGGGTCTTGCCGCTGCCCGACTCGCCGACGATGCCGACCGTTTTCCCCGGGGTGAGTTCGAAGCTCACACCGTGGACGATCTCGCGGTCGGTGACCCGGTCGCTGATGCGCACACCGCGCACGGCGAGCACGGGGGCGGCCGTCGCGCCGGCCGTGGAAAGCTCACCAACGGGCTCGGTGGCGGGCGAGGCGGCACTCAGGGTCGTGCCGGGTGCGGCCTTCGCGGACAGCGTGGTCATCACGCACCTCCGGTGGATACGGGGTCGGGCTTGCCGAGGCGATTGGCGCGGGCCTTGCGGGTGTTGACGAAGGCCCGGCCCGCTTCGCCGGAGACGTCGCGGATCGCGTCGGCGAGCAGGTTGCTGGCCCAGACGGTGATCATGATCAGTACCGCGGGGGCGAGGGGCGCCCACGGCTGGTAGCTGAGGTAGCCCAGGTCGGAGGCGAGCAGTCCGCCCCAGGTGGGGGCGGGAGGCTGCACGCCGATGCCGAGGAAGGTGAGGCTGGAGACGATGATGAAGCCGACACCGATGGTCTGGGCGAGCGCGACGGCGATCGGCGGGAGCACCTTGACCCAGACGTGGCGGCGGACGATCCAGCCGGTCGAGGCACCCGCGACGAGCGCGGCCTCCACGTACGGCGAGCGGGCGACGGCCAGGGTGGCGGCGCGGGCCACCCGGTAGAAGAGCGGGGAGACGAGGGCGCCGGTGACGAGCATGGCCTGGGTGATGCCGTTGCCCAGGAGGGCGATGACGGCGACCGCGAACAGCAGGAACGGCAGGGCGACCAGGGTGTCGGCCAGCCGCAGGGTGAGCCATTCGAAGGTCCGGCCGAGGTAGACCGACAGGATGCCCGGGATCGCGCCGACGACCAGGGCCATCACGGCGACTTCGAGGGAGCCGAGCACGCTGACGCGTGAGCCGTCCAGGAGCCGACTGAAGGTGTCCCGGCCGAGGTAGTCGGTACCGAGCCAGTGGGACCCGGAGGCCGCGGCGAGGGTGTTGTCGCTGGTGGCCAGGGGGTTCTGCGGGGCGAGCAGCGGGCCGAGGACCGCCAGCAGCGCGATCAGGGTGAGGATGACCACGGCGATCCGGCCGGAGGTCAGGGTCAGGACGCGGCGCACCATGGTCATACCCCCCGCTGGGATGCCGGCGTGACACGTGCCAGCACCAGGTTGACGATCAGGTTGAAGAGGACGACCAGGACGATCGACACCACGAGGACCCCCTGTACGGCCGGTACGTCGCCGGCCTGGGCGGAGTCGTTGGCGAACCTGCCGAAGCCCTGCAGGCCGAAGATCCACTCGGTGACGACGGAGGCGCCGACCAGTGCGGGGAACTTCAGGCCGAGGGTGGCCAGGGCCGGGCCGATGCCGTTGCGGAGCACATGGCCGAGGAAGATCCGACGGGGACTCAGGCCCCGTACGACCGCGCCCGTCACGTAGTTCTCGCGGTAGGCCGCGACGAGAGAGCCGCGGAGCTGGCGGGCCACGTCCGCGACGACGTCGAAGCTGAGCGCGAGCGCAGGCAGCGTGATGTGCGCGAGCCAGGGGCCGACCCCTTGTTCCGCCGGGATGTAGCCGGCGGAGGGGAACAGGTGCAGTCCCACGGCGAAGACCGCGACCAGCACGATGCCGACGACGAACGCGGGCATCACCGAGATCAGGGTGACGAAGCCGGTGATGGCCCGGTCGATCCAGGTGGTGCGCTTGAGCGCCGCGAGCGTGCCGAGGGTGAAGCCGAGGACGACACCGATGATCAGCGCGAACGTGGCGACGGACAGGCTCACGCCGAGGCCCAGGCCGATGAGCGTGGAGATGTCGGCGCCGTTGGTCCAGCTGGTGCCGAGCTGTCCGTGCAGGACCCCGGTGAACCAGTCCCAGTACTGGACCAGGAACGGCCGGTCGAGACCCCACTGGGCCTCGACCCGCGCGATCGCCTCGGGGGTCGCCTCCTCGCCCAGCTGGATCCGCGCCGGGCTGAGTCCGCTCATCGACCGCAGCGCGAAGGTCACGAAGGTCGCGACCAGGAAGACGGGCACGAAGATCGCGACCGACCGGGCCAGGGTGACCAGGAGGCGGCCGAGCGTGTGCCGCACCCTGGTCCCGACGACCCCGCGACGGCGGGCAGGCGGGGCCTGTTCCGCGGTCGTCGTCATGGGCTTGCCCCTCTCTTGTGGTGGGTTCTCGACTGGGACGGGTGTCAGCTGCCGGAGATGGTCACGCCGGTCCAGTCGATGTGGGCCGGGTTCTTCGGCAGGTCGGAGATCGACTTGCTCTTGGCGATGAGGTTCGGCTGGGAGTAGGTGAAGACCAGCGCCTTGCTCTCCAGGCCCGCCCGGGTCGCCGCCTGGAGCACCTGCGTGTAGTCGGGGGCGTCCAGCGGGGTCTTGCGCACCTTGGCGATGGCGGCCTCGAAACCGTCCGGCTCATACGGAGTGCTGAGGTTCAGCGGGCCGTTGGGGCCGAAGTGCGCGGTGAGGGTCTGCGCCGCGGAGTCCCGGCCGGTGGTCCCGTACAGCGAGAAGGTCAGGTCCTTCGCGAAGAACGGGGTGGCCCAGTTCTTGTCGATCTTGATGGTGACCTTGATGCCGACCTTGGCGAGCTGCGACTGGACGATCTCCGCCTGCGGGTCCTCCGCCGGGATGACCAGGTTCAGCTTGATGTCACCGGACTTGTAGCCCGCCTCGGCGAGGAGCTTCTTCGACTTCGCCGGGTCGTAGGGGTAGGCGTTCTCCGACTCGGGGTCGTAGGCCTCGTACCCCTTCGGGAACGGCTGGTCGGTCACCTCGCCGTAGCCGAAGGTCAGCTTGTCGACGAACTCCTTGCGGTTGACCGCGTGGCGTACGGCGTCGACGACCTTGTCGTTGTCGAAGGGTGCCTTGTTGACGTTGAGGCTGAGGTTGGAGGCGTTGAAGCCCGGCTGTACGAAGACGTCCAGGCCGGCCTTCTTGGCAGCGGACGCCTGACTCGGGTCCAGGTCGGCGAAGTTGTAGACACCGGTCTGCAGTCCGGAGACGACGGTGGAGGCGTCGGGGGCGGAGGTCAGCTCGACGTTGTCGATGTGGATGTTCTTCGCGTCCCAGTAGTCCGGGTTCTTCTTCAGGAGCGCCTTGGTGCCCGGGATGACCTGGGTGACGACGAACGGGCCGGCGCCGACCGGGTTCTGGTCCAGCTTCTCGGGGTTCTTGGCCGCCTTGGGGCTAGCGATCTGCAGGACGCGCTGACCGAGCAGCTGGGGGATCTGGTAGTCGACCTGGCTGAGGTGCAGGACGGCGTCGAGGCCGTTCGCGTCCACCGACTTGATGGAGGTCAGGTCGCCGAAGAGCGCCGAGTTCTTCTGCTTCTGCGCCCTCTCGATGGCCGCCTTGACCGCGGCGGCGTCGACGGGCTCGCCGTCGCTGAACTTCAGGCCGGAGCGCAGATGGAAGGTGATCTCGTCGCCCTTGTCGTTGTACTCCCAGCTCTCGGCGAGGTCGGGAACGGCCTTGCCGCTCTCGTCCGTACGGGTCAACGAAGCGTAGGTGAGGGCGAGTTCACGGAACTGCGCACCGCTGCCCCCGACGACCGGGTCCCAGTGGGTGGGGAAGTACGAGGAGGTCCACTTCAGCGTGGAGGAGCCGCCGCCCGAGGCGGCGGAGTCACCGCCGCAGGCGCTCAGCACGGGGGTGAGTACGGCGACGAAGGCGGTTCCGAGGGCTGCGGCCCGCAGGCGGCCTGCCCCTCGGGACGAACGGCGGTCCGCTCCGGGGCGGCGGGTGATGAGGTGAGCGGGCATCTCGTTCTTCCTGTGGCGGGCTCCGGCCGGGGCCGGGGCAGAAGGAGCAAGGCAGGAGGACCTGACCCTCCGCGTGCGGAACGTCGACTCGGATCGGACCCGGACGGGTGACTCGGCCCCGGATCGGGTGGCACGGACATGCCGGGGAGAGCGCCGGCGCGCGCTCGGGGCGCGCGGCGCTCAAGGCGAGAGCGTGCGGGATCGCGGGACTACCGGGACGGGAGGAGTCGACGGGCTCGCGGAGGGGCGGGCCGGGAGGTGGAGAAGGTGTGCGACGGGGCACGGAGAGGAAGACGCAGAGGCGGGCACGGCTCGGCCGAGGACTGGAATGCCAGTACCGGAGGCGGCGGTCAGGCGTCTGCGGACCGGGGACGGCGAAGGGTCAGCGACAGAGTGCGCTGCTGGTGCGCCGCAGGTCCACGTAGCGGCACACCACACCGGGGTGCGTCGTAAGCATGGTGCTCATCCTGGGGGCTGCCGCAACCGACTGTCAATGGACACCAATTGGTGTCTCATTGGGCGGGACGGCGTCCGTCGCAGTTCACAGCCTCGGCCGGGATGGATTCAGGGTGCGGCGGGGTGGGTCGCCGCCTCGTCGGGGTGCAGCCACAGGGGTCCGCCCGCCGTGTCCACGCGCACGGCTCCCGGGGGCGGCCAGTGGCCCTCCGTCAGCAGCAGCCGCTCCGGATCGGTGAGGCTGCGGTAGCGCTCCAGCGCGTGCGCCGGAGTGAGCCGGGCGGGGGCAGCCGACAGCCCGGGGCTCAGCTCCTCGACGGCCGCCGCGTACTCCTCGAAGGGTCGCCAGCCGGGTACGACGCGGTACTCGTCCGCGGTCCGGACGAGCAGGGTCGGCAGGGCGTACCGGTGTCCGCCCTCGTCGGTCTCCTTGGCCGCGCCCGGATGCGGGGACCCGCCCTGCGCGGAGAGCACCTCGGCCACGGGACGGCGGGCCTCCAGCCGGTCGGCGCGCACCTGTTCCAGCACCGCCCCGGAGGCGGCGTCGAGCGCCAGCCGCCGCGTGTCCAGATCCGGTACGCCCTTGACCGCGGCCAGCGCCAAGTCGGGGGTGTCCGCCGGTTCCCCGAGCACGAAGACGCTCTCCCGCAGCCGCCGCAGCACCCGCTCGGCCACCTCCTCGCCCTGCGGGACGGCGGCCTTGGCGACGAGCGAGGAGGGCCAGGAGTCGGCCGGCATACGGCTGAGCCGCACGGGGCGCGGGGCCCGGCTGTGCGAGCTGATCTCCTCGACGTAGCGCGCGTACCAGGCCGTCTCCGCCGCCGGGTCCGGTGGCGGATCGTCGTCGTGGTCGAAGAGGATCGCGTACGCCCGCCGCCAGCGGACCCGGCCGGCCAGCGCCGCCCGCAACTTCCGGAAGACGGGCTCCGATCCCCAGGCCCAGGGGCACAACGGGTCGGTGTACTCGACGACTTCGACCGGCGCCGGGGCCAACGACCGGGCGGACAGTGACGGTTGGGGCTGCGGCCCGTCGCTCACGCGGCGCCTCTCCGGGCAAGCGCTTCGGTCCGCGCCGCTCCCGCCGCTCCCGCCGCTCCCGTCACGCCCCTCGCGCCCGTCGCACCACCGGCGAGCAGCGAGGTCAGCGTCACCCCGCCCAGGACCGCCGCGGCGCCCGCCTCGACCTCGCGCCACACGTCGGGCAGCCCTGTCGCGGGGCCCGGGTAGTCGAGACCCGCCAGCGGCTCACCCCGCAGGGTGATCAACTCACCGTCCACGGCGCGCGTGACGTCCAGCAGGGTGATCTCCTCGGCGGCTCTGCCGAGCCAGTAACCGCCCTCGCAGCCGCGCTGGCTGCGCACCAGGCCGGCTCTGCGCAGTTCACCCACCACGGACTTCAGGAAGCGGAAGGGGATCTCCTGCGAGGAGGCGATGGCTTCACAGGTGAGCGGACGGGAAGGTTCGCGGGCGAGCTCCAGCAGCGCCCTCATGGCGTAGTCCGCCTTCGCGGAAATATGCATGTGCACATCATGCCTGAGGAGCGGGCCGGCAGGCGGTGCTTCGGCCGCCTGTTTCCCACATTGCGGGAACATTGCCGCAGGTGAAAGCCAAAGGACACCTCTTGACATCCTTTTCGGGACCGCTCTAGCGTCGCCGCCATGAGCGAGCCGCTGACGACCCCCGGTGAGGGCTTCCACCCGCACCTCCACGACACCCCGGACCAGCCGACCGCACCTCTGCGCAGCCGTCTGCACCACATCCGCGCCGACTCCCTGGACGGCGACACCGCGCAGAGCGGCGGCATGCGCAGGTTCGCGGCCGTCAGCGGAAAGACCGTCGGCTCCGAGAAGCTGTGGATGGGCCAGACGCATGTGGCGCCCTCGACGGCCTCGTCCGACCACCACCACGGTGAGTCCGAGACCGCCATCTACGTGGTGAGCGGGCACCCGGAATTCGTCTTCATCGACGACTCGGGCCAGGGCGGATCCGAGGGCGGGGAGCCGAAGGAGGTACGCCTGCGGACCTCACCCGGCGACTACATCTTCGTACCGCCGTTCGTCCCGCACCGGGAGGAGAACCCGGACCCGGACGACGAGGCGGTGGTCGTGATCGCGCGCAGCACACAGGAGGCGATCGTGGTCAACCTCCCCCAGCTGTACGCGCTTTCGCCGGACGAGTCCTGACGCTCCGGGGGGCCCGGCGCCCGGAATGAGTCAGGTCGCGACCGGGTCGGCCGGTTGCGCACCCGCGGCCAGCAGCACGTCGATCGTCTCCGGATGGGGCCCGGTCATCGCCCACTCCAGCGGGGAACGGCCCGTGCCGTGGTCCTCGCGGAGCCCGGGATCGGCACCGTGCGCCAGCAGCGCACGGACCGTCTCGACGTGCCCCCAGCAGGCGGCCCCGCACAGGGGTGTGCCCTCCGCACCGCGCCCGCTCTCGATGTCGGGCGGAGCGCCGGCCGCCAGCAGCCGGAGAACATTGCCGGTGGCACCGTGGACCGACGCGGCGTAGAGCGGCGTGGTGCCGTCGGTGTCGGCCGTCCCGGGGTCGGCACCGGCCCGCAGGAGAGCGCCGATCCGGCTGCTGTCGCCGAAGGTCGCGGCATCGACGAGCCGTCGGGACAGCTTCTTCTGCCGCCGCCTGTTCACACCGACTCCCCCTTCACATCCGACCCCACAGCGGTCTCCCCACCCGCACGGAACTCATGAACGACCTGGATCCGACCGACGGGGATCCCGACGCTATCGGCAGCTCCGGCGGCGCGGCCAGCGGGTTTTTGAGCGGGCGCTTCGCGGACGGCCGAGGTCGGGGCCGTGTTCCGTGGTGGGTGGGGATCGGGGGACGCAAGAGGGTCCGGACCTTTAAAGGTCCGGACCCTCTTCGACAGTAGCGGGGACAGGATTTGAACCTGCGACCTCTGGGTTATGAGCCCAGCGAGCTACCGAGCTGCTCCACCCCGCGTCGACAACGCCTACCGTACGCCATCATCGAGGGCCCCGATGACCACCCACCGCGACCACGGCGCCTCCGTACGGCTCTCCCGCCGCGGATCCGGAGCGTGTGAGGGTCTGGCGCAGCTCCCGCACGAGCCGTGAATCGGCTGAGGACGCGGGTAGTCGAAGAACGCACCCGGCCATGCACGCGGGTGTGGCGGCCGCCGTCGCCTGTCTGCGACGCCGGCGGCCGCCGGCGCGAGGACTCGCGTCGTCCCCTGACGCGAGGGCCTCGCGCGGGATCGTCCTCGCGGCACTCGGGGCGCGCGGGAGTACGCCCCAACTCGAAAGGCCGGGAGGACGAGGGACCGGGGTCCGCGCAGAGCATCGCGGGATGCGGACTCCGGTTTCCCGGTTGGCGTGGTGGTCTCTCCGGGCCCGGGGGCTGGGGGCCGACTGCGGGTACCCGCCGCGGCGGGCCGGCCGACTGCCCGTGCAGGAGCCGGTGTCTCTGCCCGAGATCTTAGAACGTGGCCGGTACGAGGCAAGAACGCGTTTCGGCCCCGACGGGCGGGACGCACCGGATCGCGTGGGGTCGGACGCACCCCGGGCCCATCACTGTGACCCCACCGCCGATAATCGCCGCATGGTGGCCCCGCGCAGCACGGGCACCGCGATCGGAAGGAAGGCGGGCAATGGTCTCGTACGTCATCATCCCCGGGATCGACGGTTCGGACGAGCGGCACTGGCAGAGCCTTTGGGAGAAGCGGTGGGGCGGCTCCGCGGTCCGCATCGCACCGGCCTCGTGGAGCAACCCCGAGCTGTCGGACTGGCTCGACTCGCTCCAGAGGGCCTACGAGTCCGTCGCACACCACGACAGCGAGGTCGTGCTGGTGGCTCACAGCCTCGGCTGCTGGACGGCCGCGGAGTGGCTGGACCGGGTGCGGCCCGCCGGGGTCGCGGCGTTCCTGGTCGCGCCGCCGAACACCCGCGCCGCGTCGTTCCCGAGCCGGGCGGCGGCCTCGTTCGTGGACGTGACCGCCCGCCCGCTGCCGTGCCGGAGTCTGCTGGTGGCGAGCGACGACGACCCGTACTGCGATCCGACGGCGTCCGCCGCCTTCGCGCGCGCGTGGCAGGCACGACCGCACTTCGTCGAGAACCGCGGCCACATCAATTCGGCAAGCGGTCTCGGCGACTGGCCGGCCGGGCGGGAACTCCTGCGCGCGCTCGTCGACGAATCGACGGCGTAGGCCCGCGGCCCGCCTGCTCCGACCCGTGACTGGATCGGTCCGCTTCGGGACCCGATACGGCATGTCGCGGCGCCCCTCACGTGGCTCAGACTCTGGGCATGAACCGCGCACTGATCGTCATCGATGTCCAGGAATCCTTCCGTGCCCGTCCGCTGTGGGCGACGATCTCCGACCCGAAGATCGCCGATCAGGTGAACCGGCTGGTCCGGCTCGCCCGCGAGGCCGGGGACCTCGTGGTGTGGGTGCTGCACTGCGAGCCCGGCAGCGGCGATGTCTTCGACCCGGCCCTCGGCCATGTCCGGCTCATGGACGAACTGGAGCGGGCGGAGGGTGAGCCGCTGGTCCACAAGACCTCGCACAACGCCTTCACCACGACCAACCTCCAGCAGATACTCACCGAACGCGGTGTCCGCGAACTCGTCGTCTGCGGCATCCGTACCGAGCAGTGCGTGGAGACCACCACACGCGTCGCGAGCGACCTCGGCTACCAGGTCACGTTCGTCACCGACGCGACCGCGACGAACCCCATCCCGCACCGTGACGCTCCCGACGACCAGAGCGTGGCCGACCTGCTGGCCGACCCTCGTACGCTCTCCGCCGACGAGGTCGTCCGGCGCACCGAGTACGCGCTCGCCGGACGGTTCGCCACCATCGCGACGGTCGACGCGCTGGAGGCCGCGGCGGAACATCGGGCATGATGACCGGATCGTGAGCCACATCGTCTTCTTCCTGGTGCCCGGAGTCCATCTGCTGGACCTGGCCGGCCCCGCGCAGGTCTTCTCCACGGCCGACGACTTCGGGCACCCGTACACGCTCTCCTACGTCGCCGAGCGGCCGCAGGTCCCCACGGCGCAGGGGCTGCCGCTGGTCGCCCGGCTCGACTGGCCGGAACTGGGGCCCGAGGACCTGGTCCTGGTACCCGGCTGGCGGGCGGGCACCCTGGCCGACAGCCCCGCCATCGGGACCGCCCCTCTGCGGGCCCTGCGGGACCACCACGCCAGAGGCGGCACGGTGGCCAGCGTCTGCGCCGGGGCCGAGGCGCTCGGTCTGGCCGGTCTGCTGGACGGCCGCCACTGCACGACCCACCACGACGTGCAGGACGAACTGGCCTCGCGCCATCCACGGGCGCTGGTCGTCCGGGACGTCCTGTTCACCACGGACGACCGGGTCGTCACCTCGGCCGGCATCGCCAGTGGCATCGATCTGGCGCTGCACCTGGTCGCCACCCGGCACGGGCCCGCGGTCGCCGCCCAGGTGGCCCGGGAGATGGTCGTCTACGCCCGCCGCAACGGCCATGAACCGCAGTCCAGCGCGATGCTGCGGCACCGTTCCCACCTCGACGACACCGTGCACCGGGCGCAGGACCTCATCGACGAGCGCTTCGACCAGCCGCTCCCCCTGCCCACCGTGGCCTCGGCCGTGGGCGTCAGCGAACGCACCCTCACCCGCCTCTTCAGCCGCGCCACCGGGCTGACGCCCCTGCGCTATCAGCAGACCCTCCGCCTCGAACGCGCCCAGCACCTCATCAGCCACGGCGCGACCATGGACGCCGCGGCCCGTTCCGTGGGCTTCGAGGACCCGCGCATGCTGCGCCGTCTGCGCGCCCGCACCACCTGACCGCACCTCCGCACGGTCCGGTCGAGGAGCGGTTCGTCGCCATTGTCCGGTCGAGGAGCGGTTTACCGGCGTCGGGCTCACCCGCCCTCCCTTCGGCTCCAGTTGTGTCAGGAAGAGGTGACATCTCCGGGTAAAGTTGTGCCGGTGCTTGGGCAATAGGCACGCCCCCTCCATGAACCTCTCCGTCGGAAGTGGAAGTTCATGCGGGTTTCCCGTCGTGCCCAAGCTGCTGTAAGGAAGACCGCCCCGTGAGACAGGACCCACCTCACCCACTCCCCCGCAACACCCCTCGTTCCGCCGCCGCACCGGAAACGGTCGCGCCGGAACCGGGTGAGACGGCGGGGCAGCGCAATCGGCGTCTGGCACACATAGGTGTCGCCCATGCGCAGCGGGTGTTGACCGGCCGTTACCGCCTCGCCTCGCAGCAGGAGGCGTTCGAGCTGCTGCGGCAGACCTCGCAGCGGTTCAACATCAAGCTGCACACGCTGGCCGACGCCGTCCTGCACACCGCGGCTCCTGACACGGACGCCGAACTGTGGTTCCCCAGCCGCGCCCGCTACACCCCGCCGCCGCTTCCGAACCTGGCGGTGGACGAGTCGAGCCGTACCAACCACGGGGTGGTCCTGAGGAACGCGATGCGGCGCGTACTGCACATCACCGAGACCACCATGGGCAACGTACAGCTGTCGGAGCAGGGCATGCTGCGCATGGAGAAACACACCGGGCTGAACCAGGAGTTCACCGATTTCTTCGCCTTCGTCAGGGACTCCACGACGTCCTGCGCACAGTCCGCCGAACAGCGCCAGCAGATCACGGTGAAGGACGTGGCGGTCGCGGACGTCTTCGACGACGAGTCCCGGCACGCGATCCTTCAGGCAGGCAGCCGGGCCGCGCACAGCGTGCCGCTGGTCGGCCGCAAGGACCGGGTCGTGGGCATCATCTCAAGCCATCACGAACAGCCCCTGTCCGACTTTACCCGTGCGCAACTCGCCGCGCTGGAAGCCCTCGGCACACAGGTGGGACGCTGGTTGCTGTGGCACCGGCACACCATCGTCCTGGACGCGCTGGAACAGCTCCATGCCGCCGCCACCGCACAGGGCGTCGAGGGCGGCGATGGTGTTCAGGGCGGTCAGCCGGACTGACCCGCCGAGCGTCCCCACAGTTCTCGCAGGGCGGCGTTGACGGCGGCGGGCTGCTGCGTGTGCGGGTAGTAGCCCGGCACACGCAGCAGCCGGGCGCCGACACCGTCGGCCACGGCCTCGGCGCACACCATCAGCGGTTCACCCACATAGGTGCGGTACGGCTCCGGCGCGTCCTCCCACGTCCCGCAGATCACCAGTTTCGGCCAGGGGGCGGCCCGTACGGGTTCCAGCGGAACTCTCGCTTCCCATACGGGGCGTTCCCGCATCGAGGTGGCCACGGCCCGCAGCCGCTGTGCCGTGGGTTCCGGCATCGCCAGCCCGATGCCTTCCGTCGAGGCCCGCAGGAACTGCTCCGGCGTGACGGGCTCCGGAGCACCGGCGCCGGCCCGCACCCTGCGGTACAGATCCGCGACCACCGGATGATCGGCGGCCGCCGAGAACACGGAGGGCTGGATCAGGGCGAGGGAACGTACGAGATCGGGGCGGCGCCCGGCGGCGAGCACGGCGGCCAGACCGCCGTTGCCGTGACCCACCAGGTGCGCGCCGCCGGCCTGTCGCGCGAGCAGTTCCACCAGGTCGTCGGCGTCGGTGTCGAAGTCGCTGCGCTCGGTGTCGGGGCTGCCGCCGTAGCCCCGACGGTCCACCAGCAGCAGGCGGTGACGGTCGGCCAACGGCCGCTGGGCCGCGAACCCGTACATCTCGTCGCTGCCCCAGGTGAAAATGTTGTGCGCGAATACCGCGGAAGCCCCTTCGCCTCCGCCCCCGACTACGCCCTCGTCTCCACTCCCAGCTACGCCCCCGTCTCCGCTCTCGCGCCCGCTCCCGTCCCCGCTCTCATCTCCGCTCTCGTCCCACACCGTCACATGCAGCACGGTCATCGCGGGCCTCCGTCTCCCCGGCCCTGGCCCTGGCCGGTCAGCTCAGTCATCGGCTCGTCCGGCTTCGGCGCGGCTCAACTCCTTGTAGCGGTCCCACAGTTCAGGCCGCGTGTCGTCCATGTACCAGGCACGCAGGAAGAGTTCCAGGAAGGCGCTCTCCGCCTCGTCGCCACCGCGTCGGTGGACGTCGGGGTCCGACTCGACCCAGGCGGCCACCGGCCGCCATCCGTCCGGCTCCTCGGCCACGGTCACCCGGAAGACCGCGTTGCCGGTCCAACTGCGGTGCAGCGAAAGCTGATCGCCCTCCAGGTACGCGTCCCACTTCTCCTCCATGGCCAGGGCCCGCACTCCGTGCCGCACCCGCTGCCACTGGCCCGGCGTCCAGACCAGCCGAGGCACCGGAATGCTCTCGGGACGCCGCAGCGGCGTCACGTCGTCACCCAGGCCGGCACGGGTGAGGTCCTCGCCCAGTTCGCTCTCCGCCACCCACTCCGGCAGTGCTTCGCTCGCGGCGCGCCATGCGGCGGGGATGCCCGCCGTGCCCACGCGCGCGGCGATGATCCCGCCGACGATCGCGCACGTGGTGTCCACGTCCCCGCCGACCGACGCGCACGCCCACAACGCCTCCTCGTAGTCCTCCAGGTGCCGGGCCGCGCACCAGAGGGCGAAGGGCACGGTGTCCGCCGCGCTCACCCGCCGCCCGTTGCCCAGCCGATGTGCCGCGTACTCGGCGTGGGGCCGGTCCAGCAGTTCCCGGGCCTCGGCGACACCTGCCCGGATCCGGCCCGCCGGGGTCAGCTCCTCCACCGTCGCCAGCAACTGGGCTCCGGTCACCGGGGACACCCGGCCGCGCGCAGCGCAGGCGGCGGCCACGGCGATCGCGGCGGCTCCGGCCACGGCCTCCGGGTGCGTGTGGGTCACCCGTGCCTGCCGGCCGGCCTGGGCGGCCGCCTCGCCCGGGTCCACGGCGAACCAGGCCCCGAGGGGCGCCACCCGCATCGCGGCCCCGTTGCCCCACGACCCCTGGCCGTCGAACAGGTCCGCGGCCAGCTCCTGCCACCTGCCGCCCTCCCGGACCAGCCGCAGCAGCCGGTTCATCGCCGGACCGTAGCCGCGGTCGAAGTCGTGCCGTTGGGCGAAACCCTGCGCGAGGTCGTACTGGTCCACGCTGCCGCGCCGTCGCAGCACCTCGAAGACCGAGCATGCCATCTCGGTGTCGTCCGTCCACGGCCAGAGCGCGGCGGGCAGCCTGCGCTCCCGCAGGCCGGGGAGATTCTCCGGTACGAAGAACTGGGCGCCGAAGGCGTCACCCACCGCCAGGCCGCGCAGGGCGTCACGGGCGGCGGAACGGTGGTCGGAAGAGTGGTCGAAGGGGCGGACGGGCGAGGCGTCGGAGGAGGGGAGATGGGTGGACATCCGCCTCATTCTGCCAAGTTTTCCGGCCGGCGCACGAGGTTAATTTCCCGAGAACTCATCGGACGAGACGGTGAAAATCTTCGCGGTTGTCATTGACATGCCAGCGTCTACGCGCGTCATCATGGTGGGCATGAGATTCCCCCCACGAATCACTCGCATCGGCGCCGCAGCCGCCGTTCTGTCCGCTCTTCTCGTCGGCGGCACCACGACCGCCAACGCCGCGGGCACGTCCGCCTCGGCCGTCGGCAGCATCTGCTACGGCAGTCTGCCGTCCCAGGCACACGACACGCTGGACCTGATCGAGCAGGGCGGTCCCTACCCCTACTCGCAGGACGGAAGCGTCTTCCAGAACCGGGAAGGCATCCTGCCCAGCCAGTCGACCGGCTACTACCACGAGTACACGGTGATCACGCCCGGCTCCTCCACGCGCGGTGCCCGTCGCATCGTCACCGGTGAGGAAGTCCAGGAGGACTACTACACGTCCGATCACTACGCCTCGTTCAAGCTGGTCAACTACAGCTGCTGACCGGCACGTTCAGGAACCCTCGCCCCGCGGACCCCCCACTTCCACCGGCCGCGGGGCGAGTGGCCGGGCCGCGTACGTGACACGCACGACGCCGTCCGCGTGCCTGTGCGTCTCACCCTGTACGCCGAAGACCTCGCGCAGCAGATCCGGTGTCAGGACCTCAAGGACCGGGCCCGCCGCCACCACCGCGCCCTCGTCGAGCACGACGAGACGGTCGCAGAGCCGGGCGGCCAGGTCGAGGTCGTGCAGGACCGCCAGGGTGGTGATCCCCGTGCTGCGGATGAGGTCCAGGAGCTCGAACCGGGCGCGGATGTCCAGGTGGTTGGTGAGTTCGTCCAGCACCAGCAGCCGCGGCTGTTGAGCGAGGGCGCGGGCCAGCAGGACACGCTGGCGTTCACCGCCGGACAAGGTTGCGTAGTCCCGGTCCGCGAAGGGCCCGACCCCGCAGCGGTCGACCGCCTCGGCGACCGCTCGATGGTCGTCCGTGCCGTCCCTGTCCAGCAGACCGTGGTGGGGTGTCCGGCCCAGGGCGACGATCTCGGTCACGTTCAGGCCGGTCGTCGTGGCGGCGTCCTGCAGCACGGCCGCCGTCCGGCGGGCCGCCGTCCGGGACGACAGGGCCCATACGTCGTCGCCGCCCACCCGGACCACTCCACCGGCCGGCCGCAGTGAGCGGTAAACCGTGCGCAACAGGGTGGACTTGCCACTGCCGTTGGGGCCCACGAGCCCGACGATGTCACCGGGGGCGGCCTCCAGGCTCACATCTCGGAGGATGGATGTGCGGTCCAGGGTGATCTGTAGTCGGTCCACGGTCAGTTTCATGTGCTGTCCAGACCTTTGCTGCGGCGCAGCAGCCACAGGAAGAACGGGGCGCCGAGCAGGGCGGTGAGGATGCCGAGCGGCAGTTCGTTGGGGCGGGTGAGGGTGCGGGAGAGCAGGTCGACGGCCACGAGGTAGACGGCGCCGAGGAGCGCGGTCAGGGGCAGCAGTCTGCGGTGGTCGGCCCCCGCCGTGAGCCGGACCAGGTGAGGGATCATCAGGCCGACGAAACCGACGCCGCCCGCGACCGCGATGACGGTGCCCGTGAGCAGCGCGCTGATCACCAGCAGGACGGCGCGCAACCGGTCGACGTCCACGCCGAGCGCGGTGGCGGACTCGTCGCCGGCCAGCAGGGCGTTGAGCCGCCGCCCGAACAGGGTGAGCAGGACGGTGCTCGCGAGGACCACCACCGCGACGGTGGGCAGTTGGTCCCACTGGGCGCCCGCGACGCTGCCGAGCATCCAGAACATCACGGTACGCAGTTCGGTGGGTGTCGCCATCAGCTGGACGAAGCTGGTCATCGACAGGAGGACGTAACCGACCGCGACCCCGGCCAGGACGAGCCGGGTGGGGGCCAGTCGGCCCTGCCGCTGCCCGAGGGCGAAGACCAGGGCCCCGGCCGCCAGGGCGCCGACGAACGCCGCGCCGGACACCCCCAGTCCGCCCAGCCCGCCGAGCGCGGCGCCGCCGAGGGTGATGACCAGTACGGCGCCCAGGGAGGCCCCGTACGAGAAGCCGAGGACGACGGGGTCGGCGAGCGGGTTGGAGACCAGGGTCTGGAGGACCGCGCCGGCGACGGCGAGGCCCGCGCCGACCAGGGCGGCCAGGGCGACGCGGGGTGCTCTGAACGTCCAGACGATCTGGTCCAGCGCCGGGTCGCCGGTGGCTCCGCGGCCGGTGACATGGTGCAGGAGGACCGACCAGACGTCGGCCAGGGGGATGTTCACCGCGCCGATGCTCACCGCCACCACCATGACGGCGACGAGGAGGACCAGCAGTGCGAGGGTCGCGAGCGGCAACCGCACCCGGCCGGGGAGGTGTTTCAGAACGCGTCGGGGTGCAGCATCCCGGCGATCTTCGCGACGGCCAGGTCGTTGCTCGGGCCGAGGTACATAGAGTCCGACAGGGCCACGTACGTGTTGTTCTTCGCGGCCGGCCACTGGGGGAACTCCTTCAGCAGTTTCCTGGCGTAGGCCGCCGGGTTCGGGTCGTTGTAGCCGATGACGACGAGTGCGTCGACGTCGGTGGCGGCCACCTTCTCCTTGCTCAGATCGGCGAAGGAGGTCTTGGAGGCCGACTCGAAGGCGTTGCTGCCGCCCGCCTTGGCGAGGATGTCGTTGTAGATGCCCTTGGCGACGACGGAGCTGAAGTCGTTGCCGCCCATGGCCATGTTGGAGAAGAGCACCATGACGTTGGGCCGCTTCTCGCCCTTCACCTTGGCCGCGACGCCGGCGATGTTCTTCTCCGACGCGGCGATCAGCTGCTCGGCCCGGTTGCTCCGGCCGAAGACCCTGCCCATGTCCCGCAGGAGGGCGTAGCTGTCCGCGATCGTCATCTTCGAGGTGTCCTGGTCGCAGCCCTGCGGGGATACGTAGGTGTGGGCCCCCACGTCCTTGAGCTGCTCGCGGGTGGCGAAGCCGTTCTTCTCGTCGAAGCCGTAGGAGGTCGTGGACAGCACCAGGTCGGGGCGCAGGCCGATCATCGCCTCGCGCGGGACGTCGTACGCGTCGTTGAGCTTGACACCCCCGTCGGGCAGGCCCTTGACGGCCTTGGCGCGGCCTTCGACCTCGGACATCCCATAGCTCTGCTGGTTGGCGACGATGCTGTCGCCGAGGCCGAGGGCGAGCAGGGTGGAGACCTCCGCCACCGAGGCGCCGTTCATGACGACCACCCGGCCGGGAGCCTCGGTGAACTTCTGGGGCGTCCCGCAGTTTTCGAGGGTCACCGGGTAGCCCGACCTCGCCGCGGCGGCTGATGCCCCGCCTGAGGCATCTGCCGTGTCGGTCGCGTCGGCACAGGCCGTCGTGACCAGACAGAGGGCGCCGGCCAGGGCGACGGCGACCGGCCGTTTCTTCGACATGCGGGGCTCCTTGGTACGGGGGTGATACGGGGGTGGATCGACGGTGAGCGGCTCTGCAGCAGTAGTCGGAGGAGGGGACTGCCGAGTTCCCGGAGGTCCGTGACTACTTCGGCGGTGGCGGCAGGATTCCGCTGGTGACGCAGTGGTCGAGGTAGCGGAGGACGAGGTCCTGGTCGACGGGCGGGCACGTGATGCCACTGCCGCGCAGACCGTTCCTCACGTTGTCCGAGCGGATGCGGCCCAGTCGGAGGTCGAGTCCGGCGGGCTGCGCGTCCCGGGAGTCGAAGAAGGCGAGCGTGGTCGCCGCCGCGGAGGTCTCGGCGCCCGAAGTGGCCGCGGAGCGCCTCAGTTCGGCCAGCCACCGGGCCGTCGTCATGCGGCGCAGCGGGTAGCCGTACTCCTCCAGCCAGTCGTAGAGGTCGCTCAGGCGCACCGGGGCGGTGGCCGCGTGGTGGAAGACCGTGGCGTTCGGGGGGCGTTGTACGAGGCTGAGGTGGACGATGGCCCTGGCCACGTGGTCGACCGGTGTCCAGGTCTCCTCCTCGAACAGGTCGGGGACGATGCCCGCGGGCACTCCCGCGCGCAGCACGCTCCACAGGAAGTCCCGCTCGTTCACGTAACCGGTGGTGTACGGGCCGACCACCCGGCCGAGCCGGTGCACGGTGACGGGCAGGCCCCTCTCCGCGGCCTGTTCCAGCAGGCGTTCGGCCGCCCACTTCGACTGCTGGTAGCCGGAGCGGAGCCCGGGGTGGGGCGGGAGGAAGGCTTCCGGTACTTCGCGGCTGAGCGCGAGCGGCGGGGCGACCGAGAGGGTCGACACATGGTGGAGAGGGGTGGAATGCGCCGCCGCCATGCGCAGGAGGTCCCTGGTCGACCGGGTGTTGGCGGCGCGCAGAGTGGCGTACTCGCGCAGGACGCTGACGGTCGCCGCGTTGTGGACGATCGCCCGGCAGGTACGGCCCAGTTCCGCGAAGTGCCCTTCGTCGAGGCCCAGTCGGGGGCGGGAGAGATCCGCGGGGATCGCGGTGATGCGCCGCAGTGCCGTGTCCGGAAGGTGGATCCGGTGGGCGTTCAGGGCCTCATGAACACGGGCGGTGGCCTCGCCGGCGGTCCGGGCCCGGACGGTACAGACCACCTCGGGATGACCGACATCCGTGCCCGTGCCCGCGCCCGTGCTCGTGCTCGCGCCCGTCAGGAGTTCCGCCAGCAGGTGCACGCCGACGAAGCCCGTGGCACCGGTGAGGAGGATTCTGTCGGGGGTGTGTCCCGCCCGGGGTCCGTAACCGGTCCGGGGCCTGATGTCCGGGTCCAGGACGGTGTCTGCGAGCAGTCCGGCCGGCAGGCCGGCGGCGACGGACGGCTGCCGCGCCCGTGCCTGCCCTTCCAGGAATCCCGCCAGCGCGGCGGGGGTCGGGTGCTGGAAGAGCCAGGCGACCTTCACCTCGCGGTGGAGTTCGGTGCCCAGGCGGTTGGCGACCTGGATGGCCTGGAGGGACTGGGCGCCCAGGTCGAACACGTCGTCCTGCGCGGCGAGGGTCGCGACACCGAGCGCCCGCTGCCAGACGCCGGCGACGATCCGCTCCAACGGGCTGTCGTACGCGGCAGACGGGCTGTTGCACGCGGTCGGCGGGCTGTCGTACGCGGCCGACTGGTCTTCGGACACGACAGCCCGCGCGCCGGGGCGGGGCGCCTGTCGCGCGAGCGCGTCCCTGTCGGTCTTTCCCACGCCGGTACGGGGCACACGGTCCAGGAACTCGACGGCGGAGGGGATCATCGCGGCGGGAAGTGTCGCCCGGAGGTGGTTCCTGAGCAGGGTCGGCGCCGGGGGCGGGCCGTCCGCGACGACGAACGCGATCAGACGCCGTGTCCCGTCCTCCAGTACCTGACCGATGACGGCGGTGTCGCGGACGGCCGGGTGGGTGAGGAGCGCGTTCTCCACTTCGGCGGGGTGCACACGGTGGCCGCTGATCTTGAACTCCGCGTCCGCCCGGCCCAGATACCGCAGTCGGCCGTCGTCGCCGAGCCGTACCAGGTCGCCGGTGCGGTAGGCGCGGGGCGCTCCGGGGAGCCGGTCGAGCGGGGCGAAGCGGGACGCGTCCGGTGGCCGGGCGCCCCGGTAGCCAAGCGCCAGGTTGTCACCCAGGAGGTGGAGTTCACCGTCGACGACGGCGGCGCGGGTGCCGGGGAGGGGCGCTCCGATGGGGACGTCTCCCGCGGTGAGGGATTCGTCGTGCAGGTCGGCGACGGTGGCGACCACGGTCGCCTCGGTCGGGCCGTAGGTGTTCAGCAGCCGCACCGAGGTGCCGACCGCCTTGCGCCAGCGGTCGACGCGTTCGGGCAGGGCGGCCTCCCCGCCGATCACGACGGTACGTATCCCGGCGGGCAGGGCCGGGGTGTCGGCGGAGCCGGTCGACAGCGCGTGGGCCAGTTCGTGCCAGTAGGCGGTGGGCAGGTCGAGGAAGCTGATCCGCAGCCGTGCGCAGGCGTTCAGGAAGCCGGGGACCGAGTCGGTCATGTCGTCGTCGCGGACGACGAGCGTGGCGCCCCGGCACAGGGTGAGGAAGACCTCCTCGACGCTCGTGTCGAAGTGCAGGGGGGCGAACTGCAGCACACGGTCCGCCCGTCGGAGGCCGTAGCGGTGGGTGGCACCGGCCACGAAGTGCGCGAGGGCGCGGTGACCGATCTCCACGCCCTTGGGGCGCCCGGTGGAACCCGAGGTGTGGAGGACGTAGGCGAGGTCGTCCGGCGCGGGTGCCGGAGGCTGCCGAGCGCTGGCCTTCTGGGGCTCCTCCAGTGCCGTTTCGGTGGTCAGGACGAGCGCGGGGCGGGCGTCGTCCAGCAGCTGCGCCCTGCGAGCCGGAGTCGCGGTCGGGTCGAGCGGGCAGTAGGCGGCCCCCGACAGCAGGACCCCCAGGACGGTGGTGACGGCCTCGATGCCGCGCGGCAGGACGACGGCCACCAGATCGCCGCGGCCGATCCCCCGGGCGGTGAGTCGGCGGGCCGTCTCCCCTGCCGCGTCGAGCAGTTGTGCGTAGGTGACGGCTCGCCCGGCGTGCTCGACGGCGACGGATCCGCCGCGCCGGGTTGCGTGTTCGGCGATCAGGTCGAGGACCGGGCGGGCGGGACCGGGCAACGGCCCGCCGTCCAGGACCTGGATGTCCGGGCGGGAGTGCGGGCCGAGGAGCGCCCCGAGGGGAGCGGAGAGCGCGCGGTCGAGCAGGAGGAGCAGTTCCTCCTGGAACACGGCGACGTCCGCCTCTTCGTAGAGACCGGGGTGGGCGTCCACCGCGATGCGCGGTCCCCCGCCCTCGGCGCGGTCGTACACGTTCACGGAGAGGTCGTCGACCGGGCCCGCGGAGACGTTGTGGACTGTGCTGGGATGTCCGGCGAACCGCAGGTCGTACGCGAAGGGCATGATGTTGACGCCCGGCCCGGACAGTCGGCGCTGTCCGCCGACGAGCCTGAGGTCGCGCCGCAGTCGCTCGTAGCGGTAGCGCTGGTGCGGCAGGCCCGCACGCAGTTCGGCGGAGATCCGCAGGGCCAGGTCACGCACGCTGTCCGCCGGGGAGACGGCGACGCGCAGGGGCAGGATGTTACGGACCATGCAGGGCACGCGCAGGGCGACGGAACCGAGCCGGCCCATCGTGGGCAGGCTGAGGACGAGCTCCGGTGCGCCGGTGGCCCGGTGCAGCTGTGCGGCCGTCACGGCCAGCAGGATCTCCGACCAGGTGACCTTCAGTTCGCGGGCGACCGTACGCAGAGCCTGCGTACGGGCCGCGCCGAGGTCGACGACCCGGCGGTGGAAGGTGCGTGCGGGCAGGGCCGTACGGCCGGCCGGGGTGGCCACCGGCGGACGGTCCGCGAACCGGCCCGTCCAATAGGCGCGGTCCTCGGCGAAGCGGGGCGACTCCTCGTAGGCGCGTTCCTCGTCCCGTACGGAGGCCAGGGTGCCGAAGCCGCTGTCCCCCGTCGGCTCGCCCCTCATCAGGGCGGTGTACACCTGGGCGACCCGGCGGGCGACCAGGGACAGTCCGAAACCGTCGAGGGCGATGTGGTGCACCCGGTGGTACCAGAGGTGTTCCCCCGGTGCGATGCGCAGCAGCGCGTGGCCGAAGAGCGGACCGGTCGTGAGGTCGACGGGACGAGCCATGTCCGTGTCGATCCAGGCCAGGGCGGCAGCGTACGGGTCGGGTTCGGCGGTGAGGTCGGCGATGTGCAACCGCCAGTCCCCGGCCGGGGTTTCCCGCTGCCAGGGCCGGCCGTCCGCGTCGGCTTCGAAGGAGACGTTCAGGGCGGGGGTCTCCGCGACGACCTGGTGCAGCGCGGAGCCGAAGACGGCCGGGTCCACCGGTCCAGCGATGTGCACGTACTCGGCCGTGTTGTACGCGGGGCTGTCCGCGTCCAGTTGCTGGCCGGTCCAGATGGCCTCCTGGGCGGCCAGCAGTGGGTGGCGGCCCGCCGTGCCGCCGTCAGGCGCCGGCACGGTCCGCTCCCTCCTGGCGTGACTGGCGTGACTGAGGTGACTGACGCGCTTGACGTGCCTGGCGCGTGGAGAGCAGGTGCCACCACTGGGCGAACGAGGTGCACTCGGCGAGTTCGACGAAGTTCACGTCCAAGCCGGTCTCTCGCCAGCGTTCGATGAGGGTGACGATGCGCAGGGAGTCGAGGCCCGCGAGGAGGGGGCTCTCTTCGAGGTCGACTTCGTCGGGCCGCTGGTACAGGAACTCCGCGAGGTCCGCGCGGAATCCGTCCAGGGTGAGGGGAGCAGGCATGTGGTCTCTCTCGTTGACGCTTGACGCTCGGCACTTGGCGCTCGGCACTTGGCACTGGGGCTGTGCCGCGGTCAGTTGACCTTGCGGGCGGAGGCGCTCCAGAAGCGGTCGCGCAGTTCCCGGCGCAGGATCTTGCCGCTGGGGTTGCGCGGGACGCTGTCGATCAGCTCGTAGCGGGCCGGCAGCTTGAAGCCCGCGAGCTGCGGGACGAGGAAGGTGTGCAGGTCCCGGGGTGTGGGCCGGTGCTCGGGAGCGGGGACGACGAAGGCGTGGACGTACTCGCCCCAGCGTGCGTCGGGGGCGCCGACGACGACGGCCTCGGCGACGCCGGGGTGGCCTTCCAGGACGTTCTCGATCTCGGCGGGGTAGACGTTCTCGCCGGCGACGAGGATGGCGTCCTTGATGCGGTCCCGGATGACGACGTAGCCGTCCTCGTCGATGTATCCGGCGTCCCCGGTGTGGACCCAGCCGTCGACGAGGACCTCCGCGGTCTTCTCGGGCAGTCCCCAGTACTCGACCATGTGCGCGGGTGTGGCCAGGCACACCTCTCCGACTGCGCCCGGCGGCAGTTCGCGCCCCTCGGCGTCGATCACCTTGGCGCGCACGCCCGGATAGGGCCGTCCGGCCGCCTGCATGAGGGAACTGCCGGGGACATGGGCGGCCGGCGGCAGGCACACCGCGGTGTTGCCGGTCTCGGTGAGGCCGTAGATCTGGGCGAACTCGCAGTTCACGACGGTGAGGCTCTCCTCCAGGAGTGCCTCGGAGATCGGGGAGCCGCCGTAGACGACTTTGCGCAGGGTGGTGAAGTCCTCTGCTCCGACGCCCGGTTCGCTGAGCATCATGCGGAGCATGGCGGGCACGACGCACGCGGTGGTGATGCCGAGGTCCCGGATGAGGCCGACGGCCTCGCGGGCGTCGAAGGCGCGCATCGCGACCACGGTCGTGCCCGCGTTGAAGTTCTGGGTGGCCCACCACAGACCGCCGACGTGGAAGCCTGGGATACCGATGAGCGCGATGTCGCCGGTGCGCCAGTCGATCCAGTCCAGTCCCTCGCTCGCCAGGGCGTCCCGGATCGCGAAGAAACTGCGGTGGGCGAGGACGACACCCTTGGGCAGTCCGGTGGTGCCGCTGGTGTAGAGCTGGGCGGCCGGGGTGTCGGGGGTGACGTGCGGCGGCGGGTCGGTGTCCGGGCGGGCGTCCGGCTCGGTGTCTGACTCGGTGTCCAGGTCGGTTTCCGGGTGGGACGCCTTCCATGCGGAGAAGCCATCGTCCAGCGCGACGATCGTCTCCGGGGGCGCGCTCGGCATCCGCTCGACGGTCGGCCCGAACTCGGTCTCCAGGAACAGCAGTCGGGCGCCCGAGTCCTGGAGGACATGGCCGACCTCGGGCGCGGCGAGCCGCCAGTTGACGGGGACGAGGACGGTGCCGCTCTTGGCGCACCCGAACAGCACCTCGTAGTAGTGCTCCGACTCCTTGCCGAGGTAGGCGACCCGGTCGCCCGGTCGGAGCCCGGCGGCCCGGAGGGCATGGGCGATGCGGTTGCTCCCGCTGTGCAGTTGCCCGTACGTCAGCGTGCGGCCCTCGCAGAGCACGGCGGGGGTGGTGGGCCGGTGCTCGGCGTGGAAGCTCGCCGTCTGGACGAGCGTCCGGAGCTGTGGGTGGTGGAGTCTGTCCGGGGTCATGCGGCTCTCCTCTCGTGTCAGGGGACGTTGACGAACGCCAGGACCGCTCTGCCGTCGCACCGGCCCGATGCGGCGTCCCAGTAGCGGTGGACGGTCTCCGCGTGCAGGAAGGGGGAGCCGTCGCCCAGGGTGCGCCGGGTGACGGAGCGGAATTCCATCTCCCCGGAAAAGGCACGGGGGTCGACGGGACGCCGGAAATTCATGGCGAACCGGGCGATGAGGATGTCGGGGAGCTGATGCTTCCAGAAATCGTCCAGCGTCCAGGACTCGAACCCCGCCAGCAGCCCCTCTTTCACGGACTTGGCGACGAGGTAATACATCATCTGGTTGTAGCAGATGTTCACCTCGACGGAATTCAGATGCCCTGTGTCGTCGATGTAGCACGACTCCGGGATCGCGAACTCACAGCGGGCGGACGCCTGTCCGTCGCCCTCGGACACGACGACGGCCGAACGCAGGTATTTGCAGTGGTCCTTGTAGGGCGTCAGTACCCGCGCCAAAAGGTGCTCGTCCATGGGGTGCTCGACGGCGAGGAGGCTCGTCATGCCGCCCCGATTCCGTCGTGGAGTTTGCGTTCGTCGTGCACGGTGACGCGGAAGGAGACGGTCGGCTCGGGTGTGGTCGTGTGCCGGGCGCGGTGGATGAGACTGCGGTTGTCCCAGACCAGCAGGTCGCCCTGCTCGAATCCCTGCAGGTGGATGTTGCCGTGCTCGAAGGTCTCGTCGAGCTGGCCGGTGGCCTCGAACAGGCGCTTGAGCAGCTCCTCGTCGAGCGGCTCCCCGTCCCGGTCCTCGATGCCGACGGTGAATCCCTCACTGAGATAGAGAACGGTCTCGCCGGTCATGGGATGGGTGAAGGTGGTCGGCTGCCTGACGGCCGGGGTCTTCCGCTCGACCTCCTCGATGATCTCGGAGATGGGCCGGTAGACGTCATGGGGCCGGATCTTGAAGTACTTGCGCACGGAGTGCCGGCAGTACGTTCCGTCGATCTCCTTCTTGAGCTCCTGGGGCAGTCCGTCGTACGCCCGGCCCATGTCGATGAAGTACGTGCCCCTGTTCTTCGCCGGAATCACCTGGGGATATATCAGGGTGATGCCGAAGGGGTCCGGCATGAACTGGTAGTCGGCGTGCCAGAACTTTCCGGTCCTCGGTACGCCTATCTGCTGTCCGTTCTCCGGAACATTGGAGGAGACGAATATCTCCGTGACCTCCGGGTGGTGGTACATGGGCTCGTAGTACGTCTCCGGGCGGCCGAGTCGCCTGCCCAGTGCGAGGAACTCCTGGGGAGAGAGGTCCTGTCCCTTCAGGACGGCGATCTTCTTCGTGTAGACGGCGTTCTTGAGGGCGTCGATGTCGGCGTCGGAGGCGTCTGCGTGGTCGAAGCCCTCGACGATCACACCGATCGCGTCGCCGGGCTGGTCCTGAATGCGCATGGCGTGTGCCTTTCCTGGAAGGGTGATGTCCGTCGACCGGTGGCGGGCGAACAGAGTGAGCGCGCCGCAGCCGATGCCCGACGCGATGACGAGCACTGCGGTGCGGATGCCGTCGAGGAGGGCGGGACCGGAGGCGTTCTGCCCGATGCCGCCGGCCGTCGCGACCAGTACGGCGAGGCCCACGGCGCCGCCGACCTGCAGGGCGGTCGACGCCATTCCGGAGGCGACGCCCTGGTCATCGGGGGCGACCCCGGCGGACGCGGCGATCCACATGCCCGTCCAGGCCGCTCCTTGGCCGAGGCCCAGCAGGACGATCCCTGGCAGCAGCGCGGCGTACGAGCCGTCGGAGGTCAGCGCCGGAGCCAGTGCCACGGCTCCGGCCGCGCCCAGCGCCGTCCCGCCCACCAGCATGCGGCGGACGCCGACGACGGACACGGCCCGCTCACCGGCCTGCGTACCGACGGCGACCACGAGGGCGGGGACGAGGAACGCGAGCCCGGTGGCGGCGGCGCCGTATCCCTGGACGGTGCGGAAGTAGAGGGTCAGGAAGTACGGGACCGAACTGAAGGTGGCACCGAACAGGGCGGCGATGCCCATGGCGGTGAGCAGACCGCGGTGGCCGAGCAGCCGTGCGGGCAGGAGCGGATCACGGGACCTGCGCTCCACCACGGCGAAGAGCGTCAGCAGTCCGAGGGAGAGCACGGCGCTCACGAGGACCGTGGGCGTCCCCCAGCCCTCGGCGGGTGCCCGCACCAGCACGAACACCAGGAGGGTGATACCGCCCGTAGCGGTCAGCGCACCCGCCGCGTCGAAGTTGCGCGAGCGGTCCCGCGGTCCGTCGGCGGGGAAGAGCAGCCGTCCGGCCACCGCGAGCGCTCCCGCCACGGGCACGTTGACGAAGAACACCGACGGCCAGCCGAACGCCTCCACCAGCACCCCGCCGAGCAGGGATCCGAAGCACAGCCCGCCGGCTCCCGCGGCGCCCCAGACCGCCAGGGCACGGTTCCGCTCGCGCCCCTCCGCGTACAGGGTGCCGATCAGGGACAGCGTCGCCGGGAACAGCAGGGAACCGCCGATGCCCTGGACCGCCCGGACGGCGACCAGGACGCCGGGTGACTGCGACAGGCCGCCCACCAGGGACGAGCCCGCGTAGAGCAGCGCCGCGACGACGAACATACGGCGTCGGCCGAGGAGGTCCGCGGCCCGGCCGCCCAGCAGGAGGAAACCTCCCGTGGCCACGACGTAGGCGCTCACCACCCACTGCAGGTCGTGGTCGGAGAAGCCCAGCCCGGCGCCGATGTCGGGCAGGGCGACGTACACGATGTTGTAGTCGAGCGAGATGACGAGCTGCCCGAGCGCCAGCACGGCCAGCGGAAGCCCGAGCGGATTGCGCGTCACCCGCCCCGAACGAGCCGGCGCACCTCGGTCACGAGCGCCTCCAGTGCCCGGCGCTCCGGCACGGTGGTCTCCGGATGCCAGAGGTCGATGAGCAGACAGGTCCGCGGTGCGGTGCCTTCGTTGCGCGCCTCGTGCTCGAACGAGTAGTCGAAGAGCAGACATTTCCCCTCCTCCCACGAGCGCGTTTCTCCCGCGACCGTGATGCTGCACCCGTCTGGAATGTCCACGGCGAGGTGCAGATTGATGCTGAAGTTCCACAGGTCGCAATGGGGTGCGATGACGGCGCCGGGCAACAGCGTGGAGAAATGGCATTCCAGGAGAGGGCACAGGATTCCCGTGTCCACGGCGGAGTCCTTCAGCACTCGGTACGCGGTGGGAGCGATACCCGCCGATTCCTCGACGAGGCCGCCGTCGCGGAAGAGATGGAGCGCCTGCCAGTTCCGCTGGCGTGTCAGATAGTGCTCGTAGTCCGAGAACGCCTCGCGGCGGGCGGTCCATGCGGAACCGATCTCCTTCCTGATGGCCCGATGATTGGCCTCCAATTCGCTTACGAAGGGGGCCAGTTCCGTATGGGCGTGGGGATCGTGCCAGGGGGTGGGAGAGATTCCCGGCATGACCCACTTGGCCGTCTTCTGCAGTGGATGCCTTTCGCCCCTGCCCGCCGCCAGCATCTGCTCGACCCGGTCGATCGAATCCTTTCCGTACTCGGCTCTGATCGCGGCGAAGGCGTCGTCTATTTCTGGTGTCACACGGTTCTCCATGTCCCGCGTCCCGTGCCGCCGACGACCTCGCGCGACGGTCGGCGTTCCGGGTCTGCGCTTTCACCTCAGTAGTCGGCCATCGGTGCGCGGGAGTTCCCGGGAATTCGCGGGATTTCTCATTCTGTCCGGGCGAGGAGTTCGACGAGGGTCGCGCGGGCCCGGGCCACCCGTGACCGGATCGTCCCGACGGCGCAGCCGCTGAATTCGGCGGCCTCCTCGTAGGCCAGCCCGGCCAGTTGGGTGAGGACGAACGCCTGGCGGCGCTCGGGCGCCAGCGTGTCCAGCAGGTCGAGCAGCGCCACGCCTTCCTCGAAGCCGGGCAGTCCGCTGGGCCGTGTCAGGTCGGCGCAGGCCGTCCAGTCGTCCGTGTCGGCCAACCGCGGCCGTGCGGCGGCGTACCGCACACTGTCGACGACCGTTCGGCGGGCGATGGACAGCAGCCAGGTGCGCGCCGACGAACGCCCCTCGAACCGGTGCAGGCTGCCCAGCGCCCGCAGGAACGTGTCCTGCGCCAGATCGTCGGCGGCCTGGTGGTCGGCGCCGACGTGGGTGAGGTAGCGGACGACGTCGGGACGCAGGGCGCGCACGAACCGGTCGACGGCATGGGGGTCGCCGCCCCGGGCGGCCAACGCCCAGGCGGTGGCCGCCTCGTCACGCGACTGCGACGTGCCGAGTTCCGACGTGCCGAGTTCCGTCGGGTCTGGTTCCGACGTGTCAGGTTCAGCTGCGCCGGGTTCCGCCGTCACCGGCCCGGCCGGTCCACGACCGCGTCACTCCGTACGGCCCCGCTGCGCTCGAAGTGCAGGGTGAACGTCACGAGGTCGCCGATCCGCCAGTCCGCGTCCACCGGCACGATCACGTCGAGGCTGTTCGGGGACATGGAGATGCCGGCGCCGGCCGGTACCGGGACCGAGGTCACCGTCCGGGCGGAGGCCGAGCGGGCGCCGGTCATGCGATGGCGGCTGAGGGTGGTGGCGCCGGCCCCGGTGGCCGTCACCTTGAGCAGCCGGTCCGCCGAGCCTCCCGTGTTGGTGATGCGGAAGAAGGCCGCCGTCTCCGGGGTGTCGCCGGTGGGCAGGAACAGGCGTCCGCCGGTGACCGCGATCCGGGCCGGGCTGCCCGCGTTGCCGAGGACGGTCCACATGCTCAGACCGCCGAGGGCGAGGACGGACGCGGCGACGGGCGCGAGCGCGGCGAGCAGGGTGTCGCCGAGTCGGCGGCGCGTCGGCCGCCAGAGGGCCTGGTCGGTCATCGGACACGCCTCCTGGCGGCGGGTGAGGGCTGCCAGGCGCGCAGGCGCAGGCTGTTGGCGACGACCAGCACCGAGCTGGCCGACATGGCCGCCGCGGCGAGCATCGGATTGAGCAGGCCGACCATGGCGAGCGGCACGGTGACGGCGTTGTAGCCGAAGGCCCACACGAGGTTGGCGCGGATGGTGCCCAGCGTGCGGCGGGCGAGCAGGACCGCGTCCGCGAGGGCTTCGATGCCGCCGCGCACGAGCGTCACGTCGGCGGCCCCGATGGCCACGTCGGTGCCGCCGCCCATGGCGATGCCCAGGTCGGCACCGGCCAGCGCGGCGGCGTCGTTGACCCCGTCGCCGACGACCGCGACCCGGTACCCCTGCCCCTGCCCCTGCCCCTGCCCCTGCCCCTGCCCCTGCCCCTGAAGGTTCCGTACGAGGTCGGCCTTGTCCTCGGGGGTGTGGCGGGCGTGCACCTCGTCGATCCGCAGGGCGGACGCGACGGCCCTGGCGGGCGCCTCCCGGTCGCCGGTGGCGAGCACGGGGCGCACTCCCAGGTGGCGCAGTCGCTCGACGGCCCGGTAGCTGCCGGGCCGTACGACGTCGCCGATCGCGATCAGGGCTTCGACCGTGCCGTCGACCCGGACCAGCACGGGCGTGTGCGCGGCTGCTTCGGCCGCCGACAGGGCGTCCGCGAGCGCGGGGGGCAACTCGTCGTCCGGGGCGAGCACTTCGACGAGCCGCCCCTCGACCCGGCCGCGCACTCCCCGCCCCGGCATCGCACGGAACTCGCTCACCCCAGGAACTCCGGATGCCCCCGGCGCTTCCGGCGCTTCCGGAACTCCCGCGCTTCCCGGCGGCTTCCGACCGGCGGTCGACTCCCGCCGCGCGTACGCGGTGACGGCCCGGCCGAGCGGGTGTTCCGAGGCCTGCTCCACGGCCCCCGCCAGGCGCAGCACCGCGTCCCTGCCGAGTCCGTCCGGTACGGCGGTGACCGCGGTGACGCTCATGTGGCCGGAGGTGAGGGTGCCGGTCTTGTCCAGGACGACGACGTCCACGTGCCGCAGCCCCTCCAGGGCCTGCGGGCCGGTGACCAGGACGCCGAGCTGGGCGCCCCGCCCGGTCGCGGCCATCAGCGCGGTCGGGGTCGCGAGGCCCAGCGCGCAGGGGCAGGCCACGACCAGGACGGCCACGCACGCGGTGACGGCAGCCTGGACGTCGGCACCGGCGCCCAGCCAGAAGCCCAGGGTGGTCACGGCCAGCGCCAGCACGACGGGCACGAACACACCGGCCACCGTGTCGGCGAGCCGCTGGGCGCGCGCCTTGCCGGTCTGCGCCTCGGTGACCAGCCGGGTGATACGGGCGAGCTGCGTGTCAGCGCCGACCGCCGTGGCCCGTACGCGGAGCAGCCCGCCGGAGTTGACGGCCCCGCCGACCACGGCCGAACCGGGCCCGACCTCGATCGGTTCGGCCTCGCCGGTGACCAGGGACAGATCCACGGCGGAACTGCCCTCCGTCACCCTGCCGTCGGTGGCGACCCGCTCCCCCGGCCGCACCACGAAGACCTGACCGGCCCGCAACTCCGCGATGGGGACGAGCCGTTCGGTGCCGTCGACGACGACCGCCACCTCCTTGGCGGCGAGCCCCGCCAGCGATCTGAGCGCCGCTCCGGTCCCGCGCCGGGCCCTCGCCTCCAGGAAGCGGCCCGCCAGGACGAACAGCGGTACGCCGACCGCCGCTTCGAGGTAGATGTGCGGGACGCCGTCCGGGGCGGAGGGCACGAGCGAGAACGGCATGCGCATCCCGGGATCACCGGCTCCGCCGAGGAAGAGCGCGTACGCCGACCAGGAGAAGGAGGCCAGTACGCCCAGCGACACCAGGGTGTCCATGGTCGCCGCGGAGTGCCGCAGACCGCGTACCGCGCGGGTGTGGAAGGACCAGGAGCCCCACACGGCGACGGGCGCGGTGAGGGCGAAGCACAGCCACTGCCAGTTGCGGAACTGCAGGGCGGGCACCATCGACAGGACGAGCACGGGCAGGGCGAGCAGGGCCGTGACGATCAGCCGGTCGCGCGCGGACCTCGTGTCCTCGGAGCCGTCGTCGTCCGTGGTTCCCGGCTGCTCGCTCCGGGGCGGTTCGGGCAGGGCCGCGGTGTATCCGGCCTTCTCCACGGTCGCGACGAGTTCACCGGGGCCGATGCCCGCCGGGTGGGTCACGCGGGCCGTGCCGGTGGCCAGATTGACGGTCGCCGTGACCCCCTCCAGCCTGCCCAGTCTCTTCTCCACCCGGTTCACGCAGGCCGCGCAGGTCATCCCGCCGACGGTCAGATCGGTGGTGACCAGGGTGGTCATCGGTTCCGCGCCCATCAGCGGCCTTCCTCGTGCGTGTCACCCATACCGCCCATGTCCCCGCCGCCTCCGCCGTCCCCCATGTCGTCGGCCCCTCCGGAGCCGGAACCGGTGCCGGGGTCCGTACCGGTGCCGCTCGTACCGGCCGAGCCGTGCATTCCGGGTGCGACGGGTCCGGCGGACGCTCCGGCGGCGTAGGAGGCCGTGAAGAGGAGTGCCAGCAGCAGGAGGAAGCCGCAGAGGGCGGGCGGGGGTGCCGTTCTCCGCAGGAACGGTGCCGCACCGGTTGCGGGGGATTGCCGGGGCTCGTCCATCAACCGCGTCTCCAGGTCACGTCGTACGGCGTCGCCGGGATCGCGCCGAACCGCCCCAGTAGTCGGCCCGGCCGCGGGCGGGGTTCCTCGGTGCTCCTGTGGCCCGCGTCACACGAGTGGCGGCCGTTCCGGGCG
The DNA here is from genome assembly GCF_018070025.1 of Streptomyces liliiviolaceus. Classification (NCBI taxonomy): domain Bacteria; kingdom Bacillati; phylum Actinomycetota; class Actinomycetes; order Kitasatosporales; family Streptomycetaceae; genus Streptomyces; species Streptomyces liliiviolaceus. Next base: position 5,636,395 of record NZ_JAGPYQ010000001.1, read on the forward strand.
TGGCTTCGGAAGGGGAGGGCCGCCCGACGTGCGCGGACACGCCGGTGCCGCCGCAGCCGTGCCACACGGTCCCCGTCCTGGTGTGCGTGACCGGTGAGGCGAGGGTCACTGAGAGCGCGAGGGCAAGGTCACAGCCCTCGCCTCTGCTGTGACTCAAGCAATCTGCCCTAGCATCCGAGCATGACGGTCCTGCCCAACGACGGGCTCTCGCTGGCCGCCGGGTTTCCTTCCGCGACACGTGAACAGTGGCGACGCCTCGTGGCGGGCGTACTGAACAAGTCGGGCAAGGAGGTCTCGGACGAGACGGCGGAGGCAGCCCTGTCCACCGCGCTGGAGGACGGGCTCGCCACCCGGCCTCTCTACACGGCGCACGACGAGGCCCCCGACCCCGGTTTCCCCGGCTTCGCGCCCTATGTGCGAGGGGGCAGGCCCGACGGGAACACCGTCGGCGGCTGGGGCGTACGTCAGCGGCACACGACCGCCGACAACGCCGCGGTCCTCGCGGACCTGGAGAACGGCGTCAGTTCGCTCTGGCTGGTCCTCGGCGTGGGCGGTTTCCCCGTGTCGTCGCTGGCCCAGGCCCTTGAGGGCGTGCTCCTCGACCTGGCGCCCGTCGTCCTCGACGCGGGACGCGACACCGAGCCGGCCGCGCGGGAACTGCTGCGGCTGTACGCGGAGCGGGGCGTCGCCGAGGACGCGGTGCGCGGCAGCCTCGGCGCGGACCCGCTGGGCCACGAGGCGCGCAGCGGCGAGGCGTTGGACCTCGCCCCGGCCGCCGCTCTCGCACGGGAGTGCGCCGAGGGGTACCCGGGGCTGCGGGCGCTGACCGTGGACGCGCTGCCGTACCACGAGGCGGGCGGCTCGGCCGCGCAGGAACTGGGCGCCTCCCTGGCGACCGGGGTCGCCTACCTGCGGGAGCTGACCGGGGCGGGCCTGTCCACCGAACAGGGCTGCGGGCAGCTGGAGTTCCGGTACGCGGCCACCGCCGACCAGTTCCTCACCATCGCCAAGCTGCGCGCCGCGCGCCGGCTGTGGGCGCGGGTCGCCGAGGTGTGCGGGGCACCGCACGCGGGGGCGCAGACGCAGCACGCCGTGACCTCGCCGGTGATGATGTCGCGCCGCGATCCGTGGGTGAACATGCTGCGTACGACCATCGCCACGCTGGCCGCCGGGGTGGGCGGCGCCGACGCCGTCACCGTGCTGCCCTTCGACCACGCGCTCGGACTGCCGGACGCCTTCGCCCGCCGTATCGCCCGCAACACCTCGACGATCCTGGTCGAGGAGTCGCATCTGGCCCGGGTGATCGACCCGGCGGGCGGCTCCTGGTACGTGGAGCGGCTCACCGACGAACTCGCCCACGCGGGCTGGGAGTTCTTCCAGCGGATCGAGGGTCTCGGCGGTCAGGCGACCGCGCTGCGCTCGGGCCGTCTCGGCGAGGATCTGGCGAAGACCTGGGAGGCGCGCAGCGCGAAGCTCGCCAAGCGGCGCGAACCCATCACCGGGGTCAGCGAGTTCCCGAACCTCTCCGAGCGTGTGCCGGAGCGCGCGCCCGCCCCCGAGCCGCCGTCCGGCGGGCTCCCGAAGGTGCGCCGCGACGAGGCGTTCGAGGTGCTGCGGGCCCGTTCCGACGCGCATCTCGCCGCCACCGGCGCCCGGCCGCGCGTCTACCTGGCCTCCATCGGCCCGGCCGCCGCGCACACCGCACGGACCTCGTTCGTCTCGAACCTCTTCCGGGCCGGCGGCATCGAGCCCGTCACGGAGGGCGCCTTCGAGGACAGCGGGACCACCGAGGCGTGTCTGTGCTCCAGCGACGCGCTGTACGAGGAGCAGGCCGCGAGCACCGCCCGGGCCCTCAAGGCGGCGGGTGCCGGGCACGTGTTCCTCGCCGGCCGTCCCGGGCAGTACACGGATGTCGACGCGTACGTCTTCGCGGGCTGCGACGCCGTCGCCGTGCTCTGCGCCACCCTCGACCGCATGGGAGTGTCCTGATGGGAATCCCCGACTTCTCCGGGATCCGGCTGGGGACCCCGGCCGCCGCGGGCGGCCCCGACGACTGGCGCACGGCCGTCAAGCACGCGACCGGTGACGACGAGGCCTTCTGGGAGACCCCGGAGGGCATCGCGGTCAAGCCGCTGTACACCGGGCACGACCTGGAGGGTCTCGACTTCCTGGAGACCTACCCGGGCGTCGCCCCGTACCTGCGCGGCCCGTACCCCACGATGTACGTCAACCAGCCCTGGACGATCCGTCAGTACGCGGGGTTCTCCACGGCCGAGGAGTCCAACGCGTTCTACCGCCGCAATCTGGCCGCCGGTCAGAAGGGTCTGTCGGTCGCCTTCGACCTGCCGACCCACCGCGGCTACGACAGCGACCACCCGCGGGTGACGGGTGACGTCGGCATGGCGGGCGTGGCCATCGACTCCATCCTCGACATGCGCCAGCTGTTCGACGGCATCCCGCTCGACAGGATGTCCGTGTCGATGACGATGAACGGCGCCGTGCTGCCGGTGCTCGCGCTGTACATCGTGGCGGCGGAGGAGCAGGGCGTACCGCCGGAGAAGCTGGCCGGGACCATCCAGAACGACATCCTCAAGGAGTTCATGGTCCGCAACACCTACATCTATCCGCCGAAGCCGTCGATGCGGATCATCTCCGACATCTTCGCGTACACCTCGCAGCGGATGCCTCGCTACAACTCCATCTCCATCTCCGGCTATCACATCCAGGAAGCCGGGGCGACGGCCGACCTGGAGCTGGCGTACACCCTCGCCGACGGTGTCGAGTACATCCGGGCGGGCCGTGAAGTGGGCCTGGACGTGGACGCGTTCGCGCCGCGGCTGTCCTTCTTCTGGGCGATCGGCATGAACTTCTTCATGGAGGTCGCCAAGCTGCGGGCGGCGCGCCTGCTGTGGGCGAAGCTGGTGCGGCAGTTCGATCCGCAGAACGCCAAGTCCCTCTCCCTGCGCACCCATTCGCAGACCTCCGGCTGGTCGCTGACGGCGCAGGACGTGTTCAACAACGTGACGCGTACGTGTGTGGAGGCGATGGCGGCGACGCAGGGCCACACCCAGTCGCTGCACACCAACGCCCTCGACGAGGCGCTCGCCCTGCCCACGGACTTCTCGGCGCGCATCGCCCGCAACACGCAGCTGCTGATCCAGCAGGAGTCGGGCACGACCCGGGTCATCGACCCGTGGGGCGGCAGCGCGTACGTCGAGAAGCTGACGTACGACCTCGCGCGGCGGGCCTGGCAGCACATCGAGGAGGTCGAGGCGGCGGGCGGGATGGCCAAGGCCATCGACGCGGGCATCCCCAAGCTGCGCATCGAGGAGGCCGCGGCCCGCACCCAGGCGCGGATCGACTCGGGCCGTCAGCCGGTGATCGGTGTCAACAAGTACCGCGTGGAGACCGACGAGCAGATCGACGTCCTCACGGTCGACAACTCCTCCGTGCGCGCCCAGCAGATCGAGAAGCTGCGGCGGCTGCGGGCCGAGCGCGACGAGGGCGCGTGCCGGGACGCGCTCGACGCGCTGACCCGGGCGGCCGGCGGTGAGGGCAACCTGCTGGAGCTGGCGGTGAACGCGGCCCGCGCCAAGGCCACCGTCGGGGAGATCTCGGACGCGCTGGAGAAGGTGTACGGGCGGCACGCGGGCCAGATCCGTACGATCGCCGGTGTGTACCGCAACGAAGCAGGCGAGTCCCCGTCCGTGGACCGCACCCGTACGCTCGTGGACTCCTTCGAGGAGGCCGAGGGCCGCCGCCCGCGCATCCTGGTCGCCAAGATGGGCCAGGACGGGCACGACCGCGGCCAGAAGGTGATCGCGACCGCCTTCGCGGACCTCGGCTTCGACGTCGATGTCGGCCCGCTGTTCCAGACCCCGGGCGAGGTGGCCCGGCAGGCGGTGGAGGCGGACGTGCACATCGTGGGCGTCTCGTCGCTGGCCGCCGGGCATCTCACGCTCGTCCCGGCGCTGCGGGAGGAGCTGGCGGCGGAGGGCCGCGAGGACATCATGGTCGTCGTCGGCGGGGTGATCCCGCCGCAGGACGTGCCGACGCTCCTTGAGATGGGCGCGGCGGCCGTGTTCCCGCCCGGCACGGTGATCCCGGACGCGGCGTACGACCTCGTCCGGCGGCTCTCGACCGGCCTCGGGCACGACCTGTGATCGAACTCGACACCTACGTCAAGGGCGTACTCGACGGGAAGCGGGCGCTGATCGCGCGCGCCATCACGCTCGTCGAGTCCACCCGGCCCGGGCACCGCGCGCTGGCACAGGAGTTGCTCACCGAGCTGCTTCCGTACAGCGGGCGGGCCCGGCGGATCGGCGTCAGCGGGGTACCGGGGGTCGGCAAGTCGACGTTCATCGACGCGTTCGGCACGATGCTGACGGGACTGGGTCACCGGGTGGCGGTGCTGGCCGTGGACCCGTCGTCCAGCCGTACCGGTGGCTCGATCCTGGGCGACAAGACCCGGATGGAGCGCCTGGCCGTGGACCCGGCGGCCTTCATCCGCCCCTCCCCCACCGCCGGAACCCTCGGCGGGGTGGCGAAGGCGACCCGCGAGTCGATCGTCGTCATGGAGGCCGCGGGCCACGACGTGGTGCTGGTGGAGACGGTCGGCGTCGGCCAGTCGGAGACCGCGGTCGCCAACATGGTCGACTCCTTCCTGCTGCTGACCCTGGCCCGCACCGGCGACCAGCTCCAGGGCATCAAGAAGGGCGTCCTGGAACTGGCGGACGTGATCGCCGTCAACAAGGCGGACGGGCCGCACGAACGCGACGCCAGGGCCGCCGCGCGGGAACTGGCGGGCGCCCTGCGGCTGATGCACGGCAAGGACGCGGCCTGGACACCGCCCGTCCTGAGCTGCAGCGCCCGCGAATCGGCCGGTCTCGACACCGTCTGGGACCGCCTGGAACAGCACCGCACGCTGCTCGACTCGACCGGCCGGCTCGCCGCCAAGCGCCGGGACCAGCAGGTCGACTGGACCTGGACGATGGTCCGCGACGAGCTGCTGGGCCGTCTGCACGCCGATCCGGCCGTACGCGCTCTCGCGCCCGCTCTGGAGGAGCAGGTGCGCGACGGCGAGCTGACGGCGACGCTCGCCGCCGAGCGGATCCTGCGGGCGTTCAACGACCCGGGGGCGAGCGGCGGCGCGGGCTGACGGTCAGCGGGTCACGGTGTGCTGTCCCGTACGTCGAGGTGGGCCCACGGGTCGTCGACCTGCTGCGCCCCGGCCGCCTCCTCCTGGGCGGCTGCCTCGGCCGCCGCCTCGGCGGCCCGCTTCTTGAACGCCACGGTCCTGCGGGCCTTGGCGATGACCTCGTCGTGGTCCCAGCCGAAGGTCGCGGCGTCGAGCCGGGCGTCGAAGGCGGTCAGCAGCTCGGGGCTGATCGCCGCGAGCGCGGTGCGCAGCTCGGCGAGCGTCTGCGGTCCCTCGGCGAACTCGAACTCGTACGGGTCCGAGGATGCCTCTGAGCTCGGCTCGTGCGGTAGCGCGGACATGTGTGTGACCTCCGGTCGTGATGTCACCACGGTACGCGGTCGGCATGGCGGCCGTGCACGGAGGATGGCACACCGGCGGGCGGCCGCTCCCGGGGCCGGTGACGAGCGCATCACGATGGGCCGCACGGGCGTAGCCGGTCACGGGACCTCTCGTTGAACGTGCCATGACGACATGGGACGGGGACGGGCCTTCGGCGTTCTTCGCACAGGTACCGGGCACGTCCTGGCCCGACGACGAGAGCGACTGCCGCTGGTGCAGCATCCTCCTGGGGCCCGGCTCCGTCGCGGGACCCGGCCGGGCGGAGTGCGCACCCGTGCGGCGGCGCCCCGGAGCCCGCACCGGGCGTGTGGGCGCGTGGCTGGAGCGGACGCGGCCCGTGATGCTCCCGGTGGCCGCGATCACCGTACTGGCCGCGCTGACACTGGTGGCCCTGGGCTGATCCGGCGCCGCCCTCATGGTCCGTGAACTGCCACGAAATGCCCGGCCGCCACGGCGGGACTTGGCCCGCGCCCTCCTGGCAGGGTGAAGGCGCGGCCGCCGCCGTGGTCGGCGACGGCGGCGGCCCGACCACTTCCGTTCCCGACCACTTCCGTTTGCGACCGCGCGGGTCCGCACGGCAGGGTTCGGAGGGTGGCTACCTTGCTGATCGTGCACCACACGCCCTCGCCCCACTGCCAGGCGATGTTCGAAGCCGTCGTCGCCGGTGCGAACGACCCGGAGATCGAGGGCGTACGCGTCGTGCGGCGGGCGGCGCTGGCCGCGACGGCGGCCGACGTGCTGGCCGCCGACGGATATCTGCTCGGCACACCGGCGAACCTGGGCTACATGTCCGGCGCTCTGAAGCATTTCTTCGACCAGATCTACTACCCCTGCCTGGACACGACGCAGGGCAGGCCCTTCGGCTACTACGTGCACGGGGGCAACGACGTCACCGGGGCGGTCCGGGGCATCGAGTCCGTCGTCAAGGGCCTGGGCTGGCGGCGCGCGGCCGAGGCCGTGACCGTGACGGGCGAGCCGGACAAGGCCGGCGTCGAGGCGTGCCGGGAGCTGGGCGCCTCCCTCGCCGCCGGCCTCATGGACTGACCTCTACGGCCTCATGGACCGACCGCTACGGCGTCATGGCGCGAGCAGCAGGCTGTCGCCGCGCTCCTTGGCGGCGGCGTAACGCCTCGACACGTCCTGCCAGTTGACGACGGCCCACATGGCGTCGATGAAGTCGACCTTCTGGTTCTTGTACTGGAGATAGAAGGCGTGCTCCCAGGCGTCGAAGACCAGGATCGGCGTCGAGCCCTGGCCGACGTTGCCCTGGTGGTCGTAGACCTGCTCGACGATCAGACGTCCGCTGAGCGGCTCATAGGCGAGGACGCCCCAGCCCGAACCCTGCGTGGTCGCGGACGCCTTGGTGAGCTGGGCCTTGAACGCGGCGAAGGAGCCGAACGACTCCGTGATCGCGTCCGCCAGCTCCCCCACACCGTCCGCCGCGAGGGGTTCGCCACCACCGTCGCCGGTCATGTTGTGCCAGTAGATGGAGTGCAGGATGTGCCCGGAGAGGTGGAAGGCGAGGTTCTTCTCCAGGCCGTTGATCGAGCCCCACGACTCCTTGTCGCGGGCCTCCGCGAGCTGTTCAAGGGTGTCGTTCGCGCCTTTCACGTACGCCGCGTGGTGCTTGTCGTGGTGCAGTTCGACGATCTGCGGGTTGATGACCGGTTCGAGCGCCGCGTAGTCGTACGGAAGCTCCGGGAGCGTGTAAACAGCCATGTCCAACATCCTTCGGACTTGTTATTGCAACTGATGTGCAGTTGCACGCTAGCAGCAGAAGGTTCGGGGCGCGGCCGATCGACACAGCGAGGGCCGGAGGGGAAACCCCTCCGGCCCTCGCTGTGTTGCGGCCCTCAGTCAGTACTCACCGGTTCCGGGGCTCACTCCTCGCCCTCCAGGTCCCCCTCCGTCTCCAGGTATACCTGGCGCAGCGCCTCCAGCACCGCCGGGTCCGGCTTCTCCCACATGCCGCGGGACTCCGCTTCGAGCAGCCGCTCGGCGATGCCGTGCAGGGCCCAGGGGTTGGCCTGCTGCAGGAACTCGCGGTTGGTCGGGTCCAGGACGTACGTCTCGGTGAGCTTGTCGTACATCCAGTCGGCGATCACGCCCGTGGTGGCGTCGTAACCGAAGAGGTAGTCGACGGTGGCGGCGAGTTCGAAGGCGCCCTTGTAGCCGTGGCGGCGCATCGCCTCGATCCACTTGGGGTTGACGACCCGGGCGCGGAAGACCCGGGAGGTCTCCTCGACGAGCGTGCGGGTGCGGACCGTCTCGGGGCGGGTCGAGTCGCCGATGTACGCCTCGGGGGCGGTGCCGCGCAGCGCCCGGACGGTGGCGACCATGCCGCCGTGGTACTGGAAGTAGTCGTCCGAGTCCGCGATGTCGTGCTCACGGGTGTCGGTGTTCTTGGCGGCGACCGCGATGCGCTTGTACGCGGTCTCCATCTCGTCCCGGGCCGGACGGCCGTCGAGTTCCCGGCCGTAGGCGTAGCCGCCCCACACCGTGTAGACCTCGGCGAGGTCGGCGTCGGTGCGCCAGTCGCGGGAGTCGATGAGCTGCAGCAGTCCGGCGCCGTACGTACCGGGCCGGGAGCCGAAGATACGGGTGGTGGCGCGCCGTTCGTCGCCGTGCTCGGCCAGGTCGGCCTGGGTGTGGGCGCGGACGTAATTGGCCTCGGCCGGCTCGTCCAGCGAGGCGGCCAGGCGTACGGCGTCGTCGAGCAGGCCGATCGTGTGCGGGAAGGCGTCCCGGAAGAAGCCCGAGATGCGCAGGGTCACATCGATACGGGGGCGGCCCAACTCCTCGTGCGGGACGGCCTCCAGGCCGGTCACCCGGCGTGAGGCGTCGTCCCAGACGGGGCGGACGCCGAGCAGGGCGAGGGCTTCGGCCACGTCGTCGCCGGCCGTGCGCATCGCGCTGGTGCCCCACAGCGAGAGGCCGACGGAGGTGGGCCAGTCGCCGTTGTCGGTGCGGTAGCGCTCCAGGAGGGAGTCGGCGAGGGCCTGTCCTGTCTCCCAGGCGAGCCGGGACGGGACGGCCTTGGGGTCGACGGAGTAGAAGTTCCGGCCGGTCGGCAGGACGTTGACCAGACCGCGCAGGGGCGATCCGGAGGGGCCGGCAGGCACGAAGCCGCCGTTCAGGGCGTGCACGGTGTGGTCGAGTTCGGCGGTGGTCCCGGCGAGGCGCGGGACGACCTCGCGGGCGGCGAACTCCAGGATGGCGGCGACCTGTTCGCCCTGGTCGGTGGGGACGGCGGCCGGGTCCCAGTCGGCGTCGTCCATCGCTTGGACCAGCGCGCGGGCCTTGTCCTCCGCCTCGTCGGCGGTGGTGCGGGTCGCGGCCGACTCGTCCAGTCCGAGGGCCTCGCGCAGGCCGAGCAGAGCGGCGCTGCCGCCCCAGATCTGGCGGGCGCGGAGGATCGCGAGGACGAGGTTGACGCGGTCGGCACCCTTCGGCGGATTGCCGAGGACGTGCAGGCCGTCGCGGATCTGGGCGTCCTTGATCTCGCACAGCCAGCCGTCGACGTGCAGCAGGAAGTCGTCGAAGCCGTCGTCCTCGGGGCGGTCCTCAAGTCCCAGGTCGTGGTCGAGCTTCGCGGCCTGGATGAGGGTCCAGATCTGGGCGCGGATCGCGGGCAGCTTCGCCGGGTCCATGGCGGCGATCTGGGCGTGCTCGTCGAGCAGTTGCTCCAGCCGCGCGATGTCCCCGTAGGAGTCGGCGCGGGCCATCGGCGGGACCAGGTGGTCGACGAGCGTGGCGTGGACGCGGCGCTTGGCCTGGGTGCCCTCGCCCGGGTCGTTGACCAGGAACGGGTAGACGAGCGGCAGGTCGCCGAGGGCGGCGTCCGGACCGCACGCGGCGGACAGGCCGGCGTTCTTGCCGGGCAGCCACTCCAGGTTGCCGTGCTTGCCGAGGTGGATCATCGCGTCGGCCCCGAAGCCGCCGTCCGTGTGCGCGGCGGCGATCCAGCGGTAGGCGGCGAGGTAGTGGTGCGAGGGCGGCAGATCGGGGTCGTGGTAGATCGCGATCGGGTTCTCGCCGAAGCCGCGCGGCGGCTGGATGAGGACCAGCAGGTTCCCGCGGCGCAGCGCCGCGAGGACGATGTCGCCGTCCGGGTTGCTGCTGCGGTCGACGAACATCTCACCGGGCGCCGGGCCCCAGTGCTCCTCGACGGAGGTGCGCAGCGCCTCGGGCAGGGTCGCGTACCAGCGCTTGTAGTCGGCCGCGGGGATACGGACCGGGTTGCGGGCCAGCTGCTCCTCGGTGAGCCAGTCCTGGTCGTGTCCGCCCGCCTCGATCAGTGCGCGGATCAGCTCGTCGCCGTCCCCGGAGACCAGACCGGGGATGTCCTGCTCGGGCCCGAAGTCGTAGCCCTCGCCGATGAGCCGGCGCAGGATCGCGACGGCGCTCGCGGGGGTGTCGAGGCCGACGGCGTTGCCGATCCGGGAGTGCTTGGTCGGGTACGCGGACAGCACCAGCGCGAGCCGCTTCTCGGCGGCCGGGATGTGCCGGAGCCGGGCGTGGCGTACGGCGATGCCGGCCACCCGGGCGGCCCGCTCGGGGTCGGCGACGTACGCGGGGAGGCCGTCCTCGTCGATCTCCTTGAAGGAGAACGGCACAGTGATCAGGCGGCCGTCGAACTCGGGGACCGCGATCTGGCTCGCCGCGTCCAGCGGTGAGACGCCCTCGTCGTTCTCCTCCCAGACGGTCCGCGAGCCGGTCAGGCACAGGGCCTGGAGGATCGGGATGTCCAGGCCGGTGAGCGCGCCCGCGTCCCAGGACTCGTCGTCGCCGCCCGCGGAGGCCTCGGCAGGCTTGGTGCCGCCGGCCGCGAGGACGGTCGTGACGATCGCGTCGGCCGCCCGCAGCTCCTCGATCAGCTCCGGCTCGGGGGCGCGCAGCGAGGCCACGTACAGGGGCAGCGGGCGGCCACCGGCGTCCTCGACGGCGTCGCACAGGGCGCCGATGAACGCCGTGTTGCCACTCATGTGGTGGGCCCGGTAGTAGAGCACCGCGATGGTCGGGGCGCCGGGTACCTCGCGGGCCGTGCGCTCCAGCGGGCCCCAGGTCGGGGCGGGAGCGGGCGGGTCGAAGTCGTGGCCGGTCAGCAGGACCGTGTCGGAGAGGAAGCGGGCCAGCTGGTCGAGGTTGTCCGGGCCACCGTGGGCGAGATAGGCGTGGGCCTCGGCGGCGATGCCGATGGGCACGGTGGAGGCGGCCATCAGCTGGGCGTCCGGGGCCTGTTCGCCGGTGAGGACGACGACCGGGCGGCCGTCGGCGAGCAGCAGGTCGAGGCCGTCCTCCCAGGCGCGCAGACCGCCGAGGAGACGTACGACGACGAGGTCGGCGCCGTCCAGGAGGGCGGGGAGGGCGTCGATGTCGAGGCGGGCCGGGTTGGCGAACCGGTAGGGCACGGGACCGTCGGCCGCGCGAGCGCTGAGCAGGTCGGTGTCGGACGTCGACAGCAGGAGGATCATGTGGCGTCGGGCCTTCCTCGGGGTCCGCGCCCCGGGCGGTGGTGGACTGGGTCTCCCCGTGCTCACGCGCGAACTCGTGAGCTGGGGAAAGGGAGTTCCTGGCTCACCCGGATTCTCTGGCCGGGCTCACAGTGGCGGGACCGCGCCGGCTTCGCACCGGCTTCCTCCCCTGTCGCCGTGGTGGCGGTGGCGGATCGGATGATCCGCCGAAAGGAATAGTAAGGGGCGGGGAAAAAGGGCGGGGCATACAGCCTGCGGGAACGTAGGTATGCTCGCCGCCATGTCCTCGGCTGCCCTCCGTCCATCGTCCCAGGCCACAGCGGTCTCACGGGACCGCGGTGACGCCTGCCCGGGGACCCTGCGGCTGCATGCGGCGGACGACGGGGCGCTGGCCCGGGTCAGGATCCCCGGCGGTGTGCTGACCGTCCGCCAGGCCGAGGTGCTCGCCGACGCGGCAGAGCGCCTGGGCGACGGTGACGTGCATCTCACCTCACGCGGCAACGTACAGCTGCGCGGGCTGGCGGAGGGGTGCGGAGCCGCACTGGCCGAGTCGCTGACCGCCGCCGGGCTGCTGCCCTCGCGCGGGCACGAGCGGGTGCGCAACATCGTCGCCTCCCCGCTGTCGGGGCTCGACGCCCGGGGGTTCCTGGACGTACGGCCCTGGCTGACGGCCCTCGACACCGCGCTGTGCGCCAGCGAGGCGGCGCAGGGGCTGTCGGGACGGTTCCTGTTCGCCCTGGACGACGGGCGCGGGGACCTCGCCGACCTCGAAGCCGACGTGACGGTACGGGCCGCGGCGGACGGCGGCGCGCAGCTCGCTCTGGGATCGGCGGGCGAGGCACTGTACATATCCGCCGGGGACGCGCCACGGGCCGCGCTGGCGGCGGCCGAAGCGTTCCTGGAGGCCGCGCGGACGGGCGGGACACACGTCTGGCGGGTGGCCGAACTCGCTCTCGCGGACGACGAGTTGACCGCGATGGTCGGTCGCCGTCTGGCGGCGGAGGGCATCGGCCACGAGCGGCGGGTACGGGAGACCGGCCGCGCGGACGGCCCACCCCCGGGAGCGGTCGGGGACGCGCTGTCCGTGCACGTTCCGCTGGGCCGCTTCTCTGCTCCTCAGTGGCGGGAGCTGACGCGGGTCGCCATCGGTGAGCTGCGGCTCACCCCGTGGCGCGGTGTGGTTCTTCCCACTCCGGGGACCACCGCGGCGCAGCGGACCGGGGCGCTGGCCCGCCTCGACGCCGTCGGCCTCGTCACCGGTCCGGACTCCCCCTGGCTGCGCGTCGGCGCGTGCATCGGCCGGCCCGGCTGCGCCAAGTCACGGGCCGACGTACGGGCGGACGCGACCGCCACGCTCGACGCGGTCGGCTCGGTCGGATCGGTGCACCGCCGAAGCGGCCTTCCCCTGTACTGGTCCGGATGCGAGCGCCGCTGCGGGCACCCGCGGGGTGAGCGGATCGATGTCGTCGCCGCCCCGGAGGGTGGTTACCGGCTGTCCGTCGTCGCGTCCGGACACGACGAGGCGCACACGGTCCGTCTGGACGACCCTTCCCGTCTCGCCGCCGTCCTGGCGGAGATCACATGAGCCTGAGCCCGATTCCGAGCCCGCATCCGAGCCCGAGCCCGAGCCCGAGTCCGAACCTGAGCCGTATGACGACCGAGAGCAGTGAGAAGAACACCGTGACCACGTACGACTACGAGAAGGACGGCGCGGCGATATACCGCCAGTCCTTCGCCACGATCCGCGCGGAGGCGGACCTCGCGGCGCTGCCCCCCGACGTCAGCCAGGTCGCCGTACGGATGATCCACGCCTGCGGAATGGTCGACCTCGTACGCGACCTCGCCTTCACCCCGGACGTGGTGTCCCGGGCCCGTGAAGCCCTGCGCGCCGGTGCGCCGATCCTCTGCGACGTGCAGATGGTGGCCAGCGGTGTGACCCGCAAGCGGCTGCCCGCCGACAACGACGTGCTCTGCACGCTCTCCGACCCGGCCGTCCCCGAACTGGCCGCGAAGCTGGGCACCACGCGCAGCGCCGCCGCGCTGGAACTGTGGCGCGACCGTCTTGAGGGTTCCGTGGTCGCCATCGGCAATGCACCCACGGCCCTCTTCCGTCTTCTGGAGATGATCGAGGAGGGCGCGCCCCGTCCGGCCGCCGTCATCGGCGTCCCGGTCGGCTTCATAGGCGCCGCCGAGTCGAAGGACGCCCTCGCCGCGCACCCGTCCGGTCTGGAACATCTGGTCGTACGCGGCCGTCGCGGAGGCAGCGCCCTGGCCGCCTCCGCTCTCAACGCGATCGCGAGCGAGGAAGAGTGAACGGCGAGAACGGCGAGAGTGGCAAGAGCGGCAAGCTGTACGGGGTCGGGCTCGGCCCGGGCGACCCGTCCCTGATGACCGTGCGGGCCGTCGAGGTCATCGCCGGGGCGGACGTGATCGCCTATCACAGTGCCCGGCACGGGCGGTCCATCGCCCGCTCGATCGCGGCGAAGCACATACGCGAGGACCACATCGAGGAGCGGCTGGTCTATCCGCTCACGGTGGAGACCACCGACCACCCGGGCGGCTACCAGGGCGCCATGGACGAGTTCTACGCCGAGGCGTCGGCCCGGCTCGCCGCGCATCTCGACGCGGGGCGCACGGTGGCGGTCCTCGCCGAGGGCGATCCGCTCTTCTACGGCTCGTACATGCACATGCACAAGCGGCTCGTCGACCGTTACGACACCGAGGTCGTTCCCGGTGTCACGTCCGTGTCCGCAGCCGCGGCCCGGCTCGGCACCCCGCTCGCCGAGGGCGAGGAGGTGCTGACCATCCTGCCGGGCACCCTGCCCGAGGAGGAGCTGACCGCGCGGCTCGCCGCGACCGACGTGGCCGTGGTGATGAAACTGGGCCGTACGTTCCCCAAGGTGCGGCGCGCGCTGGAGAGTTCGGGGCGCCTGGACGAGGCCCGGTACGTCGAACGGGCCACCATGGCCGGGGAGCGCGTCGCCGAACTGGCCGACGTGGAACCGGAGTCGGTGCCGTACTTCTCGGTGGCCGTACTGCCCAGCCGGGTCGACGCCGAGCGGCCCGTACGGGAACAGGGCGAGGTCGTCGTGGTCGGCACCGGGCCCGCCGGACCGCTGTGGCTGACCCCCGAGACGCGGGGCGCCCTCGCCGCCGCCGACGACCTGGTCGGCTACACCACCTACCTCGACCGGGTGCCGGAGCGGGCCGGGCAGCTCCGGCACGGCTCGGACAACCGCGTGGAGGCCGAACGCGCCGAGTTCGCGCTCCAACTCGCCCAGCGGGGGCGGCGGGTGGCCGTCGTCTCCGGCGGTGACCCGGGCGTCTTCGCGATGGCGACCGCCGTGCTGGAGGCCGCCTCGCAGAAGGAGTACGCGGACGTCCCGGTGCGGGTGCTGCCGGGGGTGACCGCGGCCAACGCCGCCGCCGCCCGCGCGGGCGCCCCCCTCGGCCACGACTACGCCACCATCTCCCTCTCCGACCGGCTCAAGCCGTGGGAGGTCATCGCCGAACGGCTGCGCGCGGCGGCCTCGGCGGATCTGGTGCTGGCCCTGTACAACCCCGGCTCGCAGAGCCGTACCTGGCAGGTGGGCAAGGCGCGTGAGCTGCTGCTCGAACACCGGGCCCCGGACACGCCTGTCGTGGTCGCCCGGGACGTGGGCGGCGCGGGTGAGCGGGTACGGATCGTGCGGCTCGTCGACCTGGACCCGGCCGAGGTCGACATGCGTACGGTGCTGTTGGTCGGGTCTTCGCAGACTCGCGCTGTGTTGCGCGGGGGTGGCGAGGACGTCGTCTGGACACCTCGGCGGTATCCGGAAGGGTGAGCCGCCTTGCCTGCGGCGCAACCTGCTCAGTGTGGTGGGTTGCCTGCGGGTGCGTCGTGGCTGGGCGCGCAGTTCCCCGCGCCCCTTACGGGGCGCCCTCCACGCGAGCGCCCCACCTCGGGTGCTGTGTGACCCAGTGGGCCGCCGACTCGGGGTCAGTGACCACCTGGACGCCCTCTGGGGTCGGCGGGCGGCGGACCACGATCACCGGGACTCCCGCCTCTCGTGCCGCCGTCAGTTTCGGGGCCGTGGCCGTGCCTCCGCTGTCCTTGGTCACCAGGACGTCGATGCGGTGGTGGCGCAGCAGGTCGCGTTCCCCGGCGAGCGTGAAGGGGCCGCGGTCCAGCAACACCTCCATACGGGGCGGATACGGGGGCTCCGGCGCGTCGACGGACCGGACGAGGAACCACAGGTCGTCCAGGTGCGCGAACGTGGCCAGGCCCATGCGGCCGGTGGTGAGGAAGACCCGTCGGCCGAGTCCGGGCAGCAGCGTCGCCGCCTCCTCCAGCGAGCCGGCCTCGTACCAGGCGTCGCCCTCGACCGGGGCCCAGCCGGGGCGGCGCAGCGCGAGCAGGGGAACACGGGCGGCGGCGGCCGCGCTCGCCGCGTTGAAACTGATCGTTCCGGCGAAGGGGTGGGTGGCGTCGACGAGCACGTCCACCGCGTGCTCGCGCAGCCACGCGGCCATCCCCTCGGCCCCGCCGAAACCGCCGACGCGGACCTCGCCCGGCGGCAGCCGGGGGCTGGCGACCCGCCCGGCCAGGGAACTCGTCAGTTCCAGGCCGGGGGTACCGTGCAGGAGCCCGGCCAGCTGTCGGGCTTCGGTCGTTCCGCCGAGTATCAGTACGTGCATGGAGATCCGGGTCCGTTCATGAACAGCGAAGAGCAGGGTGCCAGTGCCGGTGCCGACACCAGCGTCGGTGTCGGTGAGGCGAAGGGCGGCCGTGGCGCCCAACTCAAGCACACCGGGCTGCGGCCCGGCTGGACCACCGGCGCCTGTGCGACCGCGGCCACGACGGCCGCGTACACCGCGCTGCTGACCGGGGAGTTTCCCGACCCGGTGACCATCACGCTGCCCAGGGGGCAGACGCCGTCTTTCGCGCTCGCGGCCGAGGAGCTGACGGACACGTACGCGATGGCCGGGATCGTGAAGGACGCGGGCGACGATCCCGATGTCACGCACGGCGCGCTGGTACGGGCCACGGTCCGGCGGCTTTCCGCGGGTGCCGGGGTGGTCTTCCGGGCCGGCCCCGGCGTGGGCACGATCACCCGTCCCGGGCTGCCGCTGGCCGTCGGTGAGCCCGCCGTCAACCCGGTCCCCCGCCGGATGATGGGCGAGCACGTCGCCGAGGTCGCGGCCCGGCACGGCGGCACCGGCGATGTCGAGATCACCGTCTCCGTCGACCACGGCGAGGAGATCGCCCGCTCCACCTGGAACCCGCGGCTCGGCATCCTCGGCGGCCTGTCCATCCTCGGCACCACCGGCATCGTGGTGCCGTACTCGTGCTCGGCGTGGATCGACTCGATCCGGCGGGGTGTGGACGTGGCGCGCGCGGCGGGGCGTACGCATGTCGCCGGGTGCACCGGGTCGACGTCGGAGAAGACGGTCGTCGCCGAGTACCGGCTCCCCGAGGACGCGCTGCTCGACATGGGTGACTTCGCGGGCGCGGTGCTCAAGTACATCCGCCGGCATCCCGTCGACCGGCTGACCATCTGCGGCGGCTTCGCCAAGCTGTCCAAGCTGGCCGCGGGACATCTGGACCTGCACTCCGCCCGCTCCCAGGTCGACAAGGGGTTCCTCGCCGAACTGGCCCGGCGCGGCGGGGCGGGCGAATCGCTGGTCGCCGAGGTGGCCGGGGCGAACACCGGACTGGCCGCGCTCCAGCTGTGCATGGCGGCCGGGGTGCCGCTGGGCGAGCTGGTGGCGACGACCGCCCG
This sequence comes from Streptomyces liliiviolaceus, assembly GCF_018070025.1. NCBI lineage: Bacteria > Bacillati > Actinomycetota > Actinomycetes > Kitasatosporales > Streptomycetaceae > Streptomyces > Streptomyces liliiviolaceus. The sequence continues at coordinate 5,653,170 of NZ_JAGPYQ010000001.1, forward strand.
TGACGAGGCGCTGGCCGTGCTGCGCGGGGCGCCGGTCGCGGTCGACGTGATCTGTATCGACCGGGCGGGCACGGTGGTGGGGCGCAGCACGGTGGCGTGAGCCCCGCACATGGCCGGAGCGTGTTCAGCCGGCATCAGCAGACGTGGCGGTCCCGCTCGGTCGAGTACAGGTGGCTGTCGCGGAACTGCTCGGCGCCCAGGGTGCGCCCGACCATGATGACGGCGGTCCGCAGTACGCCGGCCTCCTTCACCTTCCCGGCGATCTCGTCCAGCCTGCCGCGGATGACCAGCTCGTCGGGCCGGGAGGCGTAGGCGACGACCGCGGCGGGACAGTCGGCGCCGTAGTGCGGAAGCAGCTCGTCGACGACACGGTCCGCGTACCGGGCGGCGAGATGCAGCACGATGAGCGCGCCGCTGCGGCCGAGGGTGGCCAGGTCCTCCCCCTCCGGCATGGGCGTGGCGCTGTGGGCGACGCGGGTGAGGATGACCGTCTGGCCGACGGTCGGCACGGTCAGCTCCCGCTTCAGGGCGGCGGCCGCCGCGGCGAAGGCGGGAACGCCGGGGACGACCTCGTACGGCACCCCGGCCGCGTCGAGGCGCCGCATCTGCTCGGCCATCGCGCTGAACACCGACGGGTCCCCGGAGTGCAGCCGGGCCACGTCGTGCCCCTCCTCGTGCGCGCGGACCGTCTCGGCGATGATCTCGTCGAGGTCGAGCCGCGCGGTGTCGATCAGCCGGGCGTCCGGCGGACATTCGGCGAGCAGTTCACGCGGGACCAGGCTGCCCGCGTACAGGCAGACGTGGCAGGCGGCGAGCGTACGGGCGCCGCGCACCGTGATCAGGTCGGCGGCACCGGGTCCGGCGCCGATGAAGTACACGGTCATCTGTCTGCTCCTGCGGGGTCGTCGGCTGCGGCGGACGGGTCGGACGTCTTCCGAACGGGCGTCCGGAGAGGTTTCTGTACGGCCCACTGGGTCACCGGCATCGCCTGCCGCCAGCCGGTGAAACCGCCCACCGGTACGGCGTGCGCCACCGCGAGCCGTACCAGCTCCCCTCCGTGGCGCCGGTAGGCCTCGGCGAGCAGTGCCTCCGACTCCAGGGTCACGGTGTTGGCGACCAGCCGTCCGCCGGCGGGCAGCGCCTCCCAGCACGCGTCGAGCAGGCCGGGCGCGGTGAGCCCACCGCCGATGAACACGGCGTCGGGCGGCGGGAGTTCGACCAGGACGGCGGGCGCGGCACCGGTGACGACCCGCAGCCCCGGCACGCCGAGCCGGTCGGCGTTGCGGGTGATCCGCTCGGCCCGTACCGGGTCGCGTTCGACGGTGACCGCCCGGCACGAGGGGTGCGTACGCATCCACTCGATCGCGATCGAGCCCGAGCCGCCGCCGATGTCCCACAGCAGCTCGCCGGGGGCGGGGGCGAGCGCGCCGAGCGTGGCGGCGCGGATGTGCCGCTTGGTGAGCTGTCCATCGTGCTCGTACGCCTCGTCCGGCAGGCCCGGCACGGCGCCGAGCCGCAGGGCGTCCGGGGCCCGTCGGCACTCGACGGCGACGATGTTGAGGGCGTCGCCCGACGGGTGCGCCCAGTCGTCGGCGGTCGCCTCGGCGGTCGTACGTTCCTTCGCGCCGCCGAGTTGTTCCAGCACCCGCATGCGGCTGGGGCCGAAGCCGCGGTCGCGCAGCAGGGCGGCGACCTCGGCGGGGGTGGTGGCGTCCGCGCTGAGCACGAGGAGCCGTCGGCCGTCGTGCAGAGCGGCGGCCAGGCGGGCGGCGGGCCGGCCGACGAGGGTGACGACCTCGACGTCCTCCACGGGCCAGCCGAGGCGGGCGGCGGCGTGGGAGACGGAGGAGGGGTGCGGCAGGACGCGCAGTTCGCCGAGTTCCTTGTCGTGCACCTCGTCGAACACCTCGGTGAGGGCGCGTCCGATGCCGTAGAACATCGGGTCGCCGCTGGCCAGCACGGCGATCCGGCGGCCGGAGTGCGCGGCGAGGAGGCCGGGGACGGCGGGGCGCAGGGGCGAGGGCCAGGTGATCCGTTCCCCCGGGCACTCCGGCGGCAGCAGGTCCAGTTGGCGCGCTCCCCCGATCAGGACCTCGGCGTCGCGAAGTGCCGTACGGGAGGGGCCCGGCAGGCCTTCCCAGCCGTCGGCCCCGATCCCGACGACGGTGACGGCGGGCTGCGGTGCAGGTCGCGCGGGGATCACTGCTCGGTACCTCGGGATTCGGCGGCGGGTCTCGGAACGGGTCCCGGGAAGAGGTCCCGGGAAGGGCAACAGGAACGCACTTTACGGGGCGCCGACCTGCACACCTGCGCTCGGGTACGCAGGTCGGGGCCGCCGTGGACCCGGCATCGGCAGCGTCTAAGCTCCAGGTCATGCGCGTACTGGTCCTGGAGGACGATCCCGACCTGGGGCCCGTGGTCGCGGCCCGGCTGCGCGACGCGGGGTTCGCCGTGGACCTCGCACGGACGCTGGCGGAGGCCGACCTCAAACTCGCGGTCAACGGCTACGACTGTGTCGTGGCCGACCGCTCGGTCCCGGACGGCGACTCGCTCACCCTGCTCGCCGCGCACCGGCGCAAGGGTTCGGCGCTGCCCTTCCTGCTGCTGACGGCGCTCGACGCGGTGAGCGACCGGGTGGCCGGCTTCGAGCACGGCGCGGACGACTACCTGGTCAAGCCCTTCGCCTTCGCCGAACTGGTCGTACGGGTGCGTGCGCTGTGCCGCAGGGAGCAGCCGGCGCGGTTGCCGGTCCTGCGGGCGGGTGACCTTGAGGTGGATCTGCCCAGGCGCCGCGTGTCCCGTGCCGGGGTGCTGCTCAGTCTCTCCGCCAAGGAGTTCGCGGTGCTGGAGGTACTGATGCTGCGCGCGGGGCAGGTGGTGACGCGCACCGAGCTGATCGAGAGCTGCTGGGACGAGGCGAGCGAGCCGATGTCCAACGTGGTGGACGTCCTGATCGGCCAGCTGCGACGCCGGCTCGGACCGCCCGACCCGATCGGGACGGTACGCGGCGTCGGCTACCGGCTGGACGACACCGGCCGGGAACGGGCCACAGGGGCGCGGACGTGATACGCCCGCGCCGCCCGGCGGCCACGCCCTCCACGCCCTCCACGCCCTCCACCTCCACCTCCTCCACTTCCTCCGCGTCGCCCGCCGTCGCCCGGCTCCGGCGCACCCGCCGGTCCATGACGCTGCTGTTCGCCGGGACGACCGCGGCCTGTCTCGTCGTCCTCGCCACCGTCGCCGTCCGCATCGACGCCGAGTCCCGCCGGTCCGGCCTCGACCACGAGGTCGGCAGCCGGGCGGTCGGTCTGTCGCGGGCGGTCTGGTTCGACGACGGGGCGTTGCACCTGGAGCCGCTGCGCGAGGACGAACTCGCCCGGAGCGCCGAGGTGTTGGCCGTCCTGGAGATCGCTCCGGGAGAGTCGCCGTCGGTGTGGAACGTCGTTCCCGCCCGAACGGCGCTCCCCGAGGAGGACTGGCTCGACCATGTCTGGCGGAACGTCCTGGAGGAGCAGGAGACCGTCTCCGTCAGCGCCCCCTCCGAGGAGGGCGAGCGGCTGAGGTGGGCCGCGGCTCCCGTCTGGGACGGCGACCGGATCGGCGCGGCCGTGCTGGTCGGCACGGCACTGGCGCGCAGCGAACACGATCACGACCTCCTCGTCCGCTGGCTCGCCCTCGGCTGTACGGCGCTGGTGTGCTGCGCGGCGGCCGTCGGCCATCTGCTGTCCGGCCGGGCCATGCGTCCCGCTCTCGTCGCGCTGGGCCGGCAGGAGCAGTTCCTGGCCGAGGCGGCGCACGAACTGCGGACACCGCTGGCGACCTTGCGGCTGGTGGCGGAGCGGGACGGTTCCTCCGACCAGACGCTGCGGATGGTGGACCGGCTGAGCCGGCTGGTCACCGGCCTGCTGGCCCGGGCCCGTACGGAGGCCGGTACGCAGCGGGTCGAGCTGGTGCCCCTGCGCCTCGACCAGTTGGTGGAGACCACGGTGGAGGAGCTGCCGGAGCACGGGAGCGTGACGGTCGGCTCCGAACCGGTGGTCGTGCTCGGAGATCCCGATCTGCTGGCCCAGGCGGTACGGAACCTGGTGGAGAACGCTCAGCGGCACGGGGGTCCGGCCGGGTCGCCGGTGGAGGTCACCGTCGCTCCGGGGCTCGTGCGGGTGCGCGACCACGGACCGGGCGTGCCTCTCGCGGACCGGGAGCGGGTCTTCGCGCGGGGCGTCACCGGGGCTCACGGAACCGGGTCGGCACCAACTGCCATGAGCGGACCTGGAACCGTGCCCTCCCCGGAAACAGCGGCCGTCCCGGGCACGGGCGCCGGCCTCGCCATCGTCCGCTGGGTCGCCGAGTTGCACCACGGCACCGCCCAACTCACGGACGCACCCGGCGGCGGCCTGCTCGCCGAACTCCGGCTGCCGGAACACCCGCCCCGGACGCCCGCGGCCCCGTAACCGTCCCCGTACTCCCCCACAGGCACCTCACGTCACGTGGTGCTGACGCCCTCACGGTCTTCGAGGGCGCTGATCGCCGTGGCCGTGAGGCTGTGCGTGATGTGATCGCGCATCAGCCGGGCGGCGTCGTCGGCCCGGCCGGCCTCGACGAGGTCGACGAGTTGGTGGTGCTCCTGCAGGTCCCGGGTGCGGGGTTCGTCGCCGGGCGGGAGGTCGAGACCCAGGCGGCGGTAGCGGTCGGACTTGTCCCACAGGTCGTCCAGGAGACGGATGAGGACGTCGTTGTGGGAGGCCCGGTACAGGGCCTGGTGGAAGGCGCGGTGGGCCGTGAGCCCTTCCTCGCCCCACTGGCGGGTGACGGGCAGGAGGTTTCCGACGGCGGCCCGCATGGTGGCGATGTCCTCGTCGGTGCGCCGCCGTGCCGCGAGTTCGGCGGCGGTGGGATCGAGTGAGAGGCGGACCTCGAAGAGCTGTCGTGCCTCCTGAGAGTTCATGACGGAGACCCGGACGTCACGGTGGGTCTCGACCGTGACCAGCCCCTCGCTGCTGAGGCGGCGGATCGCCTCGCGCAGGGGCGTGATGCTCATGCCGAGGGACGCGGCGAGGTCGTACTGCGCGAGTCGCGTGCCCGCGGAGAGGGTGCCGGAGAGGATCTGGTCGCGGAGTTCCGCGTAGGCGAGATCGCTCTTGCTGACGAACAGGTTCGTGCCGGTCATGGCCCCCGGTGAATCCCTTCCGGGTGCTCGCACCCCCTTGACAGTTGCCACCGTGTCACCTCAGCCTAACAGCGACGCACATCTTATAAGATATGAGAAAGGGCCGCACAGTGAAGATCACCAACGTCTACGAGGGCGTCGTCCCGATCAGCTCCTCGATCCGCAACGCGTGGATCGACTTCAGCTCCATGGACTGCTCGATCGTGGCGATCGAGAGCGATGTCATCCGTGACGGCAAGCCGGTCGTGGGCTACGGCTTCAACTCCAACGGCCGCTACAGCGCGGGCGAGATCCTGCGCCGCCGCATCCTTCCGCGACTGACGGACGCCGACCCCGGCAGCCTGCTGGACGAGCAGGGCGGCCTTGACCCCGCCAGGGCGTGGGACCTGATGATGCGCAACGAGAAGCCCGGCGGGCACGGTGAGCGCTCGGTCGCGGTCGGTGTGGTGGACATGGCCCTGTTCGACCTGGCGTCGAAGATCGAGGGCAAGCCGCTGTACCGGTACCTCTCCGAGCGCCACGGCGACGGGCAGCCCGACGACTCGGTGTTCGTCTACGCCGCCGGCGGCTACTACGCGCCGGGCAAGACCCTCACCGATCTCCAGGACGAGATGCGCGGCTTCCTCGACCTCGGCTACGACGTCGTCAAGATGAAGATCGGCGGCGCCGACCTGGCCGAGGACCTCCGCCGGATCGAGGCCGTCATCGACGTCCTGGACGGGGACGGCTCCCGGCTGGCCGTCGACGTCAACGGCCGCTTCGACCTCACCACCGCCCTGGAGTACGGGCGGGCCATCGCGCCCTACGGCCTGTTCTGGTACGAGGAGATCGGCGACCCGCTCGACTACCACCTCAACGCCACGGTGTCCGAGCACTACGCGGGCGCGATCGCCACCGGCGAGAACCTCTTCTCCCTCCAGGACGCCCGCAACCTGATCCGCTACGGCGGCATGCGCCCCGACCGCGACACCATCCAGGTCGACCCCGCGCTGTCCTACGGCCTCACCGAGTACCTGCGCATCCAGGACATGCTCCGGCAGCACGGCTGGTCCTCGCGGCGCTGCGTCCCGCACGGCGGACACCAGTTCTCGCTGCACATCGCCGCCGCCCTCAAGCTCGGCGGCAACGAGTCCTACCCGGGCGAGTTCCAGCCCACCGGCGGCTTCGCCGACGACGCCGTCGTCGAGAGGAGCCGCGTCGGCCTCACCGACATCCCCGGCATCGGCTTCGAGGGCAAGGCCGCGTTCTACAAGGTGCTGCGCGACCTGCACGGCTGATCGCGACACCCCGTACGACCACCCATGGGACAAGGCCGGACACGATCGTCGTGCAAAGGAGCACCAACGATGACATCCACCACTGCCGCAGACCGCCCGCAGCGGTCACGGCTGAACCGTCTGATACGTGAACTGTGGTTCCAGGTCGTGCTGGCCGCGGTCCTGGGCATCGCCGTCGGCGTCCTCGCCCCCGGGCTCGGTGAGGATCTCAAGCCGCTCAACGACTGGTTCATCGCCCTGGTCAAGATGATCGTGATCCCGGTCGTGTTCTGCGTGGTGACCACGGGCATCGCCTCCATGGACAACCTGCGCAAGGCGGGCCGGATCGGGGTGAAGGCGATCGGCTACTTCCTGGTGCTGTCCCTGGTGTCCATGCTGATCGGGCTGGTGGTGGCCAACATCTTCCAGCCCGGCTCCGGGCTCCACGTCGACGCCTCGTCGCTGAACGCCGAGGACGTGCCCGAGACCGCCACCGAGCACGCCACCTTCACCGGGTTCGTCTCCTCCCTGATCCCCGCCTCCCTGCTGGGCGCGATCACCGGAGACGCGATCCTGGCGGCGCTGATGGTCTCGATCGTCTTCGGCGTGGCCCTGAACATGGCCGGTGAGGAGGGGGCGCCGCTGACCCGCGGCATCAAGGCACTGTCGGACGTCGTGTTCCGGATCGTCGGCTGGGTCATGCGGCTGGCACCGCTGGGCACCTTCGGCGCGCTGGCCACGGTGGTCGCCACCTACGGCGCCGAGAGCCTCAAACAGCTCGGCTACCTGATCATCCTGTTCACCGCGACCTGCGTCGTGTACGTCCTGGTCGTGCTCGGCGCCATCATGCGGGCCTGCCGCCTGAGCCTGTTCGGCCTCATGCGTTTCCTCAAGGCCGAACTGCTCATCGCCCTGAGCACCTGTTCCAGCGAAGCGGTCCTGCCGCAGCTGGTGCGCAAGCTGGAGACCCTCGGCATCGGACGGCCCGTGGTCGGCATCGTCATCCCCTCCGGGTTCTCCTTCAACCTGGACGGTTCCGCCGTCTACCTCACGATGGCCTCGCTGTTCCTGGCGCAGGCCATGGGCATCGATCTGTCGTGGCAGCAGCAGCTGATCATGGTGGGCGTCATGATGCTCACCAGTAAGGGCACCGCGGGCATCGCGGGCGGGGCGTTCATCGTGCTCGCGAGCACCGTCACCGCGGTGGGCCACATCCCGCTCGCCGCCCTGTCACTGATCGTCGGCATCGACCGCATCCTCAACGAGGGCCGCGTCTTCATCAACGTCCTGGGCAACGCGGTCGCCACCATCGTGATCGGCAAGTGGGAGAAGGACCTCGACATCGACAAGGCCCGCTCGATCCTCAACTCCCGTACCGCACAGGGCCCGTCGGCCGGCGCCGGGAGCGACGCGGGATCCGGCGCGGACAAGGTCCCCGCCGACGTCTGACCCGCCGTCGGTCCCCGTCCGGCGACGGACGCCTCCCCCGCCCGTCCTCATCCTCGTCTCATGAAGGCTCCGGCACGGTAGGCGTATGAACTCTCCGCGCAAGCCCCGGCTGCTGGTCGCCGCAGCCGCGGGACTCGGCACCCTGCTCCTCGCCGCGAGCCTGCACGGTCCGCCCTTCGGCGGCGACGGGCCGACCTCGACCGAGGTGGCCATCAGGGTCGACCAGGTCGGCTACGCGCGCGGCGAGGCGAAACGGGCCTACGTCATGGGACCCGCGGCGGCACTCGCGGGAGCGCGCTTCGAGGTCGTCGACGCCGGGAACGACGAGGTGGTCACGGCGGGGAGGCTCGGAGCCGTCACCGGTCGCTGGAACGCCGAGTTCCCCTCGGTGCGCAGCGTCGACCTCTCCGCCCTGAACACGCCCGGCACCTACCGCATCGTCCTGACCGGGAGCGCGGCCGGCCGCTCGCCGGCCTTCCGGGTGACCGGGGCCCGTGAGCTGATGACCCCGCTCGTACGCGACAACGTCCGTTTCCTCCAGGCGCAGCGCGACGGGGCCGACGTGTTCACCGGCGGCCCCCGGAGCGCCTTGCGGCACGGCCCCTCTCATCTGGCCGACGAGGACGCGACGGTCTACGAACCTCCGGAGTACGACGAGGAGGGCACCGAACTGCTCGACGAGGAGCTGACTCCGGCCGGTGAGCAGGTCGACGTCTCGGGCGGGTGGTTCGACGCGGGGGATTTCCTCAAGTTCACCGGCACCACCTCCTATTCGGTGGCCGAACTCCTGCTCGCGCAGCGCGACCTGCCCGAGATGGCAGAGCTGTCGGACGAGGCATCGCACGGGCTGGCCTGGCTGGACAGGATGTGGGACGGCGACACCGAGACCCTCTACGTGCAGGTCGGCATCGGGGCGGGCAACGAGGCCGTACGGACGGATCACGATGTGTGGCGGCTTCCGGAGGCCGACGACCGGCTCGACGTGTCGCCCGGTGACCCGGACTACACGATCAAGCACCGGCCGGTCTTCCGCGCGGCCGAGCCGGGCGAGGGGGTCAGCGCCAGTCTGGCGGGCCGGGTGGCGGCGGCCTTCGCCCTCGCCGCACAGCGCTCCGCCACCGATGACCCCGAGCAGGCCCGGGAGTGGCTGGAGAAGGCCGCCGCCGTCTACGCCCTGGCCGACACCGCCCCCGACCCCGACGAGCCGCCCCTCACCGCGATCCCCGGGAACTTCTATCCCGAGGACTCCTGGCAGGACGACATGGAGTTCGGCGGCGCCGAACTGGCCCTGGCCGCACAGGCGCTCGGGGACGAGCGGGAGGGCGACTGGGCCGACGACGCGGCCCGCTGGGCCGGGGCGTATCTGCGCTCCGACGTCCAGGGCACGCTGGGCGTGGCGGATGTCAGCGCCCTGGCCCACGTGGACCTGGCCGCCGTCCTGGACGGCGGGCGGGCGCACGGGGTCGCGGCGGCTGACCTGTACGACGATCTGCGCCGCCAGTTGGAGGACGGGGTGGCCCGCGCCGGGGACGACCCGTTCGGGGCAGGAGCCGTCTACGACGACTTCGACGCCGTGCCTCACACCTTCGGGCTGGTGGCCACGGCCCGTCTCTACGCCCGGGCCACCGGGGACACGCGGTACGCGGCCTTCGCGGGCCGGCAGCGCGGCTGGGCGCTCGGCGCCAACCCCTGGGGAACCAGCTTCATGATCGGTGCGGGTGAGGTCTATCCGCACTGTCCGGAACACCAGTTGGCCAACCTCCGGGGCAGCCTCGACGGCAAGGGCGCCATTCTGCGGGGAGCGGTCGTCAACGGCCCCAACGACGCGGGGAAACTGGAGGAGTTGAACAGCTTTCCCACGATGAAGAAGTGCACGGCAGCCCCGCCGGAGGGCGCCTGGAGCGACTTCGACGGCAAGGGTGCGCGCTACCTGGACGATGTGGGCGCCTGGCAGACCGTGGAGCCCGCGCTGGACTTCACCACGACGGCCCTGCTGGCCTTCGCCCTGACCGCGCGAGCCGGCGAACGGTAGTCTCACGCAGACGCTCCGACGGAGATACCGGCTGAAAGGCGGACATGAACACCGACTGGGAGTGGGACGACACCCTGTTCCTGGGCTCGGCCTCCTATTACCGGCGCGGCAGACTCCCGTACGCCCCCGGGCTCGCGGACGCGCTCGCCGAGATCCTGGCGCTCGACGGGCGAGGACGCCTCATCGACGTGGGCTGCGGACCCGGCACCGTCGCCCTGAGCCTGGTGGACCTGTTCGGCGAGGTCGTCGGCGTGGACCCGGACAGCGGGATGATCGCCGAGGCGGCTCGTGAGGCCGCCGGGCTCGGGGTGGGCGGGAAGACGCGATGGGTGCGGGCCAGGGCCGAGGAACTGCCCGCCGGTCTCGGCACGTTCACCGTCGCGGTCTTCGCCCAGTCCTTCCACTGGATGGACCGGGAGCTGGTGGCGGCCACCGTGCGGGACATGCTCGGGTCCGGTGGAGCGCTGGTGCACATCTCCGACCTGAAGACACAGACCCGCGGCGTCGAGGACCTGCCGTATCCGGCGGTGCCGTACGCGGCCCTCGAAGAGCTGGTGGGCGGCTATCTCGGGCCGGTCCGCCGGGCCGGCCGGGGCGTGCTGCCGCACGGGACCCCCGGTGGCGAGGCGGTGGTGTTCGCCCGGGCCGGATTCACCGGCCCCCAGCGGCATGTCGTGCCCGGCGGGCAGGCTCTGGAGCGCACGAGTGACGACGTCGTCGCGGGCGTCTTCTCGATGTCGTTCTCGGCCCCGCACCTGTTCGGCACCCGCCGGGACGACTTCGAGGCGGACGTACGCCGGCTGCTACGGGCGGCCTCCCCGACGGACCGCTTCTCCGAACGCCTGCCGGGCACCGAGATCTTCGTCTGGCGCAAGGCCCCTACCGCAGCAGCAAGGGCCTAGGGCCTAACCGCTGTGGGTGGCGCTGCGGATCGCCCGCCAGCGGCGGATGAAGAACCGCAGGAAGAGCGTCTCGCACAGCACGGCGTAGAGGAGGACGCCGCCGACGACGGCGAGATCGTCCCGGAGGGTCGGGCTGGGCTCCAGCCGTCCGACCAGGAAGTAGCCGCCGAGGCTCTGGGCGAGCACGCCGGTGCTGAGGATGAACACCGCCGTGGCGATGTACGGGTAGCCCATGTGCGTACCGGAGGAGACGAGCCGGGATTCCCAGCTGAGGACGTCCCCCGTGCCCAGAAGGCTGTTGATCCGGCGCTCGACCGCCGCGACGCCCTGGCCGGCCCGCTGGGAGCGGTGGTACTCCCCCAGCCAGATCAGCAGGCTCGCCTTCGCGGCTCCCGGGACGAAGAGCAGACAGGCCGGGATCAGGAAGCCCCGGGGCAGATCGGAGGTGATCATGGCGGCGGTGACGACCGCGAGGGAGGTGAACGCGAAGTTCATGATCTGGATGCGGTTGCTGATCGCCTGCAGGCTCTCCGAACGCAGCGAGTTGTACTCCGCGAGCAGCGCCGTCAGAGCCGCGGGATCCGCCGGCCCCGGAGTGGCGGAAGTGGACCGTACGACGGGAATCGCCTTGCGTGGGGCGGGAGTTGACGGTGATGGATCGGTCACCCTGTGATTGTGTCCAGCAACTCCGCGGCCGACACACCGGACACGCCGCCGGACTCCTCGCCGGACGCGTCTGCGGACTCGGGCTTGAACGCGTACTCGACGGTGCGGAAACCCAGCGCCCGGGCACGCGCCAGATTGGCCCCGCGGTCCTCCACGAACAGGGTGGCGGAGGGGCGGACGTGCTCCGCGGCGATCTCCAGGAGGCCGCGCCCGGGTGTGCTCTTGGAGACGCCGAGCCCGCTGGAGAGGAAGACCAGTCCCGGGTCGATCCACCGGTCCAGACGCAGTCGCTCCGCCTGCTTCGCGTACCAGAAGGACGTGTTGTTGGAGGCGATGCCCACCGGCCGGGCTCCGTCGGCGGAGGCCGCGGCGAGCAGTGTTCCGGCGGCGGGGTTCACCACCAGCAGCTCCTCGTCCAGCTCCTTGACCAGCTGTGCGGGGATGTCGCAGCCGAGCTGCCGGGAGAGCTCGCTCCAGTACTCCGCCTCATCGGCCTCGCGCACACTGAACGCGCTCCAGCAGTGCCGGCCGGCCTCCAGTACGGCGGACCGGTCGAGCCCCAGCCGGTCCCCGAGCCCCGCGCCCGGGGACAGCAGCAAGGACTCCCAGGGATCACTGAAGAGGACGTTGCCGAGGTCGAAGAGGATCACCGCCGGACTGCCGGCTTCCGCGGCACCGGGATACGCGTTCACCTGCGGGCCCCCTTCGCTCCGTCGCAGCGGCCCGCCGGGGCGCGGCGGCCGGGAATCGCGACGCTAGCATGCCGGCGCACCGCACCCGGGGCGGCCGACAGGAGCCGTCGAAAAACCAGGAACCGCCCGTCACTCCTCTTCCGGCGTCCGCGTGCTCTCCCGTACGACCAGTTCGTACCCCGCGATGAGTCGTGTGTGGGGGGCCTCCGCGTCCGTGGTGATCCTGTGCAGCACGGCGTCCACGGCCAGTTCGGCGATCTCCCGCTTGTCCGGGGAGACGGTGGTCAGCGACGGGACGCTGTAGCGGGTCTCCTGGATGTCGTCGAAGCCCACGACCGCCAGGTCCTGCGGCACGCGCAGACCGTGTTCGTGCGCCGTGCGCACCGCGCCGGAGGCCAGCAGGTCGCTGAAGCAGAAGACGGCGTCCGGGGGCTCGTCCAGGGCGAGCAGGATCCGCATGGCCGCGGCTCCGTCGGCGCGGGTGAACTCGCCGGTGTCCGGGACGAGTCGGGGGTCGTGCGGCACACCGGCGGCGTGCAGCGCGGTCAGGAAGCCGTGCATGCGCTGCACGGTCGTGGCATGGGCCCGGTCGGAGGGCTGGCCGATGACCCCGATGCGCCGCCGGCCGAGCCCGAGCAGGTGCTCGGTGGCCTCGCGCGCCGCCGCGGAGTTGTCGATCAGTACGTGATCGGCCGGGATCTTGTACGACTGTTCGCCCAGCAGGACAAGGGGTACGCGGCGCTCGCGGTTGGCGAGCATCGTCTCGTCGAGGCAGAGCGGGCTGAGCAGCACCCCGTCGATGAGGGGGTCGCTGAGTCCGCAGGCGATGCGCAGTTCCTCGGCGGGGTCTCCCCCGGTGTCCTCGATGAGGACCGTGCAGCCGCGCTTCTTGGCGGCCGCGATGACCTCGGCGGCGAGTTCCGCGAAGTACGGCGCGACCAGTTCGGGCACGGCCAGCGCGATGATGCCGCTGCGGCCGGTGCGCAGATGGCGTGCGGAGGCGTTGGGCTGGTAGTCGAGTTCGGCTATGGCGCGCAGCACCCGCTCGCGGGTCTGTTCCGCGACCCGGACCTCGCCGCGGACGACGTTCGAGACCGTCTTGATCGATACGCCCGCGCGCTCGGCGACGTCCTTGAGGCGTGCACCTGCCATGGCGGTCGCCCCTCCCTCCCCCGACTTCCTTCCGGCCGACGGCCGACGACCCGCGGTCGCCTTCCCCGTTGCTCCGTCACGCGTGTCGGTCCGGTGCGCTGCTCAGCGTAAGCCATGTTCCAACGTTGTAATGGCTTCACTCACCAGTTGGGCGATATCGACCGTTATGACGTCGACGACTCGTCGAACAGGAAGTTCGTGCAGAAGTGTTGACGTCACATTTCCCCGGGGATACAACGTTGTAACCGCCTCGACCCAGTGACCGAGCGGATCGGTTCGATCTCCCATTCCAACGTTGTACTCCTTGAGTTTTCCGCCGTGGAAGGACGCATGCCCATGCGGGACCGTACGCCGCACACCTCCCCGCCCGCTCCGTCCCGGCGCCGGCTGCTGCGCGGCACCCTGTCGCTCGGTGCCGTCGCGGCCTCGGCCGCGGCGCTCGGCGGCTGTGACAGCACCCTCGCGCAGGGCTTCACCGGCGGGTCGCCCACCCCGGACCGGCTGAACTTCTGGAACCCCTTCACCGGCGGCGACGGTGAGCGGCTGCTCGCGATGCAGGCCGCCTACCGCGCCGGGCACCGGTCGACGGACCTGAAGTCGGCGACCTTCGTCTGGGGCAACCCGTACTACACGAAGCTCACCCTCGCCACGCTCGGCGACCGGCCGCCGCAGGTCGCCATCAGTCATCTGTCGAAGGTGCCGACGCTCGCCGAGGCAGGTCTGCTCGCCGAGATCCAGCCGGCCGATCTGGCCCGGCACGGCCTGACCGAGGACAAGTTCGACGCGCGGCCGTGGAAGAAGTCGCAGCTGGACGGCAAGCTCTACGCCATCCCGCTCGACACCCACCCCTTCGTGCTCTATTTCCGTACCGACATCGCCGAGAAGGCCGGACTGCTCGACGGCAAGGGGCGGTTGACGGACGTGGACGGGCCCGACGCGTTCATCGACGCGCTGCGCGCCGCGAAGGAGGTGACCGGGCAGTGGGGCGGTTCGATCGCCTCGGTGAAGGACGCCTCGACGCAGTTCCGGCTCTTCTGGTCGTTCTACCGGCAGATCAGCGGCGGCGATCTCGTCGCCGACCAGGGCAGGAAGGTCGTCATCGACACGGAGGCCGCGGCCGAGGCCCTCGCGTACATCCGCCGGCTCACCCAGGAGAAGGTCGTCCCGACGACCACCGACGGCCCGGGTGCCATCACGATGCTCACCACCGGCAAGGCCGGCTTCCTGATGGACGGCGTCTGGCAGGTCCTCACGGTCCAGGGCTCCAAGGTGAAGTTCGACATGCGGCCCCTGCCGCGGATCTTCGACGACGCGCCCTACGCCTGCGCCGCCGACTCGCACTCCCTCGTCCTGCCCAAGGCCCCCTCCGAGTCGGCCCAGCGGCTCGACCTCTCCCTGGGTTTCGTCGCCTCCCTGCTGGGCTCCAGCAAGCTGTGGGCGGAGGGCGGACACATCCCCGCCTGGCTGCCGACCCAGCGGTCCGCGTCCTACAAGGCCCTCGAACCGCAGTCGCACTACGCCGCTGCCGCCGACGGGGCCGCCTACGACCCGGCCGCCTGGTACGGGGGCGCGGGCAGCAGCCTGCAGATCGTCATCGGCGACGCCGTGACCTCGGTGTTCACCGGAGCCACCAGCCCGACGGCCGGAGCCGCCCGGATGAAGCGCGAACTGCGCGAGCTGGCAAGCCGGCCCTCGCCCGTGTAGCCCGGCGCCCTCCCCCGCTCGCCCACTGTCTCCATCACGGCCCGTATCGGGCCCCCGCACGTCGTGAGATCCCGTATGTCTGACTGAAAGGGCCGTCCCATGGCCACGACAACCGCACCGACCAAGGCCCGAGGCAGAGGTGACCGCTGGGCCGGTCCGGGGATGCTGTTGCCCTTCTCCCTGTTCTATCTGGTCTTCCTGGTGGGGCCGCTGATCTACACCGTCGTGGCCGGCTTCTTCGACACCAGCCTGCTCAAGTCGGGCCTCGGCGACTTCGCCGGCTTCTCGAACTACTCGACCGTGCTGGGCGACAGCGAGTTCTGGCGCACGCTGAAGAACACGCTGTGGTTCACCGTGCTGACCACCGTCCCCCTGGTGCTGCTCAGTCTGGTGCTGGCGATCCTCGCCGACCGCTTCGTCCGCGGACGCTGGTTCTTCCGCTTCGCCTTCTTCGCGCCGTTCGTGCTGCCCTCGGCGGTCGTCGCGCTCATGTTCACCTTCATCTACGCCGACCAGGTGGGCCTCGCCCAGCAGGCCGCGACCTGGGTCGGCGTGGACACCCCGCCGTCCTGGCTCGGCGACCCGGACTGGGCGATGATCTCCATCGCCGCCGCCACCGTGTGGTGGACGCTCGGCTTCAACTTCGTGCTGTACCTCGCCGGTCTGCAGGACATCCCGCGGTCCGTGCACGAGGCCGCGGCCATCGACGGAGCCGGGCCCTGGCAGCGCATCCGCCATGTGGTCGTGCCGATGCTCGGCCGCACCACGACCCTTGTCACGGTCCTCCAGGTGGTCGCCTCCCTGAAGGTCTTCGACCAGATCTACATGCTGACCAACGGCGGCCCCGACGGAAGCACCAGGCCCTCGCTCCAGCTCATCTACGACACCGGCTTCGTCGAGGGCCGCGTCGGTTACGCGTCGACCGTCTCGCTGCTGCTCTTCGTGGTGATCCTGCTGGTCTCGCTCGTCTGGTTCGCCCTCGTCCGCCGCGCCGAGAAGGAGCGCTGATCATGACCGCCACCGCCACCCCGCCCGTGACCGAGCAGCAGGCCCCCGCGGCCGAGCCGCGCCGGAAGTACGACGCCGAGCGCCTGTTCAACCGGGTGGCCCTCGGAGTCCTCGTCGCCTTCTCGCTGCTGTGGCTGGTGCCGCTCGCCTGGGCGCTCGCCACCTCGATCCGGCCCGCGCAGGAGGTCATCACCGACCCCACCAGCTGGTTCACCGCCCACCCCACCCTCGCCGCGTACGGGGACATCTTCGACGCGGGGAAGCTGCCCTACTGGTACGCGAACAGCTTCATCACCTCGATCCTCACGACCGTGCTCACGGTGCTGGCCGGCTCGCTCGCCGCCTTCGCGCTCTCGCAGACCCGTTTCCGGGCGCGCCGCGTCGCGTTCGTGATGCTCCTCGCCGGGATCATGATCCCGGGCCAGGTACTGATGATCCCGCAGTTCCTGGCGCTCCAGGAGGCGGGCCTGCTCAACACCTACTGGGGTGTCGTGCTCCCCCAAGTGCCCAATGTGGTCGCCGTGTTCGTCTTCAAGCAGTTCTTCGACGGCATCCCCAGGGAACTCATCGACGCGGCACGCGCGGACGGCGCGTCCTGGCTGCGCACCTACCGGCAGATCGTCATGCCCATCTCGCGGCCGGTGATCTCCGCGGTCACGATCTTCGTGTTCGTCGGGGTCTGGAACAACTTCCTGTGGCCTCTGCTGGTCGTCACCGACCCGGAGATGATGACCCTCCCCGTCGGACTGACCTCCGTCCAGGACGTCTTCGGCGTCCCCTACGCCCAGCTGATGGCCTCCGCCGTGCTCGGCGCCATCCCGCTGCTGGCCGTGTTCGCGCTGTTCCAGCGCCGCATCGTCGAGGGCATCGCCGGAACCGGCCTCAAATAGCCCCGCACGTACGGCAGTTCCACCGTTCCACCGTTCTTCCTTCCTGAGAAAGGCTCCAGCATGCCGCACACCGCACGGTTCACCGTCGACCCCGAGTTCTCCGTCGGGGAGGTGGACCCGCGCCTGTACGGAACGTTCGTCGAGCACATGGGACGCTGCGTCTACACCGGCATCTACGAGCCCGAGCACCCCTCGGCGGACGCCGCCGGTTTCCGCACGGACGTCGCCGACCTCGTACGGGAGCTGGGTACGGGCCTGGTCCGCTACCCCGGAGGCAACTTCGTCTCCGGCTACCACTGGGAGGACGGCGTCGGCCCGGCCGCCGAGCGGCCCCGCCGGCTCGACCTGGCCTGGCGCTCCATCGAGACCAACCAGGTGGGCACCAACGAGTTCCTCACCTGGGCCAAGGAGCAGGGCCTCGACCCGATGATGGCCGTCAACCTCGGCACCCGCGGCATCGACGCCGCCCGCGCCCTGGTGGAGTACTGCAACCAGCCCGGTGGCACCGCCTGGTCCGATCTGCGGATCAAGCACGGCTACTCGGCGCCGCACGACGTCAAGCTGTGGTGCCTGGGCAACGAGATGGACGGCCCCTGGCAGACCGGCCACAAGTCGGCCACCGAGTACGGACGGCTCGCGGCCGAGACCGGCAAGGCGATGCGCCAGGTCGACCCCTCCATCGAGCTGGTCGCCTGCGGCAGCTCCAACGCGGCCATGCCGACCTTCGGCACCTGGGAGCGCGAGGTCCTGGAGCAGACGTACGACGAGGTGGACTACCTCTCCCTGCACGCCTACTACGAGGAGTTCGACGGCGACCGCGCCAGCTTCCTGGCCTCCGGCGCGCACATGGACCAGTACATCCGTGACGTGGTCGCCACCGCGGACCACGTCCGGGCCGCGCGCGGGGCCAAGAAGCACATCAGGCTCTCGTTCGACGAGTGGAACGTCTGGTACGCCGCCCGGTTCGTCGGTGAGCGCAACCTGGAGACCGCCGAGACACCCCGGCTGATCGAGGACACCTACAGCGTGACCGACGCCGTGGTCGTCGGCTCGCTCCTCATCACGCTCCTGCGCAACGCCGACCGGGTGGCCATCGCGTGCCTCGCCCAGCTGGTCAACGTCATCGCCCCGATCCGCAGCGAACCGGGCGGCCCCAGCTGGCGGCAGACCATCTTCCACCCGTTCGCCCAGGCGGCCCGGTTCGCCACCGGCAAGGTGCTGCGCACCGAGGTCACCGGGTCCCGTATCGACACCGAGCGGCACGGCGACGTGCCGGCGCTCGACTCGGTGGTGACGTACGACGAGGAGAGCGGCGCGGTGACCGTCCTCGCCGTCAACCGCGGCCAGGAGGAGTCGCTGAACCTGCGGGCCGAGCTGCGTGGCGCGCTGTCCGGCTACCGGGTGCTTGAGCACCTCGTCCTGGCCGACCAGGACCCGGACGCCGTCAACACCCAGGCCGAGCCGGACCGGGTGACCCCGCGCGCCGACGGCGGAGCCAAGGTCTCGGCCGACGGCGCACTGGAGGCGGCACTGGCACCGGTGTCCTGGAACGTCATCCGCCTGGTCCCCGGCGCCTGACACCCGCCGGCCACCCCCTGCTGTGTGACGTCACCTTCGGCGTCACCGACCGAACAGATCCGACCCCCACCCCATTGGGAGCATCTGATGTCGGCAAGACCACGTACCCCCATACCCCCACTCCGCCTGGCCGCGCTCCTCTCCGCGCTGGTCGCGCTCCTGGCGACGCTGCTCACCGCGCAGACCGGCACGGCCGGCGCGGCGAGCGGCACCGTACTGCGCAACGACACCGGCCTGTACCCCCGGGCCATCCGCCTCGCGTACAACGGGAGCGCCAACGGCCGCGTCCTGTCGTCGGTGGTCACCTTCTCCGGGAACAACGGACTCGGGACCGTCTACGAGAGCACCGACGCGGGCGCGTCCTTCCGCCAGGTCGGCGCGGTGAGCGACCCGGAGGCGGCGGGCGGCCAGGGCCTGTGCTGCTCCACCCTCTTCGAACTCCCGCGGGCGATCGGGAGCCTGCCCGCCGGCACCCTGCTCTGGGCGGCCTCGGTCGGCCAGGACGAGACCAACCGGCGCATGGCCCTGCGCGTCTTCAAGAGCAACGACGTGGGACGCACCTGGAGTTACCTGTCCACCATCGCGACCGCGGGCAGCACCGGCGGCCTGTGGGAGCCCGAGTTCTCCGTCGACGCCTCCGGGCAACTGGTCGCGCACTACTCGGACGAGACCGACTCGGCCCACAGCCAGAAGCTGATGGCCGCGCGCACCTCGAACGGCACGACCTGGACGGGCCACCACGCCACCGTCGTCAGCTCCCTGGTCTCCGACCGGCCCGGCATGGCGGTCGTCCGCAAGCTCGGCAACGGCACCTACTTCATGTCGTACGAGATCTGCTCCGCCGGCGGCCAGTACCAGTGCGTCGTGCACTACCGGACCTCGCCCGACGGCTGGGACTGGTCGAGCGGGCCGTTCCTCGGCTACCGGCCCGAGACGGCCGACGGCAAGTACTTCAAGCACGCCCCGACCGTGGCCTGGTCCCCCGAGGCCGGCAATCCGCTGGGCCGGCTCTTCCTGATCGGCCAGGTCCTGTACAACAAGGACGGCAGCGTGGCCGCCGGGAACAACAAGACGGTCTGGGTCAACAGCGCGGGCGGCAGCGGCACCTGGCGGGAGATCCCCGCGCCCGTCACCGTCTCGTCGACGGTCGTCGACTACTGCCCCAACTACAGCTCGGCCCTGCTGCCGTCGGCGGACGGCAACAGCCTGCTGGAGATCGCCACGGACTGGGACGGTGGCGTATGCAAGCCGTACTTCGCCACCAAGTCCGTACCGTCCTCCTGAGTCCCCTCGCGGCATGACCCGTGGGCCGATCACGACGATTCGTCGCGGTCGGCCCACTGCTGTGCCGGGACCGCCGGGGCCGGTTGCGCCGCCTGCCCGCTCAGCGGGCCGTCACACGTGGTGAAGAGCACTTGACGTTCCGGTATGCAATCGAGCCCGGGGTGGGCATGGATGAATGCGCCCGAGCACGCTGCGAAGGAGCACTGATCCAAGTGACGGTCGCTACTCCTCCCCCCATTCCCAGAGCGGCGGGCTCCCTCCCGCTGCTGGGCCACGCGATACAGCTCATGCGCGACAACCTCGGCTTCATCGCCTCACTCCGCGAGACCTACGGTCCCGTGGTCGAGATAACCCTCCAGCCCGGCACCCGGACCCTCATCGTCCAGGACCCCGCACTGATCCGCACGATGCTCGTGGACCTCGGCCCCAGCCTCGACAAGGGCCGGTTCTTCGAGAAGATGGGTCAGCTCCTGGGTGACAGCGTGGTCACCGCGGCCGGTCAGGAACACGTCCGCAAGAGACGCCAGTTGCAGCCGGCGTTCACCCACACCGAGATCGCCCGGTACGTCGACATCATGCGCGACGAGGCCGGGGCGGTCGTCTCCCGCTGGCGGCCCGGCGAGGTCGTCGACGTCCGCGAGGCGATGGTCAAGCTCTCCCTCGACATGCTCGCCAAGACCGTCTTCTCCGGCAGCCTCGACGAGATAACTTTTTTGCGGCTGCGCAACGACCTGTCCGTGGTCATGAACGGCGTCGGGGCGCGCGTCATGCTCCCCGACTGGGCCGAGCGACTGCCCCTGCCGTTCAACCGCCGCTTCGACGAGGCCCGTGCCGCCGTACGCGCCACCATCGACGCAGCGCTCGACGGACTGCGGACCTCCGGCCACGACACCGGCGACATGCTGTCGATGCTGCTGCGCGCCCGGGACGAGGAGAGCGGCGAACCCCTCACCGACGATCAGATCTGCTCCGAGATCCTCACCCTCGCCGTGGCCGGCACCGAGACCACGGCGTCCGTACTGTCCTGGGTCCTGTACGAACTGGCCCGCGACCCCGCCGTCGAGGCCCGTGTCCAGGCCGAACTGGCGGACGTGCTGGGAGAGCGGCCGGTCACCTTCGACGACGTCATGCGGCTCCCGTATCTCAACCGCGTCATCACCGAGACCCTGCGGCTGCACCACACCGGATGGCTCGTCACCCGGCGCACGGTCACGGAGACCCGCCTCGGGGAGTGGACCGTGCCGGCCGGTACGGAGCTGGCCTACTGCCAGCACGCCCTGCACCGCGATCCCGAACTCTTCGCCGACCCGCTCGACTTCGACCCCGACCGCTGGCTGGACGACGCGCAGACCCGGCTGCCCGCCGGGGCGTTCCTGCCCTTCGGGGCCGGTAGACACAAGTGCATCGGCGACCGGTTCGCGCTCACCGAGCTGGTCACCGTGATCGCGACGATCACGCGCGAGGTGCGGTTCACCCTGGCGCCGGGCCGGACCGTCCGGCCGGTGGCCCGGGCCACCGTACGTCCCAGGACCCTGCTGATGACCGTCGGTCCCCGGGAGACCTCACCCCGGATTGCAGGGTGAACGTCCGGTTCTCACAACGGCGTTGACCAGGGGCTCGTCATATGACGGAACGAGTGGTTTGAGCTCCCCGTCCGTGTGAATGCCCTGGTTCCGCCCCGGTTGTGCGCCAAGCATGATCTTGATGAGTACACACGACATGAACACTCCGGACCTGACCACCGCGGACCCGGCCACCACTGACCTGATCACCGCAGATCTGGCCACCTCGGACGTGACGACCGCGCACGTGACCGCTGCGCACGTGACCGCTTCGGGCCCACCCGACGCGAACAGCGCGCCACCGACACGGCGTTCGGTGGTCGCGGTGGCCGGTGCCACGGTCCTCGGCGCCGGGCTCACCGCGGCCACGGCCGCTCCCGCCACCGCGCTGAGCCCCGCCGTCGCACCCTCGAAGGCACCGGCCGAGGGGCCGCCCGGCACCGATCCGGCGGCCTACACCACGGTCGCCCGCGCCATCGTGGTCTTCGACAAGGACGACAAGTCCCTCGTTCCCTCCTATCTGAAGGCCATCGAGAGCGGGCTCCCGTCGAGCGGGGCCAAGGCCTCGAAGCGGGTCCTGATCGTGGGGGCCGGTCCCGCCGGGCTTCTCGCCGCCGACCTGCTCAACCGGGTGGGCCACGACGTGGTCGTCATCGAGGCCAACGACAACCGCGTGGGCGGCCGGATCAAGACCTTCCGCAAGGGGGGCCACGAGAACGGGGAACAGCCCTTCGCCGACCCCGCCCAGTACGCGGAGGCGGGGGCGATGCGGCTGCCCGAGAGCCATCCGCTCCTCATGGCCCTGATCAAGAAGTTCGACCTTCCGCGCCAGGAGTTCCTGCTGGTCGACGTGGAGGTCGACAACCCGGCCAAGCGGGCCAACCGCAGCTGGATGCACATCAACGGAGTCCATCTGCGCAAGGCCGAGTACGAGGAGGACCCGGCGAAGATCAACGACACCTTCGGCGTCACGGGCCCCAACCGTACGAGGACCGCCGCCGCCATCCTCGCGGACGCCCTCGAACCGGCGCACCTGCTCATCCGCGGCAAGGAGGGACCGGCCCTCGTGGAGGGCTGGGTCAAGGTCCTCAAGCGGTACGGCCACTGGTCCATGTACCGCTACCTCACCGAGGTAGCCGGGCTCGACACGAGGACCATCGACCTCGTCGGCACCGTCCAGAACCTGACCTCACGCCTCCATCTCTCCTTCCTGCACAGCTTCCTGGGCAGCGCGCTCATCGACCCCAAGACCAAGTTCTGGGAGCTGAAGGGCGGCACCGCGAAGCTCGTCGACGCGCTGTACGCGCCGGTGAAGGGCAAGGTGCGGCTCGACAGGCGTGCCGTACGCATCGAGCGCGACGGCGGCAAGGTGCGGGTGCACACCGTGTCCGAGGACTGCCAGACCGGCAAGGGCGGCACCACGGAGGTGTTCGAGGGCGACGAGGTGATCGTCACGGTGCCGTTCTCCGGGCTGCGCCACGTGGCCTTCGACCCGCCGCTGACGTACGGCAAGCGCCGGGCCATCACCGAGCTGCACTACGACGCGGCGACCAAGGTGCTGCTGGAGTTCTCCCAGCGCTGGTGGGAGTTCACCGAGCGGCAGTGGGAGGAGGCGCTGGACTCCATCGAGGACGGCCTGTACACCAGGTACAAGAAGGGTCAGGTCAGGGACGGCAGACACCTCGGTGCGCACCGGACCGTACGGGACCTGGGGGTGACGGTCCCCGGCGAGCTCAAGGAGTGTTTCGGCGCCTTCCGGCCCGCCGTGCTCGACGACCCCGAGGCCGCCCATGTCCGGGGCGGCGGCTCGGTGAGCGACAACGCCAACCGGTTCATGTTCTTCGAGCACGCCCATCCGATGGAGGGCAGCGACGGAGGGATCGTCCTCGCCTCCTACAGCTGGTCCGACGACGCCCTGAAGTGGGACGCGTACGCCGACGAGGAGCGGTATCTGCGGGCGCTCGCCGGGGTGCAGGCCGTCTTCGGGCGGCGCTGCGAGGTGTTCTTCACGACCAAGTGCAAGACCCAGTCGTGGATGCGCGACCACTACGCCTACGGTGAGGCCTCGGTGCTCTTTCCGGGCCAGCACACGGAACTGTTCCCGGACATCCCCACCTCGGAGGGGCCCATTCATTTCGCGGGGTGCCACACGTCGATCAAGCCCGCCTGGATCGAGGGCGCCCTGGAGTCCGCCGTCAGGACGGCGTTGAAGGTGCACACGGGCTGACGGTGTCCGTGCGGCCGGCAGGGCCGACGGGTCGGGGTGGCTCCACGACCGGTCGGCCCTGTCGCCGGCTCACGGTGTCAGGTGCGCCTGGACGGCGGGCGCGTACCGCCGGACGACATCGTCGATCGGTGCCGTGCGCAGCTCGCCGCCCCGCGCGATGCCGTACATCACGCCGAGGCCGAGCAGCATGCCGACGGCGAGTTCGGCACGCAGTCCGGCGTCGGGGCCGTCGAGGCGCAGGGCGAGCCGGTCGCTCACCTGCGTGCGGAAGTTGGCGCGGAGCGTGTCTCCCTGGGTGCCCTGGAGCGGGGCGAAGACGATCCTCAGCAGGGGGTCGGCGCCTCGTTCGCTCTGGCTGACGAGGACGTGGCGGACCATGTGACGCCCGAGGTCGGCCAGCGGCGCGTCCAGCAGGACGGCGGCGTCCTCCTCGAACGACATCACCCGCGCGAAGAGCGTCTCCTTGTTGCCGAAGTACTTCATGATCAGGGGAGGGCTGACACCGGCCCGTTCGGCCACGGCCTTGAGCGTGATGTCCGCGTGCGCGTGGCGCGCGAGGAGGTGGCGGGCCGCGCGCAGGATCGCCGCCTTGGTGGCCTCGGCGTCCCGGCGGCTCGGACCGCCGCTGTCCGTCACCACCGCGGCCCCGGTCGCCCCAGCTGTGCCCTCCGAATCCCCGACGGACAGCGCGGTGGACGCCTCGACGGACTCGCCGGTGGACCTCTCGAAGGATGTCGAGGACTTCGCGGACCTCATGATTCCCCTGCTCCCTCCAACTGCTTTCCCGCGGCCTGTCCGCCGCGACGCCGACGCGACGACCGGCCAGGCTTCTCCCGCTCGGCGCTCCCCGGTATCGCCAGGGCCATCGCGCATCCTGCCAGCGCGACCGCCCCGGCCATCGCGAAGGCCAGCAGATAGCCCCGCAGGCTGGGCAGCGGCAGGCCGCCGACCGGGCTGATGTGGTGCACCAGTATGGCGGCCACGGCGGCACTGCACACGGCCTGGCCGATGGTCCGCATCAGCACGTTGACGCCGCTCGCCGAGCCGGTCTGGGCGGCGGGCACCGCGCCCAGGATCAGTGTGGGCAGGGCCGAGTAGGCGAGCGCCGTGCCCGCCGACACGATGGCGCCGCCCAGGACGATCACCCACAGGTCGCGGCTGTCCAGGATGCGTATGGCGTACCCGCACGCGATGACGACGGCCCCCAGGGCGAGCGTCACGCGGGGGCCGCGCGACAACGAGATCCGGGCCGAGACCGGGGACAGGAAGAGCATGATCACGCCGCTGGGCAGCAGGCACAGTCCGGCGCCGACGATCGACAGGCCGAGCCCGTACCCGGTCTCCGTGGGCGCCTGGACGAGCTGGGCCGTGACCAGGGAGTTGGCGTAGAACGAGAATCCGACGAGCAGGGCGGTCAGATGCGGCATCGCCACCCGTGGCCGGGCGGCCAGCCTGAGGTCGACCAACGGCCGCTCGGCGCGCAGTTGCTGCCACCACCACAGGGCCAGGGTGACCACGAAGCCCGCGAACAGCGTGATCACCGGCACGCTGCCCCATCCCCATTCACCGCCCTGCGACACCGCGAGCAGCAGACAGACGAGAACCGTGGCCAGGCCGAGCGCCCCGAGGGTGTCGAACCGGCCCGGGTGCCGTACGGCCGACTCGTTCACCGCCCACCAGGCGAGTGCCACGCCCGCCGCGCCCAGCGCGGCCGACACCCAGAACATGGTGTGCCAGTCCGCGTACTGCACGATGAGTGCCGCGAGCGGCAGGCCGAGCGCCGCGCCGATGCCGACCGTGGAACTCATCAGGGCGACGGCGGAGACGGTCCGCTCGGGCGGCAGCACGTCACGCAGGATGCTGATCGACAGGGGCACGACGGCCGCGGCGGCCCCCTGGAGGGCCCGCGCCGCGATGAGCACCCGGATGTCCGAGGTCAGCGCGCACAGCACCGACCCGGCCGTCATCAGCGAGAGGGCGAGGAGCAGGACGCGCTTCTTGCCGTACATGTCTCCGGCGCGGCCGAGTACCGGGGTCAGCACCGCGCCCGCGAGGAGCGTGGCCGTGACGGTCCACGACACGGCGGCGGCGGACGATCCGGTCAGCTTCGGGAGGTCGGGGAGCAGCGGTACGACGGCGGTCTGCATGACCGCCATCAGGATGCCGCCGTACGCGAGGACCGGGACCGTCAGCCGGGCGCGCAGCCCCGCCGGGGACGGGGGCCTCCCGGTGCGGGCCGGCTCCGTGGGTATCGGCTCCTGCATGGCACTTCCCTGAGCGCGAGACATGGCAAGGTGAACAGCCATTCAACTTAGCGGATGAATGGCTGTTCACCAACCCATGGGGATCGGGCTCGGATGCCCGGTGAATTCCCATTCACCAGCTGCTCGTGTTGCCGGATCCGGAGAAATGCGTCTCGCTACGAGGCTTTCGGGCCGGGGGCCGCCGTGCGTGCGGCGTCCAGGTCCTCGATGGTCCCGCCGACCTTCGTACGCAGCGTTTCCAGCATGTTCGGCTTCGCGCTGATGGCCCACTGCGGACCGACGAGGTACTTGCCTCCGTACATGGAGGCGCTGTCGAGCCAGGTCAGCTTGTACTTCTCGGCGGGGAAGGTGGTGATGAGGTAATCGCCGTCGGCGGTGTCGCAGACGCCCTCGCGCAGTTCGTCCGCGTCGGTCCTGATCTTGACCTTGCAGCCGGTCAGGTCCGCGATCACCTCGACCTTGGCCGGTGCCACCACGCCGGCGGAGGGGGCGGACATCGCGGAGGTCTCGGCCGCTTTGTCCTCCGCGCTCTTGTCCGTGTCCCCGCCGCAGGCCGTGGCCAGCGGCAACAGGGCCAGGCCGCCGGCCAGGGCGACGCCGCGCACCGCGCGGGCGACGAGGGTGCGGCCGGTACGTCCTCGCTGTGGCTGCTGTCGCTGCTGTGACACGTGCCTCTCCGTATCCGTGCTGGTCCCGCGTGAGCGGGCAGGTGTTCCAGAGGGATACGGAGGAGCAGTGCCGGCCGTTCACCCGCCTCGCTCACCTCGCTCGACTGTCAGCTCCGCTCTCTCAGCTGAACGGGTCGAGCGTGATGTACGCCGTCTGCGGATTGCCGTCGTTGACCAGCGACTCGTGGGCGCCGACGTCGTCGAACGCGAAGCCGTAGGCCTTGCCGTCGGCCATCTGCTCGTGGATCTTCTTGGCGTAGTGGTTGGTCACCGCGTCCTGGTAGAAGCCGGCGGAACCGCTGTCGGGCTGGTTGGAGTTGGTGAGGAGCGTGGAGCGGTTGTAGCCCGCGCACAGGGTGCGGGAGATCGGACCGCGGACCAGGTCGTTGGGCGCGTCCAGCAGCTTGTAGCAGCCGAAGACGCTGTCCGAGTCGGGCTTCTGGAACGAGGTGACGACCGCGCCGGCGCTGTTGGTGAAGTTCATGACGTTGCCGGAGACCCTGCCGAAGTACTTGGTGCCGGGCTGGTCGGCGAACGGGGTGACCGTCAGCGTGGAGCTGGCGTACTTGGTCCACACCCGGTTGATGTAGTCGTTCATGACGGTGCCCGGCAGGGCGCCGGCCTCGATGCCGTGCCCGGGTGCGAGCGCGCGCAGAATGGTGCCGTCCGAGCGGGTCTTGATGAGGTTGGCCCAGCCGCCGGACTGGCTGCGCAGGGAGTTGAAGAAGGCGTTGTAGCCGCCGGCCTTCAGGTGTCCGGTGGTCTTGACGGTGCCGGCGGCGGTCTTGACGCCGACCGCGTACGGGGCCGAGAACATGTCGACCTGCGTGCTGTTGATCCACAGCCCGCCGTCGTTCAGGGTGTACTCGGTCCAGTTGAAGAGGATGTTCGCGTTCGGGTCGGACGGGTTCTGCACCGCGGGCTGCACGAGCCCGCCGGTGGTCAGCTTGAAGACCAGCTTCTGGCCGTACGAGAAGTAGACCCGGCCGGAGAACTTCGGCATGCGGATCGTCTTGGTCTGGCCGTTGGCCGGTCCGGCGATCGAGGCGTCGGGCGCGGGGGTCGGCGGGTTGCCGCCCGCGGGCCAGGCGTGGAAGGTGCCGTTCGCGTCGGCCCAGCCCTGCTGGCCGGTCGAGAGCAGGGTCCCGATGACGTAGACGTAGACCTGGTCGCCGCGCCCGGAGCTGTTCTTGAGTTCGAGCGGGATGGTCGTGGGTACCGCGGCCTCGGCGTGGGAAACGGGTCCCACCGCCGTGAGCGCCGTGGCGACGGCCGCCGCGGCGACCAGGGGCACCAGCATTCTTCGCATGGCTAGCACGCTCGTCCTCCTACCAGGTGGAAGCGGACCGTTCGACTCCTCATGAGAGCGCTCTCAGAGTGCTCCCATGAGGCGAACACGTCAAGGTCTAGACCAACATTCGTTGACACTGGTAGGTCGACCTGAGCGGTACGGGTCCGGTGCGCGTAGCGATGCGCGCGGTATGGGTGCGGACGCGTGCGGCACGCGTACGGATGCGGCACGCGTACGGATGCGGTACGCGTACGGATGCGGTACGCGTACCGATACGTCAGCCGCGGGCCATCGCGATCGACCCCGCGAGCCGCTCCCCCGCCTCGTAGATCATGTACGGGACTCCGCCGTCCGTGCCGAAGGACGGGGCGGCGGCGCGGCCGTTCTCCGGCGCGGCACTGCGGGAGTTGTAGAAGATCCCGAGGTGCGTGCGCTTGCTGAAGTCGTTGCCGACCTCGGTGATCATGATGTCGCCGCCGCTCGACTTGTCCTTGTTGTAGACGACGTACGTGCTGTTGTTGCGGTGCAGCAGGTGGGGACCGCCGACGTTGACGGCTCCGACGTCCGTGTGCCGGACGAGCGGCTGCTGGTCGAAGGTCCAGTTGCGTCCGTCGGCCGACCAGCCCCAGTGGATGTCACGGTGGTTGCTGGTGTTGTTCAGCATGAAGAGCATCACGAAGTGGGCTCCCCTGGACGGCAGTTCGTGCGGGAAGACCCGGGCGTACGACGTCTCGGTCGTGCCGCTGGGCAGCATGGACGTGGACAGGACGACCTTGTCGTAGGTGAAGTTGATGCCGTCCTTGGAGCGGGCCAGGCGGGTCGTCGTGTTCTCCCCGTGGAAGTACATCCACATTTCCTTGGAGGCCTCGATCCACATCACATGTGCGGACGCGACATGACTGACCTTGTAGTGCGGCTGCCAGTTGTTGGAGACGATCGGGTTGTTCGGGTACTCCGTGAACGGGCCTTCGAGGGAGTCGCCGTACGCCAGGCAGATGCCGCCGGGCGCGTCGTGCGGCCCGTAGTACAGGTAGTACCTGCCCAGCGGGTTGGCGAGACGGCCGGCCGTGCCCCGGATGCACGGGAAGATGATCTCGCCCGTCGGGTTGTACTTCAGCTGGGACGGGGTGAGCAGGGTGCGGACGTACTTGTAGTCGGGGAATCCGCCGGGTGCGGCGGCCACGGCCGGGGCGGCGGCCCCGTCCGCGATGAGGGCCTGCGCGGCCGGGGCAGCGGCTCCTTCGGCGCTGAGGGCCGGCGCGGTCGGGGCGCTCAGCCCGCCCACGGTCAGCGCGGCACCGGTGGCGGCACCGGCACGCAGGAACAGACGACGGGCGGGACGCGGCTCATTCATGGTCGACTCCAGGAAGAGAAGCGGGGGTGGGTCAGGGGTCGGTCGGAGGTCGGTCAGAGGTAGGTGGCGGCGGTGACGCACAGCCCGCCGAGCGCGACGGCCCACACGTACGGCAGGGTGCGGACCATGACCTGCTGCGGGGAGACACCCGCGTACTGGGCGGCCCACACGGTCTGGGTGCTGGTGGGGTCGGCGACGCCGAAGACCTGGTTGTACGAGGTGGCCATGCCGAGGACGACCGCGGCCGGGTAGATCCCGGTGGAGATCAGGACACCGGCGATACCGGCGCCCAGTCCGAACACGTTCAGCGGCCCCCGGTACAGGCACAGCGGCACGAGCAGGGTGAAGACACCCACGAACAGCACGGCGTTCTGCGGGCTGACCGCCTTCACCAGCGGTTCGAGCGCTTCGACCGCGCCTGGCAGTTTCACCGCG
Organism: Streptomyces liliiviolaceus; assembly: GCF_018070025.1. Taxonomy (NCBI): domain Bacteria; kingdom Bacillati; phylum Actinomycetota; class Actinomycetes; order Kitasatosporales; family Streptomycetaceae; genus Streptomyces; species Streptomyces liliiviolaceus. Next base: position 5,682,751 of record NZ_JAGPYQ010000001.1, read on the forward strand.
GCCAGCAGGATGCCGATGGCGATGAACAGGGCGATCGGCGGGGCCGCCACCTCGAATCCGCCGTACAGGGTGCGCAGCAGGCGCTTGTTCATCTCGCGGGGGCGGGTGGTGGTGACCAGTGCGTACAGGACGCCGGCCAACAGGGAAGGGATGATGGCGAGTTCGAAGCCCAGGGCGAGGATCAGGGGCACGGCCGGGGTGAGCAGCGCGTACCAGGGTGCGTCGCCGAGCCGCTGCCGACGGCTCGGTGAACGGGGCTTGTCCTGCACGGACTTGAGGGACCAGGTGTGCTCGACGCCCCGTCGCCGCGACTCGACGAACACATACAGGACGGCGGCCACCAGGGCGAACGGGAACAGCTTCACCATGAAACCGCGGACGGTCGGGACAGGCAGTTCCAGGGCGGTGGAGAAGAACTGCCACAGCGGCAGTTCGAAGGGGATGCCGACGGCGATGCCCATGAGGATGGTCCCGGCGGCGGTCACCTTCGGGATTCCGACCGCGATCATGGCGGGGATGCCGATGAGGCCCGCGAGCATCGCGGCGGGCGCGGAGCCGGTGACGGTGCCGACGAGCGCGGAGACCGCCAGGACCCCGAGCGCCACGACGACCGGGCGGTCCCCGCCGAACTCGACGATCTTGCGTACGAGGGTGGCGGCGACCCCGGTCTCCTCCAGGAGCTTGCCGAGCCACGAGCCCAGCACGATGGCGATCATGGTGGCGGCGAGCGCGGGCGCGCCCTCCTGGAGGACCGTGTCGATGACGCTGTTCTCGCCGGTCAGCGGTGCGCCGGCGACGAAGGCGATGACGACGGCGAGGAGTACGAGCGCGAACGCCGTGGGCAGTTTGCGGGTGAGCATGGCGGCGACACCCGCGGCCATGACGAGCAGGATGACGACACCCATGGCTCAGTTCTCTCTTCTTGGCGCGCCGACCGCGGCGGCCAGCGCGGCGGTCAGCAGGAGGGGGCTGCGGCCGAGTCCGCAGACGGTACGGGCGTAGGCGTGGGCGGCGATCTCCTCGGCCCCCGCGACATGGGCGAGGACCCGGAGGCGGCCGAGCCGCAGTGCGGTGTGCCCGATCGCCTCCTTGAGCGCGGTCCGCGTCTCCTTGTGGTGGAAGTGCTCGTGCGCACTCTCGTGGGCGAGGGCCGCGGCGCGCACGGATCCCACGGGGTACCAGGAGCGCCAGCCGAGTTCGTCGATCAGCCGCTCGGCCCGGTCGACGGTGTCGACGTAGATCTCGACGGTGGCGGGGCGCGAGGTGTAGCGGGCGAGGAGCAGTTCTTCGAGTCCGTCGTCGCGTTCCACGATCCGGGCGTGGCACGGCCCGGGTTCGAGGGCCGCGCCGAACGTGTCGGCGGCCTCGGCCCAGCGGCGCAGGAGGGCACGGTCGCGTCCCTCGTGGGTGGGGGTGCCGGCGAGCAGTCGTACCGCGAGATCGAGATCGTCGGTGGCCCCGTGGGTGGCCGGGTCCGTGGTGGCCGCGAGGGCGCGGTTCATGACCGCACCTCCACCACGGCCACCACGGGCTCGTCGGCGGCCCGGTCGCGCATCTCGCTGCGGGCCAGGGCGAGCAGCGGCTGCGGTTCGAGAACCCCGGAGAGGTCGGCGATCCGGGAGCCGAGAAGCAGCCGCAGTGCGGGCGCCCGTACCCCGCCGTCGCCGTACGAGGTGGCCTCGCGGACGAGGTTGCTGAGGAGTTCGGGGGCGGCCCCGACGGTGGTGGCGGCCACCTGCGCGTCGAAGGCGTGCAGCCGTACGACGCCGTCGGCGTCCACGACACGTACGGGATGCCGGGGAGCGCGGAGGCGGCGGCGCACCTCGGTGCCGTAGACCGTGTGGGCGGGTGTGCCGGCGAGGACGCTGACCCGGTCCGGGTCGGTCTTGAGGCTGGCGGCCGCCGCGGCGAGGCGTTCGGAGTCGTCGGCGCTGTGCGAGCGGTCCTGGGTACGCAGTTCGGTGGCGCCGGTGGCGATGGCGCGGACGGTGCTGGTCTGCGGGTCGACGGTCACCTCGACCTCGACCCCGTCGGCGGCGGCGCCCTGGGCTACGACGGCCTGCTCGGCCTCGGCGCGTACGGCGAGGATCTGCTCCTGGGTGGCGCCGGGGACGATCCGTTCGATCTGCTCGCGCACCAGGGCCAGGGCCACCCCGATCGGGCTGATGACCTCGTTGTGCCGGGCGATCCTGCCCTCCATGCCGGTGAGCGCCGCGAGATGCGGGGTGACCGTGGCCGCTCCTCCCCCGCCGCCGACGAGGACGGCGGTGTCGGCGTCCAGCCGGTAGTCGCGCACGATCCTGTCCACCACCGACTTCACCTGCTCGGCTCCCGCGTCGAGGATGCGGGCGGCGGCCGTCGGCACGTCCACGCCCAGGGCGGCGGCGAGCGGGGCGATCGCGGCCTTCGCCACCTCCTGGTCGCAGCGCGCGAAGTCCCCTTCCGGGACGCGGCCGAGCGCGTTGGCGGCGCAGGTCATGGTGAGGGCGTACCGGCCGCCCGCCGCGTCCAGGACGGCGTGGTCGGCCGGGTCGTCGGGCATCGGACGCACGGTGGACAGGGTGGCGTCGCGCAGTTCGTCCAGGTCCGCGAAGCAGGCGTAGGGCAGCCCCGCGATATGCGCGCTGCGCGGTCCGACGGCGGTGACACGCGCCCGGCCGCCGGGGTTCAGGTCGACGCGGACCATCGAGCCGCCGCCGACACCGACCGTGCGGACGTCGAGGGCGTTGAGGTATGAAGTCTTGCCGAGCATCGTGGCATGCCGGACGGCGACCTTGCCCCGGCGTACGACGCTGATGTCGGTGGAGGTGCCGCCCGTTTCGAGGAAGACGCCCTCGCTGATCCGCTCCTGCATCAGCGCTCCCGCGACTCCGGCCGCCGGTCCGGAGAGCACGGTCAGCAGCGGGCGTCGACGCATCTCGTCGAGCGCCATGACTCCGCCGTCGCAGCGCATGACCATGAGCGGCGCGGTGATGCCCGCCTTGGTGATGGACGCGTCGACGAGATCGGCGGTGGCCAGCATGCGCGGCAGGATGGCGGCGTTGACGACGGCGGTCCGGGTCCGCTTGTGCAGTCCGTACAACGAGGTGATCTCGTGCGCGGCCGTCATCGGGAGCCCGGCGGTGCGGGCGGCCTCCAGGACGGCCTGCTCGCCCTCGGGCCGGTCGACGGCGAACGGCTCGGTGGCGACGAGGACTTGGGCCCCCGCAGCGGTGACCTGCTCGACCGCGGCGCGTACGGCGCCGGTGTCGTCAGGGTCGGCCACGTGGGCGTAGGCGAGCGGAAGCCTTTTGCCGGGGGCGAGTTCGAGGCGGCCGAGGGCTGCGAGGCGGCGGGTGAGGACGGCGCCGGGTCCGGTGCCGATGCCGATCAGGCCGACGGTGGCGACGTCACCCTCCAGCAGGGCGTTGGTCGCCTGGGTGGTGCCGTGGGCCAGGAACGCGACGTCGGCGGGATCGCGGCCGACCTGCCGCAGCAGCCGGTCCAGCGCTTCGACGATGCCGTGGGCGACACCGTCCTCGTGATGGTGGCTGGTGGGGACCTTGACCTGGCCGAGCAGGCTCAGTGTCGTGGCGTCCACGGCCACGGCGTCGGTGAAGGTTCCGCCGACGTCGATGCCGACGCGGATTCTGTGAGTGGTCATGTCTGGGCACCTCCTTGTGCTCCGTCAGTCATGCGCAACACCGGGTGGGGCCGGACGCGGGCACCGAGCAGCCCGTCCGGCCCTCCCCTCGATCTCAGTAGCCCCGTACGTCGGGCCAGTGGCGCTGTACGCCGGCCCGGTCGAGGCCGCGCGCGAACTCCTCGAACCGCTTGTCCTCGGCCTGCACCTGGTGGGGTTCGACGTCCTCGGCCAGGCAGTGGGCGGCGAGCGCTCCGGCGACCTCGCCGATGTTCCACTCCACGGGGTGCAGCCGGTAACAGCCGTTGGTGATGTGGGTGGTGCCGATGTTCTTGCCGGCGGGCAGCAGATTGCGGACCCGCCTCGGCACGAGTGCGCCCAGCGGGATCTCGAAGGGCACCGAGCCGATGTCGATGTAGTTGTCGCCGCCGGTCGAGGGATGCAGGTCGATGCGGTAGTTGCCGACTCCGACGGAGTCCCGGTACTCGGTGCCGCCGTAGGGTCCGACCAGGTCGATCGCCACGTCGTGCTCGGTGACGGTGGTGACGGCCTCGATGCGGCGCGACTCACGGACGTAGGGCGCCTTGGCGAGACCGTCCGGGGTGCCGGTCACGTCCGGGCGCGGGCGCAGGCCCGGGAATCCGGTGCCGCCGTCCTGGCGGGGCGCCTCGGTCTGCAGCCAGTACAGGACCGACAGCGACAACTGCCGTGCCCCGGCGACCGCTTGGGCTCCGGTCTCCGCACCCGCTCCGACGAGCGGCTTCAACCAGTAGTCGTTGAGGGGCCAGTTGACGAGGGTGATGTCGGAGTCGAAGGCGCCGGGGCGGTGCAGCTTGCGCGCCAGGATGCGCCGGAAGCCCCACAGTTCCTTGTCCCCGGCGTCCGCGCTCTGGTCGGCGCTGACGGCGAGCGGGTCCAGCTCCGGATTGGGCTCGAACGTCCGCGGTACGGACTCCAGCGAGCGGGGGTCCGGCGCCTGGAAGCCCAGCAACGGTCCGGGCCAGAAGTCGGGCCGGTACGCCCGCCAGAAGTCGTAGTCGGCGGGCCGCTCGACCGTGTGGTCCTCGCCCTCGTGGTGGGAGAGCGCGAAGCACACGGTGATGCCCTGCTGGTTGAGCGGCTGGGCCTCGTCGGGGGCGTGCGGTTCGTCGTACGCGGACCGCGCCTCGGCTCCGACGACGTGCTCGACACCCGCGAGGTCGAGGAGTTCGCCGGTCTCGGTCGCGTCGATCACGTACCGGGCGGAGACGGTGATCTGCCGGCCGTTGTCCTGGCGGTGCTCCAGCGTCACGGACCGTACGACATCGTTGTCGGCCTCGGCCGCGACGGGCCGGTGGTCGGTGAGGACGGTCAGCCGGCCGGCGGCCCGGTGGGGCGCGAGCATCGCCTCGATGACGGCGAGCGCGACGCGCGGCTCGTGGCAGAGCTTGCTCACCCGGCCGGCGCCCGGATTGAGGTCCGTGAGGGCCAGCGCCTCGGCGCGCAGCGGGTACCACTGCCGGTAGAACTGCCTTATGCCTTCGCGCAGTTGACGGTACGAGGCGGTGGTGCCGAACTGTTCGACCCAGGGATGCTCGTCGGGCGGCACGGCCTGCGACGTGAGCTGTCCGCCGAGCCAGTCGGTCTCCTCGGTGAGCACGACGGCGCGTCCGGCCCGGCAGGCCGCCAGCGCGGCGGCCACGCCGCCGAGCCCGCCGCCCACGATGAGGATGTCGGCTTTCGGTATCACGCTTCTCCTTGCTGGTGGTTCAGCTGCTGATTCAGCCGTGGTTCGTCCGCAGGTGCGGCCGGTGGCTCGTCCGCAGGTGCGGCCGGCGGTTCGTCTGCTGATCTCGTCTACTGGATTCGTCCGCTGGTTGGTCTCGTGCGATGCGCGCCGGTGTCAGCGCCGCTCCGGTGGACTCCCGGTAGTGGCACCGGCCCGGAAGGCGCAGGCGACCAGGGGTTCCTCGGCCGCCTCCCCCGCCACGAGCGCGGAGAGCATGCGGACCGCGGCGGCGCCCAACTGGTGCCGGGGGACGTCGAATCCGGTGGGCTGCGGGTCCCCCGCGAGGTCGGGCGGAGGACTGCCGAGGAGCGCGAGGGACAGGTCACCCGGGCAGGTGAGACCGGCCTCGTCGACGGCGGTGCGCAAAGCCCGCCAGGCGCCTCCGGTGTCGGTCTCCTCCGCGACGAAGGCGGTGACACCGTCGGCGAGCCAGCTCCGCAGCCGTTCGGGGGTGACCTCGCGCCGGGGGTCGGCGCAGCGGAAGACGGCCTCGGACCCGCCGGGCAGTCCGGCCGCCTCCAGCCCTTCCAGGAAGCCCCGTTGACGGTCGGTGGAGGCGGGCGCGTCGTCGTCCTCACGGACCAGGACGATCCGGCGGTGACCCGACGACGCCAGATGCCGGACCACTTCGCCGCTTGCGCTCACATAGTCGGCGCCGACCCAGGACAGTCCCTCCAACTCCTCGCGGCGGCCGAGGTGCACCACCGGGAACCCGTCGGCGACCATCCTCTTCAGCTCGGCGATCGGTACATGCCGGCCGAGGAACAGACAGCCGTCGGCGAGCCGGACCCGGTTGAGCGCCTCGGGTCCGGCCGCCTTGGCACCGCCGGAACTCGACCCCGTGAACAGCACCAGGTCGTAACCGCGCGCGGCGGCCTCCCGCTCCACCCCGACGAGGAAGGGGTAGTACGAGTGCTCCACGTCCGTCGGGAAGGTGGCCGTGAAGCTGTAGACGCCGAGCAGGTTGTTGCGGGCCGCCGCGAGCCGCTGGGCCGCCGGATCCGGTACGTAGCCGAGGCTGCGGGCCGCGTCGAGCACCCGCTGCCGTGTCTCGTCCGAGATCGCCGAACCCTGCGCCTTCGCCGACAGCACGAGCGACACCGTGGCCTGGGACACTCCGGCCAGCCGGGCGACCTCCGCCTGCCGCGGCCGGGACGTACGTCCGGTCGCCGCGGGGGTCCGCCCACGCCTGGGTCCCTTCCTGGGCTGCTCCACCATGCTCCTCACCCGGCCGCCGAGGGCCGACACCAGCTTGCTAATGCGTATAAGTAATGCGCATTAGCAAGCACTGTGGAGTGCCCTCACGGCAACGGTCAAGGGGTGTGACACGACTTCTTCGTCCGCCGGGCTCCGCTGCGGAGGGCGGTCGAGCATGAACATTCAACCGGACCATTGACCCGTCAACCGGTTCCGGTTAACGTCCACGCCGAGCCTTTCCCAGGACCAGCCCCTGTGCCCCCACCGCAGTGTTCGGCAAGCCTTCGGGAGTTCATCCATGCGCGCCAGACGATCGCCACTCGCAGCTCTCGCCCTTTCTCTGACAACGATGTCGGCCCTGTTGATCCAGGCCGCCCCGTCCTCCGCCGCGGCCTCCGGGACGGCGGCGGCGCCCGCGGCGACCGTGTGCAACAAGTACTGCGACGCACGGGATCCGGCCCTCAGCGGCCAGGACCGCAGGCCCGTCACCGCCACGCTCTTCTCGCGGACGTTCGAGCTGCACTTCGACGACGCCGACGCCATGGGCTGGGCCTCCGTCGGCAACGGCAGCCCCGGGGACGAGGTGTGGCTGGACCGCTCGTACGACGGCGGTCGCAGCTGGTCCGCGAACAGCCGTCTCGGCGCCACGAAGATCCCGGCGGGCCAGACCGGCTGGCGGACGCTGATGTACAACGTCGACGACTGGGCGGGCCACGGCGTCGGCGCGCTGCGCGCCTGCGGCAAAGCCGCCGACCGCACGGACATCGTCTGCACACCGTGGGCCCGCTCGACCTGGAACGCCGGCGAGCGGCGCACCGCGGCGGCCACCGCGCAGATGCAGTTCTACAACTACGGCACCGGTCTGTTCGACACCACCGGCTGGTGGAACTCCGCCAACGCGCTGCACGCGATCATCGACAACATCCGCGTCACCGGCATGCAGAGCTACGCGTACGCCGTCGGCCGCACCTACGACCTGCAACTGGGTGCGGCCGACGGGCAGTTCCGCAACGACTACATCGACGACACCGGCTGGTGGGGCCTGACCTGGATCGCGGCGTACGACCTCACCGGCGACCCGCGCTATCTGGCCACGGCACGGGCCGACGCGGACTACATGGCCTCCTACTGGGACAACACCTGCGGCGGCGGGGTGTGGTGGAGCACCGCGAAGACGGTGAAGAACGCCATCCCCAACTCCCTGTACATCGAGCTGAACGCGGCCCTGCACAACCGCATCCCGGGCGACACCACGTACCTTCAGCGTGCGAAGGCGGACTGGAGCTGGTTCCAGGGGACCGGCATGATCAACGCCGACCAGACGGTGAGCGACGGCCTCAGCATGAGTACCTGCAAGGTCGGCGACAGCACGGTCTGGTCGTACAACCAGGGTCAACTCGTCGGCGGTCTGGTGGAGTTGCACAAGGCCACGGGTGACTCCACGGTACTCGCCGCCGCGCGCCGGATCGCCGACGCCAACGTCGTCTCCGGCAAGCTCAACACCTCGGGCGGCATCCTCAGGGATCCCTGCGAGTCGGGTGACTGCGGCGCCGACGGGGCGTCCTTCAAGGGCGCCGACGTACGCGGGCTGGCGAAGCTGAACGCGGCCCTGTCCGACCGCCCCTACACCGCCTACCTCAAGAAGCAGGCCGCGCAGGCCTACGCCGCCGACCGCAATCCGCTCGACCAGTACGGGCTGCGCTGGTACGGGCCGCTGGACAAGACGGATGCCGCGCGGCAGCAGAGCGCTCTGGATCTGATGAACGCGGCGTCCTGAGGGTCGCCGGGCGGACCGGAAGCGCAGCCGGCCAGCGCCCGGCTACCGGCACCGGGCGGAGTCGCAGACGTGCGGGTCCGTTGTGGCTGGGCGCGCAGTTCCCCGCGCCCCTGAAAGGCCGCGCGCCTCGGCGGCATTCTCCGCAAGGCCGGCGCCCGCGGGCGTGACCGCCACCACCCGGCCACCGGCACTGCGCGTAGCCGCACACGTGCGGGTCCGTCGTGGCTGAGCGCGCAGTTCCCCGCGCCCCTGAAAAGCCACGCGTCCTGGCGTCATTCTCCGCAAGGGCGGTGATCGCGGAAGCGCTTCGACGTAGGCTCCCGGAGCCTCATCCAGGGGCGCCCGAGAGCACTCCCGCGGCCGCACTTCACAGGGACGGACATGACGTACTTCGACAATCCCGTCATACCCGGCTTCAGCCCCGACCCCAGCATCTGCCGGGTCGGGGACGACTACTACCTGGCGACGTCCAGTTTCGAGTACGTACCCGGCGTGCCCCTGTGGCACAGCCGTGATCTGGTGCACTGGCGGCTGATCGGGCACGCCCTGGACCGGCCCTCGCAGCTGGCGCTGCCCGACACCGCGCCCGCCTCCACGGGGGTGTACGCGCCCACGCTGCGCCATCACGACGGCCTGTTCTGGCTGATCACGACCGTGGTCACCGGTGCGGGCAACATCCTGGTGACCGCCGAGGACCCGGCGGGACCCTGGTCCGACCCGGTGCCGGTCGGCGTTCCGGGCATCGACCCGGATCTGGCCTGGGAGGAGGACGGGACCTGCTGGTGCGTGTTCTCTGACGGCGGGATCCACGGGGTCCGCATCGACCCGAAGTCCGGCGAGCTGCGCGGCGATCCGGTGCCGATGTGGTCGGGCAGCGGACTGCAGTATCCCGAGGGGCCGCACCTCTACCGGATCGACGACTGGTGGTACCTGCTGCTGTCGGAGGGCGGCACCGAACGCGGTCACGCCCTGTCGGTGGCCAGGTCCCGTACGCTTCCGGGCCCTTTCGAAGCGCATCCGGCCAACCCCGTCCTGTCCCACCGCAGTACGAACCATCCGGTGCAGAACACCGGCCACGGCGATCTCGTACAGGCGCAGGACGGCACCTGGTGGATGGTGCTGCTGGGCACCAGGCCCCGAGGTGACACGCCGATGTACCACGGCATGGGCCGGGAGACGTTCCTGGCGCCGGTGCGGTGGGAGGACGGATGGCCGCTGCCCGGACCGCTGGAACCACGTGCGCAGGCTCCGGCGCTCACACCTCACCCCTGGCCGCGGGAGCCGGACCGCGACGGCTTCGACTCCCCGGCTCTCGCGCCGTGTTGGGTGTCGCTTCGACGGAGCGAGCCGGAGGCCGTCCGGCTCGACGAGCGGCCAGGTCATCTGGTCCTGCACGCCCGCGCGGACAGTCTCGACACACCGGGCGCGCTCTTCGTGGGACGGCGACAGCGCGACCCCGACTGCACCGCGCGCACGCTGATCGAGGTCTCCGACGGCGGCCGGGGCGGGCTCGCGGTACGCCTGGACGAGGCACACCACTACGAGGTGGAGGTGTCCGACGGCACGGTCCGCGCGGTCGCCAGGATCGGTCCACTGAGCCGGTCGATCGCCGAACGAGCCGTACCGGCAGGTCCGTTGAGGTTGCGCATCGACATCACCACCTCCGACGTCCTGCCGCCCACGGTCACCTCCCGCGACCCGGCGACGGCTCCCCCGCCGGGCCTGCGCGCCGGCGGCCCCGACACACTCCGCCTGGGGTACGAGACGGAGGGCGGCGACTTCGAGATCCTCGCCGAACTCGACGGCCGCTACCTCACCACCGAGGTCGCCGGGGGCTTCACGGGCCGTGTCCTCGGCATGTACGCGACCCGGGGCAGCGCGGCCTTCGACTGGTTCGAGCTGCGGTCCGCCTGACCGGGGATCTCGGAGAGGGCGGACACCCCCGCTCCAGGTCACCTCAGCCGGCCGCGGCGGCTTCCTCGCTGCGCCGGTTGGCGAGGTCGATCTCCGCCATGTGTTCCTCGGCCCAGGCGCGGACCATGGCGAGCGGCTCTTCGAGCGAGAGGCCGAGCGGGGTCAGCCGGTAGTGCACCCGGGGCGGCACCGTCGGTTCCACCCGGCGGTCGACCAGGCCGTCCCGGGCCATGTTCTGCAGGGTGACCGACAGCATCTTCTGTGAGACGCCGGCCATCCTGCGCTGCAGCTCGGCGAAGCGCACCTCGTCCGGCGACGCCTCCGCCAACACCTTGACGGCCATCGACGTCCACTTGGTGCCGATCCTGTCGAGCAGCCGGCGGGTCGGACACTGCGGGGAGAACAGGTCTCCCCGACCTGGCTCGGACACGGACGCGGGCACGGACGCGGACACGGACGCGGACGGAGGGGTCACCTCGGGCTCACCACCTGTGGAAGAAGTGCCGTCTTGGCCCTCCCACGGTACTTACCTATCGTTTCGTTGTCACCATTGGTAACTACCTAAGGGGTCCATATGACCGCCACATCCAGCCATGACCGGCCCGCCGTGGAACTCCGGCGGATCACGGCCAACGGCGTCGATCTCAACGTCGCCCTGGCCGGTGAGGGCCCGGCCGTCCTGCTGCTCCACGGCTTCCCGCACACCTGGCAGCTGTGGACCGACGTCCTCCCCGGGCTGGCCGGCCGTTACCGGGTGATCGCACCGGACCTCCGAGGATTCGGTGCGAGCGCGCGGGAGGAGAGCGGGTACGACGCCGGCACGCTCGCGGCCGACGCCGAGGCCGTCCTCGACGCCCTCGGGGTCGGTTCGGCGGCGGTGGTCGGTATCGACGCGGGCACCCCGCCGGCCTTCCTCCTCGCCATGCGCCGCCCCGATCTCGTCCGGCGACTCGTCCTCATGGAGTCCCTGCTGGGCACGTTGCCGGGCGCCGAGGAGTTCCTCGCCCACGGGGCACCCTGGTGGTTCGGCTTCCACTCGGCACCCGGCCTCGCGGAATCCGTGCTCACGGGGCACGAGGGCGAGTACATCGACTGGTTCCTCGACGCAGGCACGCTCGGACAGGGTGTGCGGCCCGCTCTCCGGGACGCCTTCGTGGACGCGTACACCGGTACCGAGGCCCTGCGCTGCGCCTTCTCGTACTACCGCGCCCTGCCCACGAGCGCCCAGCAGGTGCGGGAAGCCGTCCGTGCGGCGCGGTTGACCGTCCCCACCCTGGCCATCGGCGCCCGGCCGGTGGGCAGGGCACTGGAACAGCAGCTGCGGCCTGTGGCGGATCATCTGGAGGGCCATGTCATCGAGGACTGCGGCCACATCATTCCGCTGCACCGCCCCGAGGAACTGCTCCGACTTCTGGGGCCCTTCCTGGCGGCGGGCGAAGAGGGCAAGCAGGATTCACCACTCCTTGCCACTCTCAACGTATAGCGCACCGGGGGGCTTGCCACAAGGCCCCCGTCCTGCTGCAGAATCTCGCACTCAAGGCGAGTAACTGCGGAAAAGGGTGATTCACGAAGTGCGTGCGTTTTTGCCGCTCGACGGTCCGCGCGGTGACGTCGAACCGGGCGGAGCCGGTGACATGGACTCTTTGACCACGAGCGCGTTCGACCTTCCCGACCACCTCTCCCCCAAGGCCGATCCGCAGCTGATCGGCGGCGACGAGAGGCACTTCGCGGCCATCGCGGAGAGCCTCGACCAGACGATCGCCGAACTGTCCGACCGACTGGCCGCCGAGCGCAGAGCACCGGGAGGCATCGGCCGGGAGGCGATGGAGCGCGACGCGGAGATCCACCGGCTGACCGCACGGCTGCGCGCCCTGCGCCGCTTCGGCCTGGACCTCTGCCTCGGGCACGTCGTCGGTGCGGACGACCCCGAGCCGCTGTACATCGGACGGCTCGGCCTCACCGACAGCGACGGACGGCGGCTGCTGATCGACTGGCGCTCCCCCGCGGCGGAGCCGTTCTTCGCGGCGACCCACGCCAACCCGCTGGGGCTGGCGAGCCGTCGCAGGTACCGCTGGACGCGCGGCCGGATCAGCGACTACTGGGACGAGGTGTTCACCGCCGACGGACGCGAGGGCCACGCCGCGCTCGACGACCACTCGGCCTTCGTCGCCAGCCTGGGCAGCACCCGCTCCAGCCGGATGCGGGACGTGCTCACCACCATCCAGGCGGACCAGGACGCGGTCATCCGCGCCGGATCCCGTGGCGCGCTCGTCGTCGACGGCGGTCCGGGCACGGGCAAGACGGTCGTCGCCCTGCACCGGTCCGCCTACCTCCTCTACTCCGACCCGCGTCTCGGTCACCGTCGGGGCGGAGTGCTGTTCGTCGGCCCGCACCAGCCCTATCTGGCGTACGTGGCCGATGTCCTCCCCAGCCTCGGGGAGGAGGGTGTGCAGACCTGCACCCTGCGGGACCTCGTCGCCGAGGGAGCCGGAGCGGCGGACGAGCCCGACCCGGAGGTGGCCGCCCTGAAGTCGTCCGCGCACATGGTCGGGGCGGTCGAGAAGGCCGTCAGGTTCTACGAGGAGCCGCCCGCCCGGGGGATGACGGTCTCGACGCCCTGGTCCGACGTCCGGCTGACCGCCGACGACTGGGCGGAGGCGTTCGAGACGCCGGGCCCCGGTGTGCCGCACAACGAGGCACGCGACCAGATCTGGGAGGCCCTGCTCACGATCCTGCTGGACAAGCACGACGACGACGTCTCGCTCGACCTGTTCCGCAGGGCGCTGCTGCACGACGAGGAGCTGACCGGGGCCCTCGACCGCGCCTGGCCGCTGCTCGAAGCGGCCGATGTCGTCGGGGACCTGTGGTCGGTGCCCGCCTATCTGCGGATGTGTGCTCCCTGGCTCGGCCCCGACGACGTACGCAGGCTGCAGCGCGCGGAGCCGCAGGCGTGGACGGTGTCCGATCTGCCGATCCTGGACGCGGCGCGGCAGCGGCTCGGCGACCCGGAGTCGGCGCGGCGCAGGCGGCGACACGAGGCCACCCTCGCCGCCCAGCGCGAGCGCATGGGGCAGGTCGTCGACAATCTGATAGCGGCAGCGGCCGACTCGGGCGCTGACGGTGACGACGGCGAGGGCCTGGTGACGATGCTGCGCGGCGAGGACGCCAAGGTCAGCATGGTCGACGAGTCCGAACTGCCCACCGCCGAACCGGATCTGCTCGCCGGTCCGTTCGCGCACGTCGTCGTGGACGAGGCCCAGGAGCTGACCGACGCGCAGTGGCAGATGCTGCTGCTGCGCTGCCCGTCCCGGAGTTTCACCGTCGTCGGGGACCGCGCGCAGGCCAGGCACGGGTTCACCGAGTCGTGGCGGGAGCGGCTGGAGCGGGTCGGGCTCGACCGGATCGAGGTGGCCTCGCTCAGCATCAACTACCGGACCCCGGAAGAGGTCATGGCGGAGGCCGAGCCGGTCATCCGGGCCGCGCTCCCGGACGCCAACGTGCCGACCTCGATCCGCAGCAACGGCGTCCCCGTCGTCCACGGCTCTGTCGCGGAGCGCGACGCGATCCTCGGCACCTGGCTCGCCGAGCACGCGGACGGGATCGCGTGCGTGATCGGCGATCCGACGTTCCGGGCCACGCCTCGTGTCCGGTCGCTGACCCCGGAACTGTCCAAGGGGCTCGAATTCGACCTGGTCGTCCTCGTCGACCCGCAGTCGTACGGGACGGGCGTCGCGGGAACGGTCGACCGCTATGTCGCAATGACCCGGGCGACCCGGCAACTGGTCGTCCTCACCTCGGACTGAGCCCGGCGGGGTCCTCGCGATCGCCGAGTGGCGCTCACCGCCCGGTGATCGCGAGGACCCCGCCGAACCCCGCATACGTTTGTCCGTATACGCCGCATACGCTTGTCCGTCGTCATGTTCCGGCATACCGTGCCGCGGTGAATCTCTTCTCGCTCGCCTGGACCGCGTTGCGCACGGCGGTCGCCGAAGTGCCGGACGAGGACTTCGAGCAGCCGTCCGGCTGCACGGGGTGGCTCGTGCGGGATCTGGTGTGCCACCTGGTCATCGACGCCCAGGACATCCTGATCACCCTGGTCACCCCCGCCGACACCGAACCGACCGTGAACGCGGTCACCTACTGGCAGCTCGACGGGACCCCGGCCGGTGAGGATCCGCTGGACGCGCTGATCCCCCGGCTGGCCGCCGCGTACGGGGAACCGGAGCTGCTGAAGTTCCACTTCGACGACGTCGGCTCCGCGGCGGGCCGCGCCGCCGGACTCGCCGATCCCACGGCCCGCGTCGGCACCCGCGACGAGGTGCTGACCGTCGGCGACTACCTGTCCGTGTACGTCCTCGAAGCGACCCTGCACCACCTCGACCTGATCTCCCGGCTGGCCTCGACCAGCGGGCCGCCCGCCGAGACCCTGGCCGCAGCTCGCGCGTCGCTGGAGAAGATCGCCGGGACCGCGTTCCCGCCCTCGTTCTCCGACAAGGCAGCGCTGCTGATCGGCACCGGACGGCGGACGCCGACCGACGCGGAGAAGACCGCGCTGGGCACCCTCGCCGAACGACTGCCGCTCGTACTGGGCTGAGCGGCCACCCGGGGCGCGTACGGAGTCCGGCCAGTCGGCAGCCCCGCCGGGACACGCTCCTCGCCCGGGGCCAAGGTCCTGACCTGGACCGTTCGCCGCACGGCCGCAGCGCACCCCCGCCGGTGCGCTCCCGGCTGTGCCCTTCTAGGGTGCCGCCATGGACTCGCAGCGCTACCTCTCAGAACTGTTCTCGCTGGACGGCCGGGTCGCCCTGGTGACCGGTGGCAGCTCCGGCATCGGGCGGGGCATCGCCGAGGCGCTGGCGCGCGCCGGGGCGAGCGTCGTCGTCGTGGCGCGCAAGGAAGCGGAACTGACGGCGACGGTGGAGGAGTTGAGTGCGCTGGGCTGCCGTGCGGCCCGGGTCAGCGCTGATCTCGGTACGCGTGACGGGGTGCGGGAGGCCGCCGAGCAGGCGGTCGAGGCCTTCGGTGAGCCCGACATCCTCGTCAACTGCGCCGGGATCAACCTCCGGCCGCCGATGAGTGAGCTGAGCGACGAGGTCTGGGACACCACCATGGCCCTGAACCTGGACGCGCCCTTCCTGCTGGGCCGGCGCTTCGGCCCGGCCATGGCCGGGCGGGGCTTCGGGCGGATCATCCATGTCACTTCGCAGCAGGCCCACCGCGCCTTCGTCCAGAGCGGTGCCTACGGCGTCTCCAAGGGGGCGCTGGAGTCCCTGGCCCGCTCGCAGGCGGAGGCCTGGTCGCCGTCCGGGGTCACCGTCAACACGCTGGTGCCGGGCTTCGTGATGACGCCGCTGAACCGGCGTCTGTCGTCCGACCCGGAGAAGGTGGCGGCCCTCGCGGCGCGCACGATGGTCGGACGCAACGGCCTCGCGGAGGACTTCGCGGGCGCGGCGGTCTTCCTGGCGAGCGCCGCCTCCGCGTACGTCACCGGTCAGTCGGTCTTCGTCGACGGCGGCTTCTCCGTGCACTGAAAAGTTTTCCACGACCGGGCCGCGCCCCGTAGGGTGGCCGGTGCAGCTGGTTCGCCCCGTCCGCCAGGCGGGTGCGTCGCAAGAGGGAACCCGGTGGGAATCCGGGACTGCCCCGCAGCGGTGAGTGGGAACGACCGCCGTCACACGCACTGGGCCCGGCCGGGTCTGGGAAGCGACGGCCAGTAGGTGTCCTCCGGACGGAGGGCGTGCCCGCGAGTCCGAAGACCTGCCAACTGCCCGTGCGCGAACCATTCGTGCGCGGAGATCCCGGTGACCTCGTGGGCGGGTCGGCGTACTTGACCGAGCGGACGACCGCGCTCTGCGCGCAAGTCGGAGTCCGTCCGGTCCGTCACCCCTTCGCGCTCGCGTCCCGTCCCGGGATCCCAGGGAGATATCTCGCGAAGGAGATTTCCGTGACAGCGCAGTCCGCAGCCGCGGCGGCACGGGCCACCGTGTACGGCTACCCCCGCCAGGGACAGAACCGGGAACTGAAGAAGGCCGTCGAGGGCTACTGGAAGGGCCGGGTCGACGCCGACACCCTCCGGGCCACCGCCGCCGAGTTGCGCCGGGCCAACTGGCGGCAGCTGGCGGAGGCCGGCGTCCACGAGGTGCCCACCGGTGACTTCTCGTACTACGACCACGTCCTGGACGCCGGTGTCATGGTCGGCGCGATCCCCGCACGCCACCGCGCCGCCGTCGAGGCCGACGCGCTCGACGGCTACTTCGCCATGGCGCGCGGCACCCAGGACGTGGCGCCGCTGGAGATGACCAAGTGGTTCGACACGAACTACCACTATCTGGTGCCCGAGTTGGGCCCGGACACCGTCTTCACGGCCGACTCCGGCAAGCAGGTCGCGGAGCTGAGGGAAGCCCTCGCGCTCGGGCTCACCGCCCGTCCCGTCCTCGTCGGACCCGTCACCTACCTCCTGCTCGCCAAGCCCGCGCCGGGTGTCGCCGCCGACTTCGACCCGCTCACCCTCATCGACCGGCTGCTGCCCGTGTACGCCGAGATCGTCGCCGATCTCCGCGCCGCGGGGGCCGAGTGGGTCCAGCTCGACGAGCCCGCCCTTGTACAGGACCGCACACCCGCCGAGCTGAACACGGCGACCCGCGCCTACCGTGACCTGGGCGCCCTGACCGACCGCCCGAAGCTGCTGGTCGCGTCGTACTTCGACCGGCTCGGCGACGCCCTGCCGGTGCTGGCCAAGGCCCCGGTGGAGGGTCTGGCGCTGGACTTCACCGAGGCGGCGGCCGCCAACCTGGACGCGCTCGCCGCCGTGGGCGGGCTGCCCGGCAAGCGTCTGATCGCCGGAGTGGTCAACGGCCGCAACATCTGGGTCAACGACCTGGAGACGTCCCTCGCCACGCTCGGGACCCTGCTGGGGCTCGCCGACCGGGTCGATGTGGCCGCCTCCTGCTCCCTCCTCCACGTCCCCCTCGACGCCACCGCGGAACGCGACATCGAACCGCAGATCCGCCGCTGGCTCGCCTTCGCCCGGCAGAAGACCGGTGAGATCGTCACCCTCGCCAAGGGGCTCGCGGGCGGCACCGGCGCGATCGCCGCCGAACTCGCCGCCAACCGGGCCGACCTGGCCTCCCGCGCCGGATCCGCGATCACCCGCGACCCCGCCGTACGGGCCCGGGCCGCCGCCGTCACGGACGCCGACGCCCGCCGCTCCCGGCCGTACGCCGAGCGGACCGCGGCCCAGCGCGCCCACCTCGGCCTGCCGCTGCTGCCGACCACCACCATCGGCTCGTTCCCCCAGACCACGGAACTGCGCGCCGCGCGGGCCGACCTGCGCGCCGGACGGATCGACACGGCCGGGTACGAGGAGCGCATCAGGGCCGAGATCGGCGAGGTGATCTCGTTCCAGGAGAAGACCGGCCTCGACGTGCTCGTGCACGGCGAGCCCGAACGCAACGACATGGTGCAGTACTTCGCCGAACAGCTCACCGGATACCTCGCCACCCAGCACGGCTGGGTCCAGTCCTACGGCACACGGTACGTCCGCCCGCCGATCCTGGCCGGGGACATCTCCCGCCCCGAACCCATGACGGTGCGCTGGACGACGTACGCCCAGTCGCTCACCGCCAAGCCGGTCAAGGGCATGCTGACCGGGCCCGTCACCATGCTCGCCTGGTCCTTCGTCCGCGACGACCAGCCCCTCGGCGACACCGCCCGCCAGGTCGCCCTCGCCCTGCGCGACGAGGTGAACGACCTTGAGGCGGCCGGGACTTCGGTCATCCAGGTCGACGAACCCGCCCTGCGCGAGACGCTGCCGCTGCGCGCCGCCGACCGCCCGGCGTATCTGGCGTGGGCCACCGAGGCGTTCCGCCTCAGCACCGGCGGCGTACGCCCGGACACCCAGATCCACACGCACATGTGCTACGCCGAGTTCGGTGACATCGTGCAGGCCATCGACGACCTGGACGCCGATGTCATCAGCCTGGAGGCGGCCCGCTCCCACATGCAGGTGGCCCGGGAACTGGCCGGACACGGCTATCCGCGCGAAGCCGGACCCGGTGTGTACGACATCCACTCGCCCCGGGTGCCCAGCCGGGACGAGGCCGCGGCCCTGCTGCGCAAGGGACTTGAGGCCATCCCCGCCGAGCGCCTCTGGGTCAACCCCGACTGCGGCCTGAAGACCCGGGCCTGGCCCGAGACCCGCTCGTCCCTGGAGAACCTGGTCGCCGCGGCCCGCACGATCCGCACGGAGCTGTCCGAGTCCTGATCCACGCGGCGGGCCGGGAGCACGGGCGCAGGCCCCTGGCTCCCGGCCCGTACCAGGGCTATTCGGCTGTGGCCAAAATGCCTGACTCGAACGATCCGGGAGCTGCTACACCTGAACGTGCCGGTGCCCGCCCGGCCAGGGCGGGACGACACGGTCACCGGACAGCAGTCCGCGCTGGTGACGGGGCGCGGACCTCACGGGGGTGAGTCATGGACGTGGTCAGTACCGCGGAGGTACCGCAGGAGGAGAGGTTCGGCTTCTGGCGCGAGGTGAGTTCCAGGCTCTGGGTGCCCTACGAGGCACACTGCGACCGGCGGGTGGCGGGCGCGTTCCGGGCGCAGGTCGGCATCAGCCAACTCGGTCCGGTGCAGGCCACGTTGATGACCACGCTGGCGCATTCGGTGCAGCGCACGCCCAAGCTCATCCGCCAGGCGGATCCCGAGGTGTTCAAGCTGGGCTGCATCGTACGCGGCGGCGGCAGGATCACCCAGGACGGCCGGTGCACGGACTTCGGGGTCGGGGACCTGATGCTGTTCGACCCCTCCCGCCCCTACCTCGCCGGGTTCACGCCGGAGGCGCAGGGGAGCCAGCAGCTGCTGCTCCTGCGCTTCCCCCGCTCCCTGCTTCCGCTGCCCCACCGGGATCTGCGGCGGCTGAGCGCGGTGCGCATCCCGGGCGGGACGGGTGTCGGGGCGCTGTCCTCGCACTTCCTGATGCAACTGGCGCGGCACATGAGGGAACTCAGCCCCGCGGACACCGCCAGGCTGTCCACCCTCACCCTCGATGTGCTGACGGCCGCGCTGGCCAACGCGCTGGACGCCCGGAGCGCGGTGCCGGCCCACACCGTGCGGCGCGCGCTCATGGCCCGGATCCATGCCTTCATCAGGGAGAACCTGGGCGATGCGTGCCTGGCTCCGGACGTGATCGCCGCGGCGCACAACATCTCGCTGCGCTATCTGCACAAGCTGTTCCACGAGGAGGGGCACACCGTCGCCGGCTGGGTCCGTGAGCGCCGCCTGGAGCAGTGCCGTCGCGACCTCGCCGATGCCCGGCTGGCCACCCGGCCGATCGGTGCGATCGCCGCCAGGTGGGGGTTCTCCAGTCCCGCGCACTTCAGCCAGGTGTTCCGCGGCTCCTACGGCCTGTCCCCGCGCGAGTTCCGCCGACAGTGCGCGGAGACGAAAGACCTGTGCGCTCACGCGTAACGACAGGTCCGGTCGTGGCGCCCACCCTTGGGTGAGGGTCACTACTGGAGGTTCACATGCTCAGGAAACTCATTGTCACCGTTGCCGTGGCAACCGGGATCAGTCTGGCCGGGGCGGGCATCGCCACCGCCGCGACGTCCGGGGCCACCGAGCGGGTCACGCCGACCGCAGGGGTCGCGACGGCCGCGGTCTGGCACACGGTCGGCGCCTTCGAGAGGCTCTCGGAATGCCAGGCCTGGGGGAAGCTCTATGTCGCTCTGGGCCAGGCCAAGGCCTGGGCCTGCGACGACGTGGGCTACTGGCGGCTGCGCATCCTGGACTGACCGCACGGCCGACCGCACCCGCCGGCCGCCGCCAACTGCCTTGCTTGTGGAGCGAGTTCGCTGTTTCTCGCACGAACAGGCGGCATTCGCCTCTATGTTCACTGCGGCACGTCGTCACGACATCCCATGAACCTGGAGGCCCTGCCCATGCGTACCTCGTTCCGCACCGCGGTGGTCGGCGCGGTCGCCGCCGTCACCGTCCTGGCCGGGGGAACGGCCCACGCGACCCCGCCCGGCCCCGGGGTGACCGGCACGCTCATAGCCCAGAAGACGGTCGGCGGCACCGACTACGTCGTCCGGGAGATCACCGTGCCGCCCGGCCAGGCCACCGGCTGGCACTACCACGACGGCCCGCTCTACGCTTACGTGAAGCAGGGCACGCTCAGCCACTTCGACTCCACGTGCGCCTCGGACGGCGTGTATCCGCAGGGCAGCAGCGTCCAGGAGCCGGCCGGGCCCGGCAACGTCCACATAGGCCGCAACCTGGGGGACACTCCGGTCGTCCTGACCGTGCTGTACGTACTGCCGCACGGCGCCCCCTTCTCCGAGGACGCCCCGAATCCCGGGTGCGCCTTCGAGTAGCGGTGCGGCCGGCTCAGGCGGTGGTGGCCCGTTCGCGGTTCCGGTCCCGCCCGCGGTCACGGTCCCGGTCGCGGTCCCGGCTCAGACGCTTGCGGAGCGTCTGGGCGAACTCCTCCGCCTCCGCCAGCTGCGCGCGCAGCTTCTCCACCTGCCGGACGGCGTACTCCTCGTACTCGCGGACGCGCCGCAGCAGGGACTGCCGCTCGTACGCCGTCATCTCCTCGTCGGAGTCGAGGCGGTCGGTGACGGCCAGCAGGTCGCGCATCTGCTCCAGGGTGAAGTCGAGCGGCTGCATACGGCGGATCGCCTTCAGCCGTGCGACATCCTCCCTGGTGTAGAGGCGGAAGCCGCCCTGGGAGCAGGCGGAGGGGGCGACCAGGCCGGTCGCCTCGTAGTGACGGATCGTGCGCAGTGCCAGCTCCGTACGCGCGCCGACCTCGCCGATCTGCATGTGCTCGCTGCTCATCCGGGCGCCCTACCTCGTCTGTCTCGTCTGTGTCCGTCGCCCGTGCCATGGGGCGGTAGACGTCGATCGCTACCGTGACGTCGAGGTAAAGTATGTGATCATCAGGTCGGTTCCATGTCGCTCCCACTCCGTGGGACGGAAGAAAACTTCCCGTGGCGCCCCTCGGCCGCTCAGTCCTCAGCCCTTCACCGCCCCCGCCGTGAGCCCCTGGACGATGTGCCGACTGGCGAAGGCGAACAGCACCATCGTGGGCAGGATGGTCAGCACCGCCGCCGCGGACATCGAGCCCCAGTCGATGTTGAAGCTGGAGATGAAGCCGTTCAGGGCCGTCGGCACGGTCTTGTTGCTGTCGCTGTTCATCAGCGTCACCGACAGGAACAGCTCGTTCCAGCAGTTGACGAAGTTGAAGATGAACGCCGCGATGATCCCGGGCCGCATCACCGGCAGCAGCACCCGGAACAGCGC
This sequence comes from Streptomyces liliiviolaceus, assembly GCF_018070025.1. NCBI lineage: Bacteria > Bacillati > Actinomycetota > Actinomycetes > Kitasatosporales > Streptomycetaceae > Streptomyces > Streptomyces liliiviolaceus. The sequence goes on from NZ_JAGPYQ010000001.1 coordinate 5,704,333, forward strand.
CCCGAACCGTGACAGGCCGTCGATCATCGCGGCCTCCTCCAACGCGTCCGGGATGTTCTCGAAGAAGCCGCGGAGCATCACCGTGCAGAACGGGATGCAGACGGCGATGTAGACGAGGATGAGCCCGAGCCGGTTGTCGACCATCTTGAGGTCGGTCATCAGCAGGTACAGCGGCCCCAGCGCGATGAACGTGGGGATCATCTGGGTCACCAGGGCGGCCATCAGCAGCGCCGACTTCGTACGGAACTCGAAACGGGCCAGTACGTACGCCGACAGCATCGAGATGACCGTGGCGATCGCCGCGGCGACGGTGGCCACGATGAGGCTGTTGGTGAGGTAGACGCCGAAGTCGGCCTTGCCGAACAGTCCGCTGTAGTTCTCCAGCGAGAAGTGCTCGGGCCAGTAGGCGATCGGGAAGGCGAAGATGTCCCCGGGCGCCTTGAGCGACGTGATGGTGATCCAGTAGAGGGGGAAGACGATGAAGACCAGCCACAGCCCCAGGAAGGTGAACTTGGTGGCCCGGCCCGCCGTGGACTCCTTGCCGATCACGGCTTCACCTCTCGCTTCTCACGCGTGGCCAGCAGGAAGAAGACCGCGAACACCAGCAGCGTGGCGACGACGATGAGACCGAGCGCGGAGGCCCTGCCGTAGTCGCCCTGCTGGGTGATCTTGATCATCCACGTGGTCACGATGTGCGTCTCGTTGTTCGGTCCGCCGCCGGTCATCCCGAAGATCAGGTCGGGGAAGTTGAAGATCCAGATGACGCGCAGCAGCACGGTCAGCGCGAGGGTGACCCGGATGTACGGAATGGTGATCTGGAAGAGCGTGCGCACCTTGCCGGCGCCGTCCAGGGCCGAGGCCTCGTACAGCTCCTCGGGGATGGACTGGAGCGCGGCGAGGATCATGATCGTGAAGAAGGTGACCCCGTACCAGATGTTGGCGACCACGACGGCGAACATCGCGGTCTTCGGGTCGGCCAGCCAGGCGACCGGTTCGTCGATCAGGCCGACCTTCTGGAGCAGGTCGTTGACGACGCCGAACTCGCTGTTGAACATCCAGCGGAACAGGATGCCGATGAGGAAGCCGGAGATCGCCCAGGGGAAGAAGATGAGGGCCTGGTAGAGCCCGCGGAAGCGGAACCTGCGGCGCAGCCACAGCGCGAGGGCGAAGCCGATGACCAGCTGGGGCACGATCGAGCCGAACACCCAGATGGCGGTGTTGCTCAGTACGGTGCCCCAGGCGGGGTCGGCGAAGACGTCGCGGAAGTTCTGCAGGCCGACCCAGGAGGTGTCGGTCAGGTCCGTCAGGTTCCAGTGGCGGAAGGCCATCTGGCTGCCGGCGATCATCGGGTAGTACGTGAAGACCGCCACGAAGATCGCGGCCGGGGCCATGAAGAGGGAGATGAGGAAACCGCGCCGAGCGGTGAACTCGGGCTTGCGGCGGCCTGGTCGAGTCTTGCGGACGGGCCGGGAGCCCCCGTTGCCGGAGGCCCCCGCCGAAGCTGTCTTCGCCGTCTGTGTCGTGGACGTCGTCGTGGACGCGGTGGGCATGGCTGGTTCTCCTACTGCCGCTTCTCGGTCCAGTACGTGTCCCAGCCGGCCAGCAGTTCCTTGGGCGTCGTCTTACCGAGGACCATCTTCTGGATGTCGGCGTCGGCCTTCTGCTGCCATTCGGCCCACCAGGCGACACCGCGCGGCTGGCTGACGTTGAGGTAGGTGTCCGGGTTCTCCGTCATGGTGACGTAGCTGGACCAGGGGCCGGTCTTGTAGAACGGGTCCTCGGCGGCCGACTTGAGGATCGGCACCAGGCTGTTCGTCTTGGTGAAGTCCGTCGACGCCTCCCCCTCGGAGAGGAACTCGACCAGCTTGACCGCTTCCTTCTTGTGCTTGCTGCCCTTGGCGACGCCCCATCCGGCGGTGGCCAGCGGCTGTACGGTCTTGCCGCTGGGGCCCGCCACCAGCGGGGCGGTGCTCCACTGGTCCTTCTTGATGGACTTGGACTCCGAGACGGTGGCGATGACCTCGGGGTCCTGCAGCAGGAAGGCCGTGGAGCCGTTCGAGAAGCCCTCGACCATCTCGGGGTAGCCCCAGGAGACGGACGACTTCGGGGACGCTTCCTTGAAGAGCTTGAGGTAGGTCTGCATCGCGTCGAGCGCCTCGGGCGCGGAGAAGATCGTCTTGCCGCTCTTCAGCTTGAAGCCGTCGGCCGCGTCGATCTCGTCGGCGACGTACGCCTCGATGATGGCGGTGGCGTTGCCCTGGGCGTTGGCTCCGCCGCGGAAGGCGTACCCGTACTTGCGCTTGCCCGGGTCGTGGATGGCCGAGGCCTGTTCCAGCAGGTCGTCCCAGGTGGCCGGCGGCTTGCTGAAGCCGGCCTCCTTGATCAGGTCGGTGCGGTAGAAGACGCTCAGACCGTAGAAGCCGTACGGGACGAAGTATGTCTTGCCCTCGGCGTCCTGGGAGGCCTTGACGGCGTTCTCCGTCATCGCCTCCCAGCCCTTCCAGCCGGTGAGGTCCTTCTTCATGTCGTAGATCCAGCCGTTGTTCGACCAGGGTCCGACGGTCGTGTCGCGCACTTCGAGGGTGTCGACGCCGCTGCCGGACTGGAGCATCTGCTGGATCTTCTGGTCGGCCTGCTCGGTGGGCGGCGAGATCAGATTGACCTTGATCTTGGGGTTCTGCTTCTGGAAGTCCGCTATCAGGCCCTTGATCAGGTCCGTGCGGGCGGGGTTCGTCAGGCTCTCCACCATGTTGAGGGTGACCGTGCCGTCGGCCGTGGAGCCGCTCATGCTGCTACAGCCGGTCAGGACCATCGTGGCGGCGGTGCCGAGGGCGAGAGCTGCCGTCCTTCTTCTCATCGTGCCGACCTCTTTCTGTGCTGCTGTGCCGGGGACAGGCGTTACGGAGCGCCGGGGAAAGTGCGGGGTGCTGATGCCGGGTGCGGGATGCGTGGTGCGCGGGGGTGTGGTGCGCGGGGGTGTGTCTATGCCGCGCCCGGTTGTTCGCGGGCCGCGCGGGCCCAGCGGCCGAGGAGGGGGACGCAGTCCTCGGCGAAGTACTCGTAGTCGGCGGCGGTGTTGTAGACGTGCGCGGACAGCCGCATGTAGCCGATGCCGTCGAAGCTGGTGAAGGCCGCCTCCACGCCGAGTTCACGGGCGGCCCGGTCGCGCAGCGCGTCGGCCTCGATCCGGGTGCCGGCCAAACCGTCCGGCAGGCGTACCAGTCGCATGCCCGGGACCGGCATGCCCACGTCGACCGTGCCGGTGGCGCCGGTCAGTTCGCCGAAGGCGGCGCCGATGACGCGCTCGCCGTAGCCGGCAAGGTCGTCCATGTACCGGCGGGCGGTGTCCCAGCCCCAGGTGCTCTCGACGAAGTCCAGGGCCGACGGGGCCGCGAGATAGCCGGTCGCGTCGATCGTGCCCTGCTGGTCGAAGCGGTCGGGGTACGGATCGGCGGCGCCCCACGAGTCGATCAGGGGGTACAGCTCCTCGCGCAGCTCGCCGCGGGCGACCAGCGTGGCGGTGCCGCGGGGCGTGCAGCCCCACTTGTGCAGGTTGCCGACCCAGAAGTCGCAGGTCAGGCCCGCCAGCGGGGCCTCGATCAGACCGGGGGCATGGGCGGCGTCCACCAGGAGCGGGATGCCGCGCCGACGGGCCTCCGCGCCGACCAGCTCCACCGGCAGCCGGCGGGCGGTGGCGGAGGTGATCTGGTCGAGGACGATCAGATCCGTGTCGTCGTCGACCGCGGCCATGACGGCCTCGTACGCCTCCTCCTCGCTCGCCTCCAGCGGCACCCTGGCGGTACGCACCTCGCCGCCCCAGCGCCTGGCGAGGCGCTCGGCGCCCATGGTCACCGCGCCGTAGCCGTGGTCGGTGACGACGATCCCGCCGCCCCGGCGCCGCTGGAGCGAGGCGAACACGACGCTGATGCCGGCGCTCGCGTTCGGCACCAGGGCCACGTCGTCGGGGGCGACCCGCAGGAAGGCCGCGAGATCGATCCGGGCGGCGGCGATCCGCTGCGGCAGGGCCGGGAACCACACCACCGGCGAACTGTCCATCTCGGCCCGGAACTCGTTCTGCCGCTCCTGGGCCACCAGGGGGACCGCTCCGAACGAGCCATGGTTGAGGTGCTTCATGACGGGGTCCAGCGACCACGCCCGCGCCGCGGGACGGCCGTCCGCCAGCAGCAAGGGACGCGGGGCGGTGGTGACCTCGGTCTCGCTCACATCACTCCACATCTACCGAACCCGAGTGCCCGCCGACATCACGTCCGCAGTGCGCAGACATCTGACATCGGGTGGGACACGTATGATGACTCGGCATCCTGCACGGCATTTTTGCGCCACGCAAGAGGTGTGCAGCGATAGTCATCAGATGACTTTCGACCGATACATCGGAGACATCTGACGACTCGGAGTCGCTAGAGTGCCCGAGGGTTACGGTGCTGCCGCCGGCCCGCCACGGGAGGAATCGGATGTCCGCAGTCGACAGGGCGTTCCACGGCCTGCGCCACATGATCGCGACAGGGCGGCTCGGGCCGGGCGAGCGCATTCCGCCCGAGGCCGAGCTGGGCGAGGAACTCGGAGTCTCCAGGGGCCCGTTGCGCGAGGCCGTCCGGATGCTCTCGGCGCTGGGCGTGGTCGAACCGCGGCACGGCTCGGGCACCTATGTGTCCCAGCTCAGGCCGGAGGACATCATCGGCAGCCTCTCGCTGACCCTCGAACTCCTGCCGCTGACCGGCCTGTTGGAGGTGTACGAGATCCGGCGGGTGCTGGAGGCGCATGTCGCGGCCAAGGCCGCGGCGCGGCGGACCCCCGAGACGGTGAAGTCGCTGTTCTCCCTCATCGAGGCCATGGAGGCGACCGAGGACCCCAGCGAGGCCTCGGACCTCGACCACCGCTTCCACGCGGAGATCGCGCGGGCCGCCGAGAATCCGACGCTGGCGTCGCTGCTCGCGGTCTTTCGCGCCCGATCGCGCAAGTACCAGATCTTCACGCTGCCCGAGGGGCCGGAGCTGCGGCGCAAGAGCGACGCGGATCATCGGGTGCTGGCCACCGCGATCGCCGACCGGGACCCCGGTGCGGCCGCGGGGGCGGCGGAGGCGCATGTCGCGCAGACGGAGCGGTGGTTGCGGGCTTTTATGCCGCCCGTGGAGGAGGTGGACGACGACGGGGTGCCGGGTTGACGGACGGGTGGGTCGTTGTCCGCGGGTGCGTCTCGGTTGCTCGCGCCGTTCCCCGCGCCCCTGACGGGGCCGATTGTCGGGTGCGGGTGCGTCGTGGTTGCTCGCGCCGTTCCCCGCGCCCCTTACGGGGCGCGTCCCTGCTCGGACCCTCAGCTTTCCTCCAACCCCCTGCCCACCCGTGCCGCTGTCTCGCGTAGCCAGATGTGGGCCGCGTCGTGGGTGTGTACCGGGTGCCACCAGAGGGCCTCGCGGAGGGGGACCGGCTCGTACGGGGGTGGCACCACGCGGACGGCGGCGAGGGGGGCGAGGAGGCGGGCCAGGCGCGCCTGGACCAGTGCGATGCGTCGGGTGCCCGCGACCAGCAGCGGCAGCAGTTGGAAGCTGTCGACGGAGACCTCGACGCGCGGCTCGATGCCGAGCATGCCGAGCTGGCGCACGGCCGGGGAGTCGTAGGTGCGCTGATAGGTGACCCAGGGCAGCCGGGCCAGGTCCGCGCGGGTGAGCCGGTCCCCGACACCGGGATGGTCCGCGGACACGACGAAGACCCAGCGGTCCTCGTACAGGTCGGTGGCCGGGAAGTCGCTGACGACTCCGTGCGGCATGAGCAGGCCGTCGGAGGCGCTCAGCAGGGTGGCGGTGTCGTCGACCACGGTGGGCGGTGTCTGGCTGAAGCGCAGCCGGATGCCAGGGGCCTCCTCGTGCACGACACGGGCCAGTTCGGTGCCGAAGACGGCGACGGCGTAGTCGGACGCCAGCAGCCTGAACTCCCGGCTCTCCTTCGCCGGGTCGAAGTGGGCCTGGCTGGCGAAGAGGCGTTCCAGCAGGTCGTAGGCGGTGGAGGTGCGGTCCAGGAGCACCTGGCCGAGAGCGGTGAGCTCGTAGTGGGCGCCCACCCGTGCGAGCAGGTCGTCGTCGAAGTGGCGGCGCAGCCGGGCGAGGGCGGCGCTCATGGCCGGCTGGCTGAGCCCGATGCGCTCCCCGGCCCGGGTGACGTTGCGCTCCTCCAGCAGGGCGCGCAGGGCGACGACGAGGTTGAGGTCGAGGCGGGCCAGATTCACAGGGTTTCCTTCGGCGTCTTCCTTGACGGTTCCTTCGGCGGCACAGCCGACGGTACGGCGTTGACCAGGCAGGAATAAACACCGTGGATGCTTGTCATCCACACAATCTATTTCCCTGATCACGGGTGACGGGTCCAGATTGGTCGCACCGCGATCAGGAGGACATGTCCGTGAAACCCGAAGCCGCGTCCGCACCCTTCGCCGGACGTTTCGCCCTCGCCACTCTCTCGGTCCCCGGCGGGCCGCCCTTCCCCGCCCTCGTCACGGCGGACGCCCGGGTGCTCGACCTGAGAACCGCCTTCGGCGACGAGCGTCTGACCGTCCGCGCTCTTCTGGAGGACTGGGACACGGCGATGGAACGGCTGTCGGCGCTGGCCGACGAGGGTGGTCCGCCGAGCGGGCCGCTGGCGGACTTCCGGGTGCACGCCCCCGTGGAGCCGCGTCAGGTGTTCCAGTCCGGTGCCAACTACCGGCAGCACGTCATCGACCTGCATGTCGCGCACCGCGACCCGGCCGACGACCGGCCCGAGGAGGAGCGTCGCGCCGAGGCCGCCGGGATCATGGACCGCCGGGCGGCCGAGGACCTGCCGTACGTCTTCATCGGGCTGCCGAGCGCGATCACGGGCCCGTACGACGACGTCGTGCTGCCCTCCTGGGCCGAACAGCCCGACTGGGAGCTGGAGTTGGTGGCGGTGATCGGGCGGCCCGCCCATCAGGTGTCCGTGGAGGAGGCGCTGGACCATGTCGCCGGGTACACGATCGCCAACGACCTCACCGACCGGGCCACCGTCTTCCGCCGGGACATGCCGCAGATCGGCACCGACTGGCTGCGCAGCAAGAACGCCCCCGGCTTCACCCCGCTCGGCCCCTGGCTCGTGCCCGCCGGGTCCGTCGCGGACCCCGGCGACCTGCGCCTGGTGCTGAAGCTGAACGGCGAGATCATGCAGGACGAGTCCACCGAGGACATGCTCTTCGACGTCGCCCGAATGGTGTCCTACGCCTCCCGGACCGCCCGGCTCCTGCCCGGCGACCTGGTGCTGACCGGTTCCCCGGCGGGCAACGGCATGCACCACGGTCGGCTGCTGCGGGACGGTGACGTCATGGACGGTTCCATCACCGGTCTCGGTGCCCAGCGCACCCGCTGTGTGGCGGAGACGGCCCGGTGAACCCGGACCCCACCGACCCCGAGGGTGCCATCGCGCGGGCGGCCGAGGCGTACTCCAACTGGGGCCGTTGGGGCGCGGACGACGTGCTCGGCACACTGAACCATCTCGATGCGGCCAAGCGCCGCGAGGGTGCCGCGCTGGTGCGCAGGGGTGTCAGCTTCTCGCTCTCCCAGCGGTTCGACATGGACGGCCCGCAGAAGGGCTGGCGGCGGCGTACCAACCCGGTGCACACCATGCTGGACACCGGCACCGACGCCGCGCTCGGCAACCAGGGCTTCCCGCACGGCATCGGCGGCGCCGACGACGTGATCGCCATGCCGCTGCAGTGCTCCACCCAGTGGGACGGCCTCGGGCACATCTTCGACCACGGCAAGGCGTGGAACGGGCGTCCGGCCGAGCGGGTCGTCACCTCCGACGGCGATCTGGTGACCGGCATCGAACACATGGCGGCGCACGTCGCCGGACGGGGCGTACTCCTGGACGTCGGCCGCGCGATCGGCACGGACGGCGTCAGCGGCACGGAGGGCGTCGGCGCCGTGGACGGTGCGTTCGCGGCGGCCGGCGAGCTGCCCGACGGGTTCGCCGTCACCGAGGCCAACCTGGTCGCGACCGCCGAGGCCCAGGGGGTCGCGATCGGCCGCGGCGACATCGTGCTCGTACGCACCGGGCAGCTCGCCCGGGCCCGCCGCGACGGCTGGGGCGACTACGCCGGCGGCCCCGCGCCCGGCCTGTCCTTCACCACGGCAGCCTGGCTGCACGGCAGTGAGATCGCGGCGATCGCCACCGACACCTGGGGCTTCGAGGTACGGCCCAACGAGTTCGAGCACGCCTTCCAGCCGCTGCACCAGGTGGCCATCCCGCACATCGGCCTGCTGATCGGCGAGATGTGGGACCTGGACGCGCTCGCGCGGGACTGCGCGGCCGACGGCGTGTACGAGTTCTGGCTCACCGCCGCTCCCCTGCCCATCACCGGCGCGGTCGGCTCCCCCGTGAACCCGATCGCCGTCAAGTAGCCCGTCACGTAGCACGAAGCAGCCCGTCAAGTAGCACGTCATGCAGCGACAGGAACAAGGGAGTTCCCCATGAGCACACCCCGTACGGTCCTGGTGATCGGCGGTGGCGCGGCCGGCAGCGCCGTGACGGTCCTGCTGCGCCGCGCCGGCCTCGCGGTGGACCTGGTCGAGGCCAGGAGCGACTGGAACGCCACCGCCGGCTCCGGCATCACCCTCCAGGGCAACGCCCTGCGCGTGCTGCGCGAGTTGGGCGTCTGGGACGAGGTGGAGGCGTCCGGTTTCGGCTTCGGTTCGGTCGGCATCACCGCCCCCGACGGCACCGTGCTGCATGTGCAGGAGGACCTGCGGACCGGCGGCGACGGACTGCCCGCCACCGTCGGTATGCAGCGCCCCCGCCTCCAGCGGATCCTGATCGGGGCCGTGCGCGCCAGCGGTGCCTCGGTCCGCCTGGGCGCCACCGCCGAGATCCTTGACCAGGACGCGGACGGTGTCTCCGTCCTCATCGGCGCGGGCCCGGACGGCGGCTCCGGGGCGCGGGAGGACACCGAGAGGCGGTACGACCTGGTGATCGCCGCCGACGGCCTCGGCTCCGCGACCCGCGCCGCGATCGGCATCGCCGACAGACCCGAGCCGACCGGCATGGCCATCTGGCGGATCGCCGCCCCGCGCCCGGCCGGACTGACCCGCACCGACCTCGCCTACGGCGGTCCCGCCTACATCGCCGGTTACTGCCCCACCGGCGACAGCACCCTGTACGCCTATGTCGTCGAGGCCAACCGCGACCGCGCCTCGATACCGGCCGGGTCGCACGCCGACGAGATGCGGCGTCTGGCCCGCTCGTACGGCGGCTTCTGGCCGGAGATCACCGAGCACATCACCGACCCGGCACAGGTCAACTACACCTGGTTCGAGCGGCTGTTGGTCGAGGGTTCCTGGCATCGCGGCCGGGTCGTGCTGATCGGCGACGCGGCCCACTGCTGTCCGCCCACGCTCGCGCAGGGCGCCGCGCTGTCCCTGGAGGACGCGTGGGTGCTCGCCCAGTTGCTCACCGGGGCCGACCCGTGGGACGACGCGCTGTTCCAGGCGTACTACGAGCGGCGGATCGCCCGGGTGCGTCCGGTCGTGGAGGCCTCCGTACAGCTCGGGCAGTGGCAGCTGGACGGGGTCCGCGACGCCGATGTGCCCGGTCTGATGGCCCGCACGATGACCATGCTCCGGGAGCTGCCGTGACCGCACACGAGCAAGCGGCCGTTCCCACCGTCGACGTCCACGCCCACGTGCTGATCCCCGAGATCGAGGCGTTGGTGGAGGGGGCCCGGGGGCTCGCCGAGGCGCGAGGGCTGGACGCCCGCCGCAACGGTCCGGCCGCCCTCGCGGTGAGCGGGCCCATGGTGCGCGACCGTCTGCCCCGGCTGACCGACGCGGCCGTACGGCTGGCCGCCATGGACACCCAGGGCGTGGACGTCCAGCTGGTCAGTCCTTCCCCGTCGCACTACCACTACTGGGCGGACGAGGAGACGGCCGAGAAGGTGTACCGGACGGCCAACGAGGCGACGGCCGCGCACTGTTCGGCCGCTCCGGACCGGCTGCGCGGCCTCGGGCTCGCTCCCCTCCAGCACCCGGACCGGACGGTCGAAGCCCTCGACCACGCCCTCGCGCAGGGCCTGGCCGGGGTGGAGATCTCCAGCCACGCGCCCGGCCGGGAGCTGTCCGACCCGGCCTACGAACCCTTCTGGTCCCGGGCCGAGGAGAGCGGCGCGGTCGTCTTCCTGCATCCGTTCGGGTGCACGCTCGACGAGCGCCTGGACCGGTGGTACCTGTCCAACACCGTCGGCCAGCCCACCGAGAACGCCGTCGCCCTCTCGCACCTGATCTTCTCCGGCGTGCTGGACCGCCATCCCGGTCTCAAGGTGCTGGCGGCCCACGGCGGCGGCTATCTGCCCACCCATGTCGGCCGCTCCGACCACGCGTGGTCGACCCGTTCCGACGCCAATGCCGCATGTGCCCATCCGCCCAGCAGCTATCTGCGGCGCCTGTACTTCGACTCGCTCGTCCACGACCCTTACGCCCTGCGGGAGTTGGTGCGGGCCGCCGGCGCCGACCGAGTGCTGCTCGGCTCCGACTTCCCCTTCGACATGGGCACCGAGGACCCGGTCGGCGCCCTGCGCGCGGCCCGGCTCCCCGATGCCGACTTCGACGCCGTACGCGGCGGCAACGCGGCCGCCCTCCTGAGGAAGGACTGACACCATGAGCGCACGTCTGCTCACCCATCTGCGGCACGTCGACCTCGCCGTGCCCGACTACGACAAGCAGCTCGACTTCTACGCCGGCGTCTGGGGCCTGACCAAGGTCGCCGAGGACTCCGGCATCTCCTTCCTGGCCGCCGAGGGCTCCCCGGAGCAGTACGTCGTGCGGCTGCGCAGGGCCGAGGAGAAGCGCCTCGACCTCGTCTCCTACGGAGCCGCGAGCCCGGCGGACGTCGACACCCTCGCCGAGCAACTCCTGGCGGGTGACGTCCGGTTGATATCCAGGCCGGGCAAGGTCGACACCCCCGGCGGCGGCTACGGCTTCCGCTTCTTCGACGTCGACGGCCGCACCGTCGAGGTCTCCGCGGACGTGGCGGTACGCGAACACCGCAGGATCGAGGAGAAGGAGGCCATCCCGGTCAAGCTGTCGCACGTCGTCCTCAACTCCCCCGACCTCGACCGCACCCGGCAGTGGTACGAGCGCCACCTCGGCTTCGCCCTGTCCGACACGCTCTCCTCGCCGCACATGGGCGAGGTCATGCATTTCATGCGGATCAGCAGCCGGCACCATTCGATGGCGCTGGCCAAGGGCCCCCACACCGCCCTGCACCACGTCTCCTTCGAGATGCGCGGCCTCGACGAGTACATGCGCGGCTCGGGCCGTGTCATGCGCGCCGGCTTCAGGAAGATCTGGGGGCCGGGACGGCACCTGGCGGGCGACAACACGTTCACGTACTTCCTCGATCCGCACGGCAACACCGTCGAGTACACGACGGAGTTGGAGGAGCTGGACGAGGACACCTGGCATCCGCACGTCTACGACTTCTCGCAGCCCGAGGTCACCGACCAGTGGGGCACCGCCAACCCGATGAACGAGTTCGTCGCCAAGGAGTCCTTCAACGACCCCGACCGCGGTGTGTTCATCGCCCCACCGGTCTGATCCGCCCGGCCCGCCAGGAGACCCCGTATGCGCTTCGCCACGTACGTCCACCGCCACCGGACCCAGGTCGCCGTGGTGGCGGCGGACGACACCCCAGGGGACGACACCCCTGGGGACGACACCCTGTATCCCCTGCCCGCCGTCCGGTCCCTGACCGACCTGCTCGGCGCGACGGACGGTCTGCCCGGACTGCTGGAGGCGGGGGCCTCGGCTCTCGGCGGGCCGCCCGGACCGCACGTCTCCGAGGTACGGCTGCTGCCGCCTCTGCAGCCCGCGTCGGTACGGGACTTCGTCACGTTCGAGGAACACGTCGAGGGCGTACGCCGTGCCGTGGACGGTGCCTCCGGCGTGCCCGAGCAGTGGTACGCGGCGCCGACCTTCTACTTCTCCAACCCGCACGCGATCTACGGCCCCGGGCAGGACGTACCCGTACCGCCCGGGTCGGCCGCCCTGGACTTCGAACTCGAAGTGGCCGCCGTCATCGGGCGGGAGGGCCGGGACCTCACACCCGAGCGGGCCCGCGACCACATCGTCGGCTACACCGTCCTCAACGACTGGTCTGCCCGTGACCTGCAGTCCGCGGAGATGAGGGTCGGACTGGGTCCGTGCAAGGGCAAGGACACCGCGACCACGCTGGGCCCGTACCTCGTCACCGCCGACGAGTTGGAGCCGCACCGGGACGCCGACGGGTTCCTGCGGCTGGCGTTGACGGCCGAGGTCAACGGCCGGACGGTCGGCAGGGACCTGCTGTCCCATATGAGCTGGACCTTCGAGGAGATGACCGCGTACGCCTCCCGCGGCACCCGGGTCGTGCCGGGTGACGTCCTCGGCTCCGGCACCTGCGGCAACGGCGGCTGCCTGGCCGAACTGTGGGGCCTGCGCGGCGAGATGGACCCACCGCCACTGAAGCCCGGAGACACGGTCACCCTCACCGTCGAAGGCGTCGGCACGCTCACCAGCACCGTCGTCCCGGGGGTGGAGCCCGTTCCCCTGCCACCGGCCCGGCGGCGGCGCGTCTGAGGGGCGCGGGGGCTGTCCGGCCGACCGCGAATCCACCGTGGCCGGTCGCGCAGTTCCCCGCGCCCCTCAGAAGCGTCCCGCGTCAGCGCCGGTCAGGCCCGCCCACGGGCCAGCCGCCCCGCCAGCGGCGGAATGACGACGGCCGCGGCCACCACATGGGACACGGCCAGGACGATCTGCGTGGACGTGGCGGTGTGCGGGGCGACGGCCGGACCCGCCAGGGACAGCACGGTCAGCGCGACGGTGATCACCACGAAGGTGCGGGCGGGCCGCTCCGCCCAGCGGGCGAGAGCCATGGCCAGGACGACCCCGACGACCGACCAGAACAGCACTCCCCCGGCGAAGCCGCCGACCGGGATCTCGGCGGCCTCCGTCGCCCCGGGACCGGCCGCCTCCATCGGTACGCCGACGCCTCGGGCGACGAGGGCGAAGGCCTCGGTCACGACGGCGCCGGCGAACACCGCGAGGGCGCCGACCTGCCACACGGGACGCGTGCCGAGGGACTGTGCGACGGACTGGTTCCGGGACGCGGTGATGCTCATGGCAGGGTCTCCTGTCGGCAATTCCTGGGTGGTTGGCCTTACATGACGTAAGACCGGGGCCAGGCCAGGAACTGAGCGGTCACCGGGCACTTTTTTCAGGTCGGGCCGGGCCGCGGCCGGGTCCGACCCCGGGCTCAGGTCCCGGTCGCCGCCGCGGCGGCCCGCCCCGCCGCCCGCCCGGAGAACAGGCACCCGCCCAGGAACGTCCCCTCAAGGGACCGGTACCCGTGGACACCGCCCCCGCCGAACCCGGAGACCTCCCCGGCCGCGTACAGACCGGGCACCGGCGTGCCGGCCGCGTTCAGGACCCGGCCGGAGAGGTCGGTCTGGAGGCCGCCGAGGGTCTTGCGGGTCAGGACGTTGAGGCGAACGGCGATCAACGGCCCCGCACTTGAGTCCAGGATCTTGTGCGCCGCCGCCGTACGGCTGAGGCTGTCCCCGGGGTAGGACAGGGCGTTGCGGATGCCCATGACCTGGAGGTCCTTGGTGTACGGGTTGTCCATCTCCCGGTCGCGCGCCTCGATCTGGCGTTGCAGGTCCGCCAGGTCGATCAGTCCGTCGCCGGTCAGTTTGTTCATGCCGCGGACGAGTTCGGACAGGGTCGTGGCGACGATGAAGTCCACGCCGTTCTTCTTGAACTTCTCGATCGGCTCCGGTGTCTGCCAGATGCGCGAGAGCAGCTTCCAGATGTTCTTCTCGGTCAGGTCGGGGTTCTGTTCGGAGCCGGAGAGCGCGAACTCCTTGGCGATGATCTTCTGCGTGGTGACGAACCACGAGTAGTCGTATCCGGAGGCGGTGATCGACTTGAGGGTGTGGAGGGTGTCGTAGCCGGGCATGTCAGGGGCGCTGAACCGTTTGCCGGTGGCGTCGAACCACATGGACGACGGGCCCGGCAGGATGCGGATGCCGTGTCCGGGCCAGATGGGGTCGTAGTTCCTGAGGCCCTCGGTGTAGTGCCACATCCGGTCGGGGTTGACGATCCGGCCGCCCGCCTTCTCGGTGATCGCGAGCATCCGGCCGTCCACATGGGCGGGCACGCCGGTGATCATGTTCTTGGGCGGGGTGCCGAGCCGGGCCGGCCAGTTCTGCCGTACGAGGTCGTGGTTGGCGCCGATGCCGCCGGAGGTGACGATGACGACCGGGGCGCGCAGCTCGAACTCACCGACCACCGTGCGGGAACTGGGCTTGCCGCGGGCTGCGTCGCTCGGCTCCAGGACGGCGCCCCGGACGCCCGTGACGGCCCCGTTGGTCGTCACGAGCCCATCGACGCGGTGCCGGAACTTGAAGGTGACCTTCCCGTCGGCGACGGCCGCCCGCACCTTCTTCTCGAACGGTTCGACGACCGCGGGACCCGTGCCCCAGGTGACGTGGAAGCGCGGCACGGAGTTGCCGTGGCCGTCCGCGAGACCGCCGCCGCGCTCCGCCCAGCCGACGATCGGGAACCACTGCACGCCCAGGCCCGCGAGCCAGGAGCGCTTCTCCCCGGACGCGAAGTCCACGTACGCCTCGGCCCATTTGTAGGCCCAGTGGTCCTGGCCCGTCTTGTCGGTGATGCCGCGGTCGAAGCCGGCGGTGCCCAGCCAGTCCTGCCAGGCCAGTTCCTGGGAGTCCTTGATACCCATCAGCCGTTGTTCGTCGGAGTCGACGAAGAACAGGCCGCCGAAGGACCAGAACGCCTGACCGCCGAGATTGGTCGCCGGTTCCTGGTCGAGCAGCAGGACCCTACGGCCCGCCGCGGCCAGTTCCGCCGTGGCGACCAGGCCGGCCAGTCCGCCTCCGACGACGATCGCGTCCGCGTCCGAGGCGGCGGCCGAGGCCGCGAAGGCGGGCGCGGTCGCCTGTGCGAGGGCGGTGGCGGCGAGCGCGCCGCCCGCCGCCGTCAGGGCACGACGCCGAGTGATCGCGGCCGGGGCCGGTGAGTTCTCCATGGACTGCCTTCCGGAGGAGACGGAGGAGATGCGAGACGGGGTACGGGACGGGCCCGGGTTACGGGTTACGGGTTACGGGTTACGGGTTACGGGGGATGTTCCTGGGAGTGCCGCACTGTTACCGTCGGTAGCCCACAGGGAACCAGGTCGTCACAGCGATGTGGTAGTGGCCGGACACCAACGTGCGGACGGCTTCGTTGTGGCCCGGCGACAGCGCGCACGGGCGACGGACGGACGGTGGACGGGCCGCGGAAGGTTCGCGGACGGACCGCGGAGGGAGAATCGACGCATGGCTGTCGTCCACGAGCGCGAACCGGTCACCGAGATCCTGCGCACGATGGCCGTCGACGACGACGTGTGCGGCGAGCTCGTCCGCGCCGCCCGGGCCCACTCCCCCGAGGTCGCCCGGCTCACCGAGGCGGAGAGCCGCTCCCACGTCAGGGCCATGATCCGCGCCGCCGGCGAATGGTTCGCCACCTTCGACGGGGTCGAGCAACAGGACTTCACGGCCGCCCTGTTACTGGGGGCCGACCGGGCGGGCCAGGGTGTCGCGATGACCGCGGTGCTGCGCGGGGTCCAGGCCGGACTGGGCCGTGCGCTGGAGATCACCGTGGAGCGCTGCCGGGCGGCGGGAGTGCCGGACGGCACCCTGCTGAGCGTCGTCCTGCGCCTCAACGAGTACGGCGACGCGATCGAACGCCATGTGATCAACGGCTACCGGGCCGCCGAGCGGGCCACCCCGCACGAGAGCGCGGAGGTCCGCACGAACGTACTGCGCAGACTGCTCGTCGGCGGAGTGGTGCCGTCACCCCTGGAGATGGCGGGAGCCGGGATGCGTCCGGGCGGCGGACCGCACCACTGTGTCGTCGCGGACGCCGGCGACCCCGCGGCCGTACGCCTCCTCATGGACCGGCTCTCCGGTTTCGGCGCGGTGTCCGGCCTGATCGAGGGACGGCCGGCCGGTCTGTGCCGACGGATGCCCGGGATCGGGGAAACGGGAACATCGGCCCTGGTCGTGGTCTCACCGGCCGCTCCCCTGGAGGAGATCCGCCCGCTGTACCGGCTCTGCGTCCGGGCCGTGGACATCGGTGTACGGCAGGGGCGTCAGGGCCTGTACGAGCTGACCGACTTCGCCGCCGAGATCGCCCTCGACGACCAACCGCTCCTGGGCGCGCACCTGAGCGAACGACTCCTGGGCGCCCTCGACGAGTCGGACGCCTTCCACCGCCAACTCGCCGTCACCGCGCTGACGTTCCTCGACAGCGGCCGCCGTCTCGACCAGAGCGCGACGGCCCTGTTCACCCACCCCGACACCGTCCGCTACCGGCTCGGCCGCCTCCAGCAGATCACCGGGCACCCATTGACCGACCTGGCCTCCGGGCCCCTGGCCGAACCGCTGAGCACCCTGCACTGGTGGTGGGCCCTGACGACCTGGCTGCGACAGGACCCGTAGCCCCTGTAACCGTCGCGGTCAGCCGCCGGGTCCGGGCCCGCGGTCCCCCTTGCGGTCGCGGCGGGACAGCAGGCGCTGGGCGCGGGTCAGACCGTTCGGGAGGTTCCTGCGCAGTGCGGCGCGGGCGGCGTTGGAGCCGGGAGCGCCGTGCACCCCGCCTCCCGGATGCGCGGAGGCCGATGCCAGGTACAGGCCCTTGACCGGCGTCTCCGGGCGCCCGGTGCCCGGGACGGGCCGGAACACGAGCTGCTGGTGCAGGGCCGTGGTGCCGCCGTTGATGGCACCCCCGTGCAGATTGGCGTCGAGGGCCTGGAGGGTGGGCGGTGCCAGCACGCGCCGGGCCCGGATCAGGGAACGGAACCCGGGAGCGAAGCGCTCGACCTGCCGCTCGACCCGGTCGGCCATCAGCTCCCGCTCCGTGGTGTCCCAGCTCCCGGTCAGTCCGTCGTCACCCGCGTCGCCCTTGATGCGGTGCGGGACATGGGTGTACGCCCAGGCCGACTCGGTGCCCTGGGGCGACCGGGTGGGGTCGGCGGTCGTCATCTGTCCGAACAGCGAGAACGGCCGGTCCGGTACCTGTCCCATGGCGACCTGTGCCGCGAACCGGGTCAGCTCGTCGACGCCGTCCGCCAGATGCACGGTTCCCGCGCCGACGGCCCCGGGGGCCTGCCACGGCACGGAGCCGTCGAGCGCCCAGTCGACCTTGAAGGTGGCGAAGTCCCACTGGAACCGGCGCAGATCGGCCGACACCTGGGGCGGGAGGTCGGCGCTGTCCACCAACTCGCCGTACAGCGCGGGGGCGGAGACGTCCGCGAGTACGGCCCGGGCGGCGGACACCGTCTCGCCGCCGGCCGTGCGCACCGCCACGGCCCTGCCCTCCCGGACGACGACGCGGTTCACGCGCTCCCCGCACCGGAGGACCCCGCCGCGTTCCTCCAGCCGCCGGGTCAGCGCCCCGATCAGGGCGCCCGCACCGCCGACGGGCACGGGGAACCCGTACGTCTGGCCCAGCATCGACATCAGCCAGCCGAAGCCGCCGCTTCCCGCGGCCTCGGGGGCGAGGTCGGCGTGCAGTGCGTTGCCCGCCAGCAGCAGTCTGCCGCCCTCGCCGTGGAACTCCTCCTCGCCGAGCCGCCGTACCGGCAGCACCATCGACCGGGCCAGGCGCAGCCCGCCGGCGGTCCGCAGGCGCAGGGCAAGCCGGGCGCCCGCGCGTACCGGCGGGAAGGG
The DNA here is from genome assembly GCF_018070025.1 of Streptomyces liliiviolaceus. Taxonomy (NCBI): domain Bacteria; kingdom Bacillati; phylum Actinomycetota; class Actinomycetes; order Kitasatosporales; family Streptomycetaceae; genus Streptomyces; species Streptomyces liliiviolaceus. Next base: position 5,722,112 of record NZ_JAGPYQ010000001.1, read on the forward strand.
GGTGAACAGCGCCTCCAGCAGGTCGGGGCGCAGCCGCTCCCAGACCCGGTGCAGTTCGCGCCAGGCGTCGCCGTCGCCGTCGGCGAAGACGTCCAGGGACGCGGCGGTGTCGTCGAGGTCGCGTCCGAGCACGGCGTAGCGGCCGTCGGACAGCGGGTGGGCCAGTACGCGGGGCGCATGGCTCCACCGCAGCCCGTAGCGCTCCAGACCGAGTCCGGACAGGACCGGGGAGGCCGCGGCGAGAGGGTAGAACGAGCTGAAGAGGTCGCTCGTGAAGTCCGGGTCGACGCCGTTGTCGTGCCGTACGGCGCCCCCGGGCTCATCCTGTTCCTCCAGGACTTCGACGCTCCAGCCCTCGTCGGCCAGGAGGTTCGCGGCGACGAGCCCGTTCGGGCCCGCCCCGATGACTACCGCGTCCGGCATGGCCGCCTCCCGTCCCGCCGCCGTCTCGCACGGCCGACGTCTCTCATGCCGGCCTCGGCTCCGCTCGGGCGGGCCGCGACCCGCTCTTCCCGTCCTCCTCGCACACCTCGGCCAGCCGCTTGAGCATGGCCCGGTGCCGCACCTGGATGAGACCCTCCACGGCCACGTTGTGCAGGGTGCCACCGGCGCCCTGCAGCGGATGCTCGTCGATGATCACCAGCGTGTACTCGCCCCAGGGCCGCAGTTCGATGGCGATCCGGGCCGTGCCGAGCGGGCCCGCGATCGCCTCCAGCTCCAGCTCGCGCTCCTCGACGCACGCCCGTACGACCGACTCGTTGCGCAGGGTCCACAGCCCCACCCGCACCTCGTAGCCGATCGCGGAATGCACCTGCGGCCACCAACCGCGCACGGGGTACGAGGACGCCGTCCCCACGACCCAGTCCGCGTACCGGGTGCCGTCGGCCAGGACGGACCACACCTCGCGCGGGCTCTTCTTGATGAGCCTGTGGCGTACGGCCATCTCTGCCTCCCTCGTGTCGCACCCGGCGGTAGCGGAGTGATCGCTGCCGGGTCCCCCGGCATCCAGAGTTCAACCGACCGGCGACCTGCCGCTGCCGGGGCTGCCGATGCCGCCTGGACTGCCTGGGCTACCTGGGCCGTCGGCCCGGCCGCCCGCGCCGAGCAGGCCGGTGGGCAGGAACGGCTCCCGGGCCGCCAGCCGGGGCAGCGCCCGGCGTGACACCCGCAGCACGATCGGCGGCAGCGCGACCCGGCCCAGCTGGGCGGCGAGCAGCCAGCCGGGCACGTACACCGCGGTGCGGCGGCGCTCGACGGCCCGCGCCAGCCGGGCGGCGACGTGCTCCGCCGGGTAGACGCGGCGGGCCGGGCGCGGCATGTGGCCGCGCAGTTCGCGCAGCACGGCGTGCCGGTCGGCGTCGCGGATCATGTCGGTGTCGGTCCAGTTGAGATAGGCGATGCCCACCGCGACACCCTGGTGCGCGACCTCGGCCCGCAGGGAGTGGGCGAAGGCCTCCACACCCGCCTTGGACGCGCAGTAGGCGCTCATCATGGGCGACGCGCCGATCGAGGCCAGTGAGGCGACCTGGAGGTAGTAGCCCGCCGTGTCCACCAGGTCCGGCAGGAAGGCGCGTGCGGTGATCGCGCTGCCGGTGAGGTTGACGTCGATCACCCGGCGCCAGGACGCCGCGTCCGACTCGGCGAGGGGGCCGCCCTCGGCGATGCCCGCGTTGGCGATCACCACGGAGGGCTTGCCGAGGGTCGCGCGTACGCCTCGGGCCGCGTCGGCCATACCGGCGTCGTCGGTGATGTCGACCTCCCAGCCGGCCGCCGGGGTGGGCAGTTCGGCCGCCAGAGCCTCCAGGGCCGGTTTCTCGTGGCCCAGGAGGGCGAGGTGGGCGCCCCGGTGGGCCAGGTCCCGTGCCAGGGCGGCGCCGAGGCCGCGGGCGGCGCCGGTCACCACCACCGTGCGGCCGCGCAGCGGGTCGTGTTTCACGGGGCTCCCTTCGTGGCGGGCTTGTCCTGATACA